>NZ_JACHIF010000002.1:341087-682175 GCF_014203045.1 Prosthecobacter dejongeii
GCCTCGGGCAGGCCGACTTGCTCAGCCTCACCACGCAGGCAGCCTCCATCACGCTCGGCGGCACCATTTCGCTTGCGGATGTCACGGGCGCTCATGCTCCTTGGCGTGCAGGCACTTGGCAGCTCATTGACTGGAGCGGCATCGGCTCAGCCACCAAGACGGGCGAGTTTACCTTCGACTTCAGCAACATCGCGCCTTTGCCGAGTGGGTATGGTTGGGTCACCACGAATTTTCTCAACGACGGCACCATTTCCATCAACAAGATCGCTGATAACCACACTTGGCTGGGTGGCACGAGCGGCTCCTGGGCCACGGCTGCGAATTGGCAAGTCAACACCGTCCCGACAGCTAGCAATGATGTGTTTTTCCAGGGCTTGGCCAGTAACTTAACGACGGCCATTGATGGGGACCGAAACGTGCGCAGTCTCTACTTCAGCGGCGAGCAAAACTTCGTCGTCAATACCGGCAGCGGAGGGGTGCTGTATTCTTACGGTGATACGTTGGACGTCCAAGGCGGCACACAAATTTTCAATGCCCAGCTCCGTGTGGCGAATGGCACCGCTCCAGCCTACAATATCTACAACAATGGAACGCTGACATTTTCGAACTCGATCATGTTTCATCGCCTTTCTGGCAACACCACGACCGCTCTCAATATGGTGTTTAACGGCAGCGGAAACACCACCGTCAACCACTTCCAGCGCCGCACGAGTGACTACGATTTGAACATCGTCAAAAACGGCACCGGCACCCTGACCTTGACGGGGTTTGCCCCTGGCGAAGCCTCGACTTCCGCAGGCTCCATCACAGGCACGACGACCATCAATGCTGGCAAACTGCGCCTCAGTGATGAGCGGAACCTGGGCAGCAACCCAGCAGTCTTTAATCCGGGCCATTTGACCCTCAATGGCGGCACCCTCGCTGCTGCGGAATCTTTTGTGATGGACGATGTGAATCGCGGCATCACCTTCGGTGCGAATGGCGGCACAGTGGAAGTGGAGCCTAACAAGACCTTCACCATCGGCAATGCTTTCTCAGGCAGCGGTGAGTTTAACAAGATCGGCTCTGGAGTCCTGAATATCACAAGCACTGCCAATACCCACTCTGGCATCACTCAGGTCCTCACAGGGACGCTGCAAGTTGGCTCAGGGGGCTTCACTGGCACCGGGGCCATATTTGTCTCTTACGGTGCGCAGTTCGTGGGTACGGGCACCGTGCAGGCCTCTTCGTTCTCCCTGCAAGAAGGTGCGGGTCTCCAGGCGGGAAACATCACCACCGGGTCTGATACGGGCAATGGCACTCTTACTTTCTCCCCGGCTTCCGGCGTGGGGATCTATGAGTTTGCCTCCAGTTCTGGCATCACCCTCAGCATCACTAGTGCCACCAATCAAGGCGTGCTCGATCCCTCTTTTGGCGGTAACATCGTCGGCTCGCCTGGGTATCAATCTTACATCCAGGCCATCACCGGCAGTGGGGACCATGACCGCCTCGTTTTTAATGGGGGCAGCGGTTCCACTCTCACCTTTAGCGGCAATATCACCGTGGAAGATGTGGGTTTCACCCCCACTGCGGGTCAGGTCTTTAACTTGCTGGATTGGGCCACCCTGGTAGCCACCAATTTCACCGGCTTTGAAGTGGGCGGAAATCGCGATGGTGCCAGCGATGACTTCGATCAGTTCAATCTTCCTGACATCAGCGGCACTGGTTACCTCTGGGATGTGAGCCAGTTCATCCATACCGGCAGCCTTGTCATCGTCTTCATTCCTGAGCCCAGCCGCGCTCTGTTGCTCCTCTTCGGAATGATGGCCCTTTTGGGACGTCGCCGCCGATAGGTTCACAAAATCATTCTTCGGCAGCATTGTCGTATGTGAATTTTGGCGATGAGTGGCGTTTACATCAGATGTTACGCCTTCTTTGCCTGCTCGCAATCAGTGCCTCTGTCGCTCTCGCTCAGACCCATGTTCTGACTCTGGGAGTCAAGGGCGATGGCCAGACGGATGACACGGCGGCCATCCAGAAAGCCGTGCTGGAAAAAGGCAGCCTGGTTTTCCCCAAAGGCACCTACAAGCTGACTCAGACCATCGAGGTGGATCTTTCCAAGACCGGCCTGACGGGCCTGTCTAGTGACGGCACTGCCCGTTTTATCATGACCGGGCCGGGCCCGGCCTTCCGTGTGACGGGGCACCACGAAGGCACTGCTGCCCCTGCCTCGCTGAAGCCCGAAGTCTGGGCGCAAGAGCGAACGCCCATGATCAGTGGCCTGGAAATCTTCGGTGGCCATCCTGAGGCGGATGGCGTGGAAGTGGGCGGCACGATGCAGGTGACCTTTCACCGGCTAGTGGTCAGCAAATGCCGCCATGGCATCCGTCTCACGCCCCGCAATCGCAACGTGGTCATCAGCGACTGCCATCTTTATGACAACTCCGGGATCGGTGTGTTTTTGGACAACCTCAACCTGCACCAGATCAACATCGTAGGCAGCCACATCAGCTACAACCGGGGTGGGGGTGTGGTGTCACGCGGTGGCAACGTCCGAAACCTCCACATTGGAACTTGCGACATCGAAGGAAATCACCATGCCGACTCCCCACCCTCTGCGAATGTGGAACTGGATTCCACAGGTGGCTCCATCGGTGAAGTGGCCATCGTCGGCTGCACCCTCCAACACACCAGCAAGGCCCCCGGCTCTGCCAACATCCGCATCCTCGGAGCTGGCACCGATCCCAGCCTGGAACGCAAGATGGGCCGTGCCCACACCCGTGAGGGCAATGTCACCATCAGCGCCAATGTCTTCAGCGACGTGCGGGTGAACATTGAGGTCAAAGAATCCCGGGGCGTCGTCATCACTGGAAATACCTTTTGGGAAGGTTTTGAACACGACATCTTAGCCGAAAACTGCGAGCACCTCATCGTCAGCAATAACAACTTCGACCGCAACCCGCGTTACTTGGTGAATGGCTTTCAGAACTCCGAGAACAATGGCCTCGTTTTCAAAAACTGCGCTGACAGCTCTCTCTCTGGCAACATCATCGCCGGGGTCATGCGCAAGCGTGCTGCGGTGGAGATCCTGGGTGGACGTCGCCTCATGATCACCAACAACAGCATCCTAGATAGCGATAGCATCGGCCTCCTGCTGGAAGGGGTGGAAGGCAGCCTCGTCAGCGACAACATCATCCGCGATGACCGGATGGCGGATGTGAAGTCCAAGGAACCCTCCCTGGTGGTCACTGGTGGCAATGACAACCAGATCGGCTCCAACCTGCTGGGCAATGGCAAGAAGGTACAGTAGGACTCATCGCTCAGCAAGATGTCGGGTCAGGGCAGGGAAGAACTCGTGGAAGTCCTCCTGGATACCCGCGTACTCCTGCTGAAACACCTTCATCGCAGCAGCTAGATTCACGGGGCGGCGAAAGCGCAGGCCGATCCGGCGTAGGGTATCCGCCAGCCCCTCCATCTCGCCATAGTTGCCTAGCCAATTTTCGTCCTTCATACCATCCAGAGGCGGATGAGCTTCTGCGGGAATCATTTCCCGGTGATCATCGAAGGAGGCGTAAACCTCGGCCGTGAAAAGCGGCAGCGGCTGCGGGGAGAACGAGGCCCAGGAAAGACTCAGAAAGTGGTCATAAAACATATCCGTCAAGATGCCGCCATAGCGCCGGTACTCCGGTCCTAAACGCAGGATGCTGCGGCGGACGACCGGATGCGTGTCCGTAAACGCATCAATCCGCCGATGCTGGCGAATACCGCGCTGGTAAGCCTCCGGCAAGGAAACCAGTTGAGCCTGTTTCACCAGGTCTGGTAGCACATTGCCAATGCGGAAAGCTGGGCACGGCTCAGAAAGAAAAAGATGGGCCAGCCAGTTCATAACAGGGTAAGGAAGTTACGCCCCAATCATGCGTGTGGCCATCGAATCCTAGAAAGCTGGGGTGGAAAGTGCCTGTGGCCAAACGCATCTTCCCCTTGCAGCTTTCGCGGTGAGTGCTTTGTGAACACCCGCCCAAAATGTCCACCATCCAGACATCCCTTTCCGAGATCGCTGACGCTCTGCGTCCTGCCCAGCGTATCGCCATCGCCGCGCATGTGCGGCCAGATGGGGATGCCCTCGGTTCCGTCATGGGCCTCGCACTCAGTCTGCGGGCGATGGGCAAGACGGTGTATGCTCTGCTGGAAGATGGAGTGCCTCTGAATCTGGCCTTTTTACCCGAAACGGTGACCATCCTCACCCCTCCCTATGCGGACTTTGAGGTGGATGTGGCCCTGGCTCTGGATACGGCCACTCACGAACGTGTGGGCGAGCACACGAAGGCCGCCCTGGCCCGTGCACCCCTGCTCATAGACATTGACCACCACCCTACGAACCCAGGCTATGGCCACCTCAACCATGTGGACGGCACCCAGCCAGCGGTGGGCCAGATCATCTACGAGTTGCTGAAAGCGGGTGGTTTTCCCATCACCGATGCGGTGATGCAGCATCTCTACACGGCCATCAGTACGGATACAGGGTCCTTCCAGTATTCCAGCACGAATGCCCGTACGCATCACATCGCCGGGGAAATGCTGGCCGCAGGGCTGGATAGCTCCCGCCTGGCGCAATTGCTCTACCAGACCTACCCGGCCCGTCGTTTGCAACTGCTTCGCGCCATGCTCAATGAGATGGATTTTCGGGCAGAAGGCCGCATCGCCAGTTGGCAATTTACTCGTGCCCTGATGGACGAGGTGCAGGTGCAACCTGGGGATACCGAGGGGATGATTGATACCTTGCGGATGATTGACAGTGTGGTCACGGCCGTGATTTTTGAAGAAATGGCCGATGGCAAAATCCGTGTCAGCGCCCGGTCGAAAGACCAGCGGTTGGACGTCTCCGCGGTGTGTGGGCAGTTTGGCGGCGGCGGCCATCGCCTCGCCTCCGGTGCTCGCATGAAAGGCCCCATCCAGGAGGCCGCAGAAACCTTTTTGACAGCTTTAGAACATGAAGTCAGACGACTCGCTTAACGGTGTCCTCCTAGTGGACAAAGATCCGGACATGACCTCCCACGATGTGGTGGCCGTGGCCCGCCGCTGCTTAAATACCAAAAAGATCGGCCATTGTGGCACGCTCGATCCCATGGCTACCGGCATGCTCATCCTGGTTATCGGCAATGGCACGAAGCTGCAGGACCTCCTCATGAGTGAGGACAAGGAATACATCGGCAGCCTGCGCCTGGGGGCCACCACCAGCACTCAGGATCGGGAAGGGGAGATCTTGGAGGAAAAACCTGTGCCTGCCTTCACTGAAGCCCAGATCCGCGAGGCCTTCGATGGTTTCCGGGGAGATTTTTACCAGACTCCGCCCATGGTCAGTGCCATCAAGATTGATGGCGTGCCCCTCTACAAGCTCGCACGTCAGGGCGTGGAAGTGGAGCGCAAGCCCCGCTTCGTCCGCGTCTATGATTACCAGCTCAATAACGTGGCTGTGCCAGATGTGGACTTCCGTGTGGTCTGCAGCAAAGGTTTCTACGTCCGCACTTACGCGCATGACATCGGCCAAAAGCTCGGTTGCGGGGCTCATCTCACGGCTTTGCGTCGTAGCCGCAGCGGACATTTTAAATTTGAACCCGGCAATCACACCACTTTTTCAGCCCTCAAAGAAGGCCGACGGGATGAGGTGATCGCCTCCATGATGAGCCTTTACGACGTGTCGAAATTACGCGGGGCGTAACTTCCCCGTCGAGACATTTCATTTTAAAATCTGCGGTGTTGGCTTCCTGCCAACACCGCTTTTCGTTTTTAGGAGATCCGGCTTCTTCATTTCCTACACGTTCAAATTTGTGAAAATTAAGAAAAGTTAACTATAAGGGTCAAAAATTATTGAAATTATATTGAGTGTGGTTAGAATGCGGTGATTCTTCATACAATGGGCATTCTCTGCGGCTTCCGTTACCTGTTGGGCGACACATTTTCGGTCGCGCCTAAGGCTGTGATCGTAAGTCGCCAGTCCATAGGAGTGATTTTAAGTGTTCTCTTCTTCATGCTGGGGCTTGTCAGCCAAAGTGCCGCCCAGACTGTGGGCACCCAGTACAAAGTCACGCGCATCGGTCGTGACGTTTTGGGGGGAGAAGCGTATTCGCTTTCCCAAAATATCATGGCCATCTCGCCAGATGGTCGCTATGCCACGGGGGTACGCTTTGGCAGCAGCACACGCGGCTTTCTCATGACCACCGGCATGCCAGTGGTGCTGGACATCCCCAAAGTAGCCACCTCCCATCCCTACGCTCATGGCAAAGACGTGAACAATGAAGGGGACGTGGTGGGTTATGAAAAATGGACTTCCGGGAATGTCGTCAATATCATCCCTTGGTTCTATGATCGCAGTGCGGGTACAGTGACGTCCCTCTACAATGCGGCCAGTGCTACCCTCACGGCTATCCCCACCGCCATCACGTCTAACAGTGCCTATGCCTTCGGCATGGCGGATGCAGATGGGCCCCTCGGGGCAACGCCCAGCCAAGGGGTTTACTGGAACCTCAACACTCGCGTGCGGACTAGCATCCCCGGGGTCAAGGAAGTGATGGACGCCTCAGCGGATGGCACCGTCTTGCTGGTGGTGGATAACAATGGGTTTGGTAAAATCTTACGTGGCAGTGTGGCGACGGGGTGGAATACCACAGTGGCCAGTTTTGGTTTTATTCGGGGCGGTAAAGTGAGCCCCGATGGGCGCTACGTCGGCACAAGTGAGGTTGAAAATGACTGCCTCCTGGGCCCTTTCGTTTATGACACAGTCCAGGGCTTGCGTCTGAATTTGCCGCTCCGCTCTGGAGATACTCTGGGGGGAACGGTGGGCGCTGTGAGTGATACTGGCCGCGTGTTAGGCTCCATCCATACCGCTGCCAGCAATGGCAGTTTTTCGGTGATGTGGCTGAACCCGATCAGCAACTACACCCCCTTCATAGATCTCCTGGCTACCGATGGCCACACCGCGATTGATTCCAGCTACTACGGCTGGAATCTCTACAATGGCGGCGACGGCATCTCCGCAGATGGCCTAACCATGAGCATCTATGGGCGGAACCTCGCCACGGTGGAGGACTCCATGCTCTTTCAGCAGAACTGCCCCACGCTGACGCTGAACCCCGTTACCCTGGCCACCGGCAGCCTCGGCGCTTTTTATTCGCAGACGCTGACCACCACAGGCGGTGCAGGCTCTTATGTTTACAGTCTTGCCAGTGGCAGCCTGCCACAGGGCCTGTCGTTAAATCCAAATACAGGTGTGATCTCGGGCACGATTTCTAGTCCAGCGTCTGCGGCTTTCACCCTCCGTGTCGTGGATGCCAAAGGCTGCGTGGGCACCCGCAGTTACACCACGGCCCCTCTTTGCACCCCCATCACCATCGCCCCCACCACCCCGGCAAATGCGGTGATCAATGTCACTTACAGCCAGACCTTTACAGCCACCGGCGGGACCAGCCCTCATACCTGGGCAGTCACCAGTGGCACGCTGCCAGCAGGCCTAACGTTAAATGCCGATACCGGCACCATCGGTGGAAAAGCTGCCAGTGCCAATGGCGCAGGCACGGACATCACTCTCACGGCTACGGACAGTGTCGGCTGCACCGGCAGTGCCACCGTGCGCCTGGTGGTTTGCCCGGTCGTCACGCTGGCCCCCACCACATTAGGGAATGGCACCCTTGGGCTCAATTACACCGGTACCGTTACGGCCTCGGCAGGCACCCCTCCGTATGTTTATAGCGTGAGCAGTGGCAGCTTGCCTTCTGGCCTAACCCTGAATGCCGACAGCGGAGCAATCTCTGGCCTGCCTACCACGGCGGGGGCCTCCAGTGTCACGGTGCAGGCTGTGGATGCCAGCGGCTGTATCGGCACCCGCGCCTACAGCATCACCATCAATGCTGCTACCTCGGACTTCGGGGATTACAACATGTTCAGCAATGCCAGCAGCACGGTGAACAGTCGGCTTCGAATCGGCACACTCGTGGATGCTGAAGGTGCTGCTATTACCGATAACATCGCCGCCGGTGATGATACTTTTGGCAGTGATGATGAAGATGGCGTCACCTTCAGTTCTCTGGTGCAGGGGAAAGCCGGCACTGTGACGGTGCGTGTCACGAATACACGTGGTTCCACAGCCTACCTCAATGCCTGGATGGACTGGAATGGCGATGGCACCCTGAGCAGTACGGAGCAGGTGGCCACCAACCTTTCCGTGGCGAATGGGACAAACAATGTGAACCGCGTCATCAATGTCACGGTGCCAGCCACGGCTATGGAAGGTATGATCGGTGTCCGTGTGCGTCTGACCTCCACCGCCAGCCCCGGTGCAGCCACTACGAGCGGTGTCGGCGAAGTGGAAGACCACCTAGCCTCCATCGTCAGTGCTTGCCCTGAATTTGCCGTCGTGGTGGTGAACTATAACAACAACACCATCAGCCGATTCAGCGGGACCGATGGCTCTCACCTTGTCACCTGGACTCCTTCCGGTCTCAGTGCGCCTAACTATGGGTATCGGGTGAGTGACAATACCTTGCTCGTGGCGAATGGTTCTTCCAACACCATCACGAAGCACAATCCTTTCACGGGGGATCTCATCAGCACCCTCGTGCCCGCTGGCAGAGGCTTGAATTTTCCCTACCAGATGGCGGTCGCGCTCGACTCCAGCATCTACATTGCCAACCAGAATGCGGGCAATGTCTTGCGCTTTAACCAAACGACGGGTGAAGTCCTGGGCACCGTGCTCAGCACCAGCAGCCCTGCAGGGTTGGTGTTCGATGAGTCGGGAAAACTCTACATCACCCAAAACATTTCGGGTGGTTCTTTGCGCCAGTATAACAGCAGCGGCACCCTTTTAGCTACCATCGCCACCTGGCCAGCGGGTGAATATCCACGTGGTCTCGCCTGGGGGCCTGATGATCGTCTATACGTCAACGTGCTGAATAACAATGCTGGTAATGGTCGCGTGGATGCCATCAATCTTTCTGGGAATACTCGCAGCACGTTTGTGACTTTGGATTCGGGCTCCAATCCTTACACTGGCATCAAGTGGGGCCCCGATGGTAACCTGTATGTGGTGGACTATGGCGAAAACGAATTGGATGTCTTTTCTGCCTCTGGCAGCCTGATTCGCAAACTCACCACCAGCTTGAGCGGTCCCCATGCGGTGGCCTTCTCAGATTGTAATGCCTCCACGCAGGACTTCGGTGACTACTCTGGTTTTGGCGCGGCCAATAGCACGTGGAGCACCACGGTGCGCTTGGGCAATGAAGTGGATACTGAATCCAGACCTCGCAGTAACCTCTACGCCAATGGCGATGACATAGATGACATTGACGATGAGGACGGCGTGACGATGCCAGCCACCCTGACCGCAGGCAGCACAGTAACGGTGCCGATCAAGCTGCTCAATACCTCCGGCAGCACGGTTTATCTCAACGCCTGGTTAGACGCAGATTTAGACGGTAATCTCTCCGATGCCGGCGAGCAGGTGATCACCAATGTGGCTGTGGCGAATGGCACGAATGGTGTGACTCAAAACATCAGTCTCACCGTTCCCGCAGGAGTCACCCCAGGGATGGCTGGCATGCGTTTTCGCCTCTCATCAGTGAACAATGTCGGGCCTACGGGTGCCGGGGGGACCGGGGAAGTGGAAGATTACATCGTCGCGCTCCAGGCTGCGCCGGTGGACTTTGGTGACTTGGCGGTTTTAGGCTCTGCGAGCAGCATCGTTTCCAGCAATCTGCGCATCGGCACGAACGCCACGGATGCGGAAGTCACCAATCCAGCCAACAGTACCGCCACCGGAGATGATGCTGTGGGCACGGATGATGAAGATCTTTCCCTGCCAGCTTTCAACGCCGGAGCGAGCACGACTTTGACTCTGAGCTTGTTGAATAATACTGGAGCCAATGCCTACCTTTCTGCCTGGGTGGATTGGAATAATGACGGTGCTCTGAATGGCAGCAATGAGCAGGTCATTCCGGAGACGACCGTCACGACCAGTGCCAGTGCGCAGTCCCGCAGCTTCACGGTGAATGTCCCCGGTACGGCCATTCGTGGCACGCCCTTAGGCCTGCGTTTTCGCCTCAGTTCCTTAGTCGCAGTGCCTGCCACGGGTGCTCATGGCCTGGGCGAGGTGGAAGATTACCAAGTCACAGTTCAGTGCCCAACCATTACGGTCAATCCCGTCACGCTCAGTGTGCCTACCACCGGGGCCAGCTACACGCAAACCTTCAGTGCCAGTGGCGGTTCGGCCCCCTACACCTTCAGCGTTTCAGCGGGTGCGCTGCCAGCCTGGGCCACTTTGAATGCAGATTCCGGCGTGCTCACCGGCATCCCGAATACCATCGCTGCCGCCTCCTTCACCATACGGGCCACTGATGCTAGCGGCTGTCTCAGTTCGCGGGCTTACACCCTCACGCCAGTTTGCCCGGCTCTCAGCATCACCACCAGCTCACTGCCTGCGGCCTCGGTCGGGGTTTCCTATCAGCAGCCGTTGACTGCCACGGGCGGCACCAGTCCTTATAATTGGGAGATCACCTCTGGCACCTTGCCCGCGGGCTTGTTATTGAATCCGTTAGGCCAGATCAGTGGCACTCCTACCACCGGTAATGGCGTTGGCGCCACGCTGGTCTTCCGGGCGACGGATGCCAATGGCTGCCAGGTTTCTCGCTCTCTCGTGCTGCGTGTCTGCCCGGTCATCACACTCACCCCTAGCACACTGCCTGCACCGGTTTTAGGGGGTAATTATTCTCAAACCGTCACGGCTGCCAGCGGTGCCGCCCCTTATCTTTACACCCTGGGCACGGGCAATCTGCCTGCGGGCCTAGCTTTGAATGTCAACACGGGTGAGATCGGCGGCATCGCCACCAGCCTCAATTCCGCCAGCTTCACCGTCGCAGCCACGGACACCAACGGCTGCCGTGGTACCCGTGCTTATGTGCTCACGCCCGTTTGCCCCACACTCACCGTCACTCCGGCCAGCCTGCCCGCAGCCGCCGTCGGGGTGGACTACAGTCAAACCCTCACCGTCACGGGTGGCACGGGGCCTTACACTTGGGAAGTGGCCAGTGGCACCCTGCCTGCCGGACTGCTTTTGGATGCCTCCACTGGCGTGGTCAGTGGTCTGCCTACCACGGGCAATGGTGCTGGCAGTTCCCTCACTTTCCGCGTCACCGATGCACGAAGCTGCCAGGGCACGGCTACGCTTTCTTTGAAGGTCTGCCCGGTCGTCACACTTACTCCTAGCATTCTCGCTCCCGTCGTTTCTGGGGCTGCTTACTCTCAGCAGTTGAGCGCCAGCGGTGGAGCGGCTTCGTATAATTTCACCCTCAGCTCCGGCACCTTGCCGACAGGTCTCGCACTGACCCCGGGCGGCCTCATCAGCGGCACCACCACCAACACAGCTCCAGCCAGCATCGTGGTCGCGGCCACCGATGCCAACGGCTGCGTAGGCACTCGCAGCTACACTCTTGCAGTGGGCTGCTCCCCCATCACCATTTCTCCCTCCACGCTGCCTCCCGGCACCGCAGGTTCTTCTTATTCCCAGACCCTATCGAGCGATTTCCCCAGCGGTCTGAAGGGGGAATATTTCCTGGGGATGAATTTTGAAACTCTGGCCCTCACCCGCCAAGATGCCGCCGTGAATTTCAGCTGGGGCGGCGGTTCGCCAGACCCTGTGATCTCGGTGGATGGATTCTCGGCTCGCTGGACGGGTTCTGTCTTACCTCCCACCTCGGGCAGCTACACCTTCCGCGTGACGGCCGATGATGGCGTGCGCCTCTGGGTGAACAATGTGCTGGTGGTGGATCAGTGGAAAGATCAAGGCGCGACGGCCTATACGGCCAGCGTTAACCTTACCGCCGGAACTCCCGTGGCTGTGCGCATGGAATACTATGAGCGCGGGGGGGATGCAGTAGCCTCTCTGGATTGGTCGGGACCTTCCTTTGCCATGAAGTCCATTACGGAGTGGACGACCTATCAGTGGAGCCTCGCTAGTGGTGACCTGCCAGCGGGCCTAACGTTAAATGCCGCCACTGGAACCATCAGCGGCGTGTTGTTCAATTCAAATCCAGCCACTTTCACCGTGCGGGCTCGGGATTGGAAAGGTTGCGAAGGCACCCGTGCGTACACAGTGACCGCTGGGTGCGCGGTCGTGACGGTGAATCCTGAGTCTCTGAGTAGCGCCACCGTGGGGGTGCCATACTCCCAGGCCTTGACCGCATTGCCTGCTATCGGTCTCACGGGAGAATATTATTCGGGTCTCAATTTCAACACGCTGCTGCTCACCCGCAAAGACAACGCCATTGATTTTGATTGGGGAAATGGATCCCCAGATCCCCTGGTGCCTAACAATGTATTCTCTGTGCGCTGGACGGGCAAGCTGGTGCCTGCAACCACGGGCTCCTATACCTTTAGAACCACCAGTGATGACGGCGTGCGTTTATGGATTAACAATGTCTTGGTCATTGACCAGTGGCGTGATCAATCCCCTGCCAACTATGCGGCAGCGGTCAACTTGACGGCAGGCGCTGAAGTGTCTGTCAAAATGGAGTTTTATGAAAATGGCGGGGGCGCTGTGGCTCGGTTGTATTGGTCGGGGCCAGGCTTTGCTTCACAGCCCTTGAGCCAGTGGCAGACTTACACGTGGTCGGTCGCCACGGGCAGTCTGCCAGCAGGGCTGAGTTTGAACACGGCTACGGGTGTCATCAGTGGCACACCGTCCAGCAATGTCAGCTCCACTTTCACCATCCGCGCGACCGATGCCGCCGCCTGCTCCGGCACCCGTACCTACACCCTGGGCCCGGTGTGCCCCACGATGACCATCACCAACAGCAGCCTGCCAGATCCCTACTTGGGCGTGGCTTACAGTCAGAATTTGACCGCCAGCGGAGCCAGCACTGCTTTGACCTGGAGTGTTGCCTCCGGCAGCCTGCCAACTGGGCTGGTTCTCAGCCCGGGTGGTGCCCTCACAGGCACGCCTGCACAGGTGGGCCCAGCTAGCTTTACCCTGCGCGCTGTGGACAGTGCTGGATGTCAGGTGACGCGCAGCTTTAGCGTCACCACACGGAGCCTGGGACTGGGAAATCACGTCTGGGTGGACATGAACAACGATGGCCTGCGCCAGTCCAGCGAGAGTGGCATTGCCGGGGTGCGTTTGGAACTCTGGACGGTGGGTGCTGATGGGGTGCGCAACAATGCCAGTGGCGATGATGTCAAGGCGGCGACGGATGCCATCACGGATGCCAATGGCCTCTACCAGTTTACCCTCTTGGTGCCTGGCAGCTACTACGTGCGTATGCCTACACCTCCGCTGCATTTCCCTTCAGTCAGCAGCACCGCAGTGAGCCTGGACAATGGCATCAACAATGACAGCAATGCCTTGCAGCTAGCTGGCAGCGGCACGCAAGTCGTCAGCCCCGTTATCGTCCTCACCCCTGCGGGTGAACCTGATACCGCAGTGGATGGAGACGGCTCCGATACGGACTCCACCGTGGACTTCGGCTTTGCTAACCTGGATGCCTGCTATGTCACCAACTTGATTGACAACCCCAGCTTCGAATTTCAGCAACTGCCGAATAGCACAGGTGCACTGGCCAGTGTGCTGGGTTACAATGGAACGGGCACTGGTCTGGGCACGGGCATCAATGCCTACCAGTGGGTGAATGGCGTGAACGGCAGCAGCGGGCTGGGGGAACCCATCCAGCGAGTGCAGATCCAGGCCACCGGCAGCGGATCACGCGTCTCATGGATGGAAAGTTTAAAGTCACGTCATGGTCGGCGTCACGTCTTGCTCCAGGGCACCAGCTCGGGTGTCAGCGTCCGCGCCGCCGGTGGTGTGGGTTGGGGCACCGTTCTTGTGCCAGGGCGGGAATATCAGCTCTCTGTGTGGGCAGCGAATGCCAGTGCCGCAGATGCCTCCATCCTCTGGAACTTAGGAGCCAATGCTCCCATCTTCCAAGTCATCACGGGCAGCACACCCGGCACCTATTCTCAATATACCGTGTCCCAGTCTGAGATGATAGCCTCTGCCGTGGGTGAGCAGCAGTGCTGTGGGTTCCCCATCACAGACACCTCTCTCAGCAAGTTTACCGCTGCGGATTACAATGCCTGGTCTGAATCGGTCTCGAATGGCGCCCAGCCTCAGTGGCGGCAGTTTACCTGGCGCTTCCGCGTGGCTGCTGGTGCCACGGCTTCGCAGATTGATACGGCTAGCCTCGTGCTCAGCGGCGGGTCTAGCACTGGGCCAGTGGTGGCAGACTTTGTCTCTCTCTGCCAGCTTTCTTCCACCAGCAACTTGGCACTAGGAAATCAGGTCTGGACGGATGCTAACAACAACGGCCTCAAGGATGGCAACGAACTTGGCCGCAGCGGGGTGACGGTGCAACTCTACAGCAGTGGGGATCTTACAGCGGGGAATGCGGACGATGTCTTCATCACCAGCGCCACCACTTCCACCACAGGGAACTTTCAGTTCTCCAATCTGAACGAAGGCCGTTATGTGCTGAAAGTGACTCCCCCCTCAGGCCTGCCACTCACCGGCGGCACACCGGTGACGGCGGATAACCAAGTGAACAATGACAACAATGGCAGCCAGCCTGGTGGCCAAGGCACGGCTTTGTTTAGCCCCGTCATCACCCTCACGTCAGGCTTAGAACCTGTGAATGATGGCGATGATAGCGCAGACACCGACCTGAGTGTGGACTTTGGTCTCTTCAGTGGCATTACGGTAGGGAACCAAGTCTGGGCCGATACCAACAATGACGGTGTTTACGACAGCACTTCCGAGCAAGGCATCAGTGGCCTCACCGTTCAGTTGCTGAATCAGGCCGATGAGGTTGTGGCCACCACCACAACGAACAGCACAGGAGCTTACAGCCTGCTGGCTTATCAACCAGGCATCTATCGTCTGCGCATCCCCACTCCTAGTTCCACCTACCCCTTGGCTAGCCCTGTGGCAGATCAGAATGATAACGGTGAGGATAACGACAGCAATGCCCTCCAGCCAGGGGGTGTCGGAGCAGCCGTCTTCAGCCCCACATTCACACTCGCTGCGGCCTCTGAGCCTGGCAGTGCTGGCACGACCAATGTTGAAAACACCCTGGACTTCGGTTTCCGTGCCTGCCCTACCATCGTGGTGAATCCCGGCGTATTGGGGGCTGCCACACGTAACCTAACTTATTCTGTAACCTTGAGCTCCACGGGTGGCAGTGGCACTTATAATTATACGCTGGCCATGGGCTCCCTCCCTGAGGGCATTACCCTCACGTCTGCTGGGCAGCTTTCGGGTGCCGTCTCATCGGGGGCTTTCTTGGGTGACTATCCTTTTACCGTGCGCTCGACGGATGCCACGGGCTGCTTCGGCACTCGTAGTTATACTCTGAAGGTGACCCAGGGTGTCATCGCCATCAATCCTGAGACCCTTCCTTCAGCCACGCAATACTTGCCTTACTCGCAAAGCCTGGTCGCCAGCGGTGGTAGCGCTCCTTATACCTGGACGGTAGCTCCACCCGTGCCGACGGGTGTGGTGGCCTGGTGGCCTGGCGAAAATAGCGCGGGGACTCTCGTCGGCACAGACGCTGGCTCAGCCCTTTCTGGCACAGCGTTCGGACCAGGACGCATCGGTCGTGCCTTCACCTTTGATGGGGTGGATGATGTGGTGGCCGTGGCAGACTCCGCTGCCCTGCGTCCTGCCTTGCTCACCCTGGAGGCGTGGGTCAACCCCACCTACCCGATGAATGCGAACGGCTCGGTCATCTCTAAAACGACCTCCGCTCTTGGAAATGATGGTTACGGTCTAGGCCAGCTCGGGGCAGATAACACCTTCGGCTTTTGGTTGAATAACCGGAGCACGAACCGTGTCACCACCACCCTGACCTCGGGTGTCTGGCAGCATGTGGTGGCCACCTTTGATGGCAGTGCCATGCGTCTTTATGTGAATGGCGTGCTTCAGGCCAGCAACAGCTTTACCGGCAGCATCAGTCATAGTAGCACCTCCTTGCTTATTGGCGGAGGTTCTACGGACGGTCCTTGGAAGGGCAGTGTGGATGAGGCGCTGATCTACAATCGCGCACTCAGCCTAGCCGAAATACAGGCACGTTATCAGGCCACCCTCACTGGTAACCAAGGACTGCCACAGGGCTTGGCGTTGGATGCCAACTCTGGAGCCATCACGGGCACACCGACTTCGCTTCCCGGCACTTATTCCTTCCATGTGCGGGCCAGCGATTCCTCCGGCACCCTCGGTGGGCGTGCGTATCAGATCGCTGTTATTTGTGGGACCCCCACCATCGCGCCTACGACCTTGCCTGCCGCCACTCGTTTGGTGGCTTACCCAAATCAAACCCTCACTGCTACAGGTGGCACGGCCCCTTACACCTGGAGTATCAGCACTGGCAGCCTTCCTGCCGGACTGACCTTATCTCCTGAAGGTGTGATTAGCGGCAATACCAATGCCAATGCAGGCACCTCAAACTTCACCGTCACCGTCGTAGATGCGGCGGGTTGTATAGGCGCACGTTCTTACAGCTTCACCGTTCAGTGTACGGCACTCACCATCTCACCTTCGGTGCTGCCAGCCGCGCAGCAGTTTGCTGCCTACCCGGCACAGACCATCACGGCAACGGGGGGGACGGCACCCTATCGTTATTCCATCTCCACAGGCAGCCTGCCCGCAGGCATGGCCCTCTCAGCAGATGGCAGCCTCAGCGGCACCCCAGCGGCTGTGCCCGGGAGCTATGCCGTGGTGCTGCGTGCCACGGATAACGTGGGCTGCTCCAGCACCCGCGCTTACAATTTGGTGGTCACATGCCCGGTCATCTCCATCTCTCCTAGCAGCCTGCCAGCGGTGAGCCAGAGCGTCCCGTATAACCAGACCCTCAGCGCTACCAATGGCAACGGCTCCTACACCTGGGCGATCACCACGGGCAGCTTGCCGCCAGGACTCAGCCTTTCGCCGAGCGGGCAGATCACGGGTAACGTAACGGTCACCTCTGGAAGCTACACCTTCACCGTCACGGCCACAGACACCCGGAGCTGCACCGCCACTCGCACCTACACTGTCCCGGTCGCCTGCCCGGTCTTCACGGTGTCTCCAGCTTCGCTACCTACCGGCACGGCAAACGTGGCATACTCACAGAAATTGACCGCGAGTGGTGGGACTAGCCCCCACACATGGAACTTAGTCGGTGGCGCACTGCCTTCAGGCATCACTCTTGCCCCAGATGGCACACTTGCGGGTACTCCTACCGTAGGCGGCTCGGGCAGTTACACCTTTACCGTTCGCATCACAGACTCAGGTGCTTGTGTGCAGGAAACGAATCTCACCCTGGCCATCAGTTGCCCCGTCATCACCATGAGTCCGTCCACCCTGCCAGCAGGCACGGTGGCCTCGGCTTACGACACGACTTTGACAGCGACGGGCGGCTCGGGTTCTTATGCGTGGAGTGTCGTCAACGGCAGCCTACCGCAGGGACTTCAACTTGTGCATGGCGATAGCAAAGTCGTCGGCGCAGATACCGCCTACGCCAGCATCTTTTCGCCTTCAGGTTCTGTCACGGTGGATCCTCCAAACGGGGGGCTTCTCACCTTGTCGTTAGGTGGCTCTGCAGGTCCTACGGATGTGGGCTTTTGGAGTCTCAAGGCCACTGGTGGTGTCAGCATCGGCCTGCTGGGCATTGGCCTAACGGAGAGTGGTTCACGTGTGTCTCTGGATGGCTCTGCCCTGAAATTCCAGGTCAGTAACAACTCCTCCAGCCTGCTCGGGTGGCTGGGCGTAGGCACCTCTATCACCTCCACTTGGGAGGCCACAGCTACCTTTAACAAACCCGGTGCTCCTATCGAGCTACAGCCGAATACTCGTTACACCGTGAGCTTCCTGGTAGATGGCAGCAATGGCCTTCTGCAATCCGGCCTGGGCATCTCGCCTTCTTTCACCATTGAGCTTCTCGATGGTTCAGGGAATGCCATCGCTTCACAGTCCTCTGGCACGTTGATCAATCTCCTAGGCTTGCTGGGAACGGGCGTCACCAGCGGCACCGTGAATTTGACCTTCAATACCCCTGGCAGTGTCGGCACAGGGGCCGCAAAATTACGCATCAAAGGCAGTGCAGCGCTGAACACCACCGTTCTAGGCCTGGGCACCACCTTCGCCTCCATTCGCAATCTCCAGATCATCTCCAGCAATGGCACCAGCAGCCCGCAGGCAAAGATCATCGGTACCCCGCTGTGTGGCAATAACTCGCAAGTCTTCACACTCAAAGCCACGGATGCCAGTGGCTGTGCTGCGGTGGCGAACTACACCATCCCCATCACCTGCGCACCGGTCTCTATCCTCACCACCACATTGCAGGATGCCTCCGTGGGCCAAAGTTACCTTCAAGTGCTGGAGGCCTCCGGCGGCCTTGCACCTTATACCTGGACGGTGTCCACAGGTTCACTACCCCCTGGGCTATCACTCTCCGCCTCAGGCAGTATCTCCGGCGTGCCGTCCGCAGCGGTGGATAGTTCATTCACCCTTCGCGTCACCGATGCTTGCGGCTGCTCCGTCACACGTGCTTTCACCATCAAGAGTGCTTGCTCTGCCATCACGGTCACTCCGGCTACACTGCCTGCTGCTTACCTGGATACCTATTACGAGCAAACCCTCACCGCTACAGGCGGTGCAGGGCCTTACCTGTGGGTGATCGAGTCTGGTTCTCTGCCGCCGGGCTTGAGCATGACCTCCACGGGCACCATCAAGGGGAAGGCAACTTCTTCCACCACCGCTCTATTCACCATCAATGTCACGGATACCTTTGGTTGTTCCAGCTTGCGTGCTTACAGCCTGGCTTCACGCGGTCTCTCTGTGGGGAACCTCGTTTATAACGATGTCAATCTCAATGGCCTGCGTGATGCTGGTGAACCAGGCATCGCTGGGGCCACGGTGCAGTTGTGGACCACCGGCGCGGACAATGCCATCGGCGGCACAGGCCTCAATGCAGATGCTCAGGTGGGAACCAGCCTCACCACGGCAGCGAGCGGTGCATACTCCTTCACAGGTCTGGCTCCTGGCCGCTACTATGTGCGTGTGGTGCCGCCAGTCACCAGCCCGCTGCCGGGTGGCAATCCCGTGGCCGCAGACAATGGAGTGGACAATGATAACAACGCTGCTTCTCAGCCCGGCGGCGCAGGCACCACCATTTTTAGCCCTGTGATCCAGCTCGCTGTGGGCACCGAGCCGACGGTGGATGATGGAGATGCAGACACAGATTATACCTTGGACTTTGGCCTTTTCCGTGGAATGGGCCTGGGCAATCTGGTCTTCCAGGATACCAATGACAATGGCCTCCGTGACGCTGGCGAGCCGGGACTGGATGGCGTGACGGTGGAGCTCTGGTCCACAGGTGTGGATGAAAAAATCGGCGGCACAGATGATGTGCGCATGCGCTCGGTCACGACCGCTGGCGGCGGCCTTTATGCCTTCAGTTCTCTGGCTCCAGGCAAGTTCTATGTGCGCATCCCCACTCCGCCACTCACACACCCACTTTCCAGTAGCAGTACCGTTCTGGCAGACAACCGTGTGGACCACGATGACAATGGTCACCAGGTAGCTGGCGGTTCCATTTACAGCCCCGTCATCACCCTCAGCCCCGGTGCTGAAAGTTCCGACGATGGTTACACGGATACCACGGTGGACTTCGGCCTCTGCAATGTCCTCCCGACGGCTTATGTCTCCGCCACTCAGGATGATAGCATCCAGGTTTATGACCCCGTGGCGCGGCAATTTAAAGGCAACTTCCATCATCCTTTTGGCAGCAGCCATAACCAAGGGGATGGCAATCCTTTCGATGTGCCTTACAGCATCGAGTTGGGCCCTGACGGCAACTGGTACGTCGCTCACTTTGGTGCCAGCAATCTGCGGAAAATCAGCCCTACTGGAACCGACCTCGGTGCCGTGTTGATCAATACAGCCGCCAACGTCAGCTTCATCGAGGTCTTTGCCATCGGGCCCGATGGAAACTTCTACGTGGTGGATCTCAATGGCGGTCGCATCGTCAAATTCCAGGGACCTCTGGGGGCCACTCCTGGCGCCCCGATGGGCACAGCACCCTACAGCTTTATCACTCAGCCGGGCATCCAGGACATCAATTTCGGGCCGGATGGAAACCTCTATGTCGTGATTCTGAATGGTGCGGTGCGTGAAGTGCGCCGCTACAATGCCACCACGGGCAGCCTCATGAATGTCATCGTGACGGATATCCAGCTCGTCGGAATGGTTCCCGGTGGTGAGCCTGTCTCTGTCATTTCCGGCATTGATATTCATGGCAACACTCTTTATGGCGTGAGCCGCCTGGATGATGAAATCTTCAAGGTGGATCTGACGAATCCAAGTTCACCTGGCCCGCCCCAATTAGTCTCCACCATCACTACCTCTGGCGTTGGTTCGGTCGAGGCTCGGGATATCGAAATGAATCCTGGGAATGGGAAGCTCTACATCGCTGGTTACAACTGGGCCAAGCCTGTGCTAGGCGGCACCTTTGCTACGGGTGCTGTGGTCGAGGTAGATCCTGCTGGGGCCCCGAACGGCATCGTCAAAGTCTTTGAAGCTCCCATCCCATCTCCCCCTGGGCCTAACAATGAAATCTGGTCGGGCCCTCGCGACTTGGCCTTTGGTCGTCCGTTTGTGAAGCTCGCGGAATCAGTCTCTGTGGGTAGCCTTGTCTGGAACGATCTCAATGCCAATGGCCGCCGTGATGCTGGTGAACGTGGCATTCCCGGCGTGCGTGTGGATCTGTGGCAGGATGTGGATGGCAACGCCGCCAATGGCGCGGAGTTCCTGGTAGGTTGGACCTTCACGGACGAGCGCGGTATCTATTACTTCTCCGGTCAGGTTGCTGGGCGTTATCAGTTGAAGATTCCTGCGCTGAATTTCGGCAGCGGGCTGCCGCTCGCAGGTTCTGGCTTCAGCAGCCCCATCAGCAATGGCAATGATGACCAGACGGACAATGATGACAACGGCCTGCAGCCAAACGGCAGCTTCACGGAAGTGCAGGGCCCTATCATTACACTCACTCCAGGCACCGAACCTCTGGGCAATGCGCAGACGGGCGCTGAAATCGGCTCGGGGGGTGAAGTGGATGATTACACCGTGGATGCCAATGGTGACATGACCGTGGACTTCGGCTTTGTGGAGCCCGGCGTCATGGCCATCGGTAACCTCGTCTTCAATGATCTCAATGGCAGCCGTCGTTTTGACTTGGGCGAGGGCATGGACAATGTCGTCGTGAAGCTTTTTTACTGGGGCCAGACACCAGGTGTGGATCAGCCTCTCGCCACCACTCTCACGGCGAATGGTGGTAAGTATCTTTTCACCGGCCTCTGGCAGGCCCAGTATTTTGTCCACATCCCCGCCCTGCAGTTCCAGTCCACGGGCGTGCTGCGTGGTCTATACAGCTTAGAAGGCGTGCAAGCTGGGGATGATGACCAGGGGGAAGACTCCGTGGATAATTTGCAGCCGACCGTGGAAGGCATTAGCACTGGCCGTATCGTCCTGACCCGGGATAGCGCCCCTACAAATGCCAATGGTGAGACGGGTTTCGATAGCAGCGAAGATGATGCAGATGACCTCAATACGGACCTCACCGTGGACATTGGCCTCTTCCGTCCGGTGGCCCTGGGGAACCTGGTCTTCGCAGACCGCAACTCCAATGGTCACTACGATCCCGGTGAAGGCGTCAATGGCGTGACCTTACAACTCTACACCTCAGATCAGCAACCGGGTGAAGATACTCCGGTCGCCACCCGCACTTCGGCTAACGGTGGCCGCTATCTGTTCGACTTCATTCGTCCGGGAAATTATCTCGTGCATATCCCTGCGGCCATGTTTGCCAGCAGCGGCCCGCTTTACCAGCAGGTCAGCATCAATGAAGGACTAGCTGGCGATGACAATGTGGGGGAAGACGGTCTCAACCAAGGCCTGCCTCTCACACAGGGGGTGACCACGGCAGAAGTCCGTCTGTTTGCAGGCTCTGCCCCGACGGACTCCAGTGGGGAAACCGGGCTGGATGGCACCACGGACAATGAAAATGATGCCGCTGTGGATCTCACCGTGGACTTCGGTTTTCAGATGCCCGTAGGCATCGGCAATCTTGTCTTCCTTGATCGCAATAATAACGGCATCGCAGATGTGGGCGAAGGCGAGGATGATGTGAGGGTGGAGATCTACCGCTCCAATCAGACTCCAGGCACCTCCACGCCTCTGGCCCAGACCACCACCGCAAATGGTGGGCGTTACTTCTTTGATTTCCTGAACTCGGGCAGCTACATCGTTCATATCCCTGCGAGCGAGTTTGCCTCGGGCCGTCCTCTCCAAAACACGCTTTCCGTGCAGGGCAGCCAGACAGGTCCGGCAGATGATAACAGTGGCGAAGACGGCATTGATGAAAGCAATCCGGCTCTCAATGGCGTGAGCACTCGCATCATCTCCCTAGCTGTGGATTCTGCCCCTATTGATACCACCACGGAGAAGGGACTATTTGCCCAGGATGATGTGTCTGACGACAACAACTTCGACCTCACCGTGGACTTTGGCTTTGCCGAAGCGAATCCAAATGCAGTCGGTGTGGGCAACCTGGTTTATCGGGATGCCAACGGTAACAACGTCTATGACAGTGGTGAAGGCATCAATGGCATCCGTGTCGAGCTATTCGCCGCCGCTGCGAATCCTCAAACGGCCAGTCCGCTGGCCTCCACGGTGACTACAAATGAAGGCATCTACTTCTTTGGCAATCTAGGGGCAGGGGACTACCGCATACATATCCCCGCCTCCGAATTTGCCGAAGGGAAGTCCCTGTACGGCTGGCAGTCCCTCCCTGGTCAAGGCCTGGATACGGGCCTGGATGATGACACCGACGAAAACGGCAGTGATGGGGATCCGGCCATCGAGGGGGTCTCCTCTGTCCTCATCTCTCTCCAGCCAGACAATGAGCCTGAAAACTTCTTGGGTGAATTTGGTCGTGACGCCTTCATGGACGATGCGAATGATAATAATGCAGACCTTACGGTGGACTTTGGTTTCACCAAGCTCGCATCGGTAGGCAACCTTGTTTATCTCGACAGCAATCGCAACGGCGTGGCTGATGAAGCGGAGGGCCTGTCAGGAGTCACGGTTTATCTTTTTGAAGAATCCGCTTCACCGATCTTTGATGAGCCTTTGGCTACCACCACCACGGATGCCAATGGCCGGTACCTCTTCACAGACCTCACTCCGGGGAATTATTACCTGCATGTGCCCTACACCATGTTCCTGGATGGAGCTCCTTTGCACCAGCAAGCCAGTGTTTATGGCACCTCCCTTGGGGATGACAATCTGGGCGAAGATGGCCTGGATGATGGCAATCCTGAAAGCAATGGCATCAGCACGGCTGTGTTTGCCCTCAGCCCTTCGTCTTCCCCTGTGGGGACTGCCGAAGGTGGGCAAGGTGGGAATCTGGATGATCTGACCGATGCCAGCGTGGATCTGACCCGCGACTTCGGGTTCGTGCCGAGTGTTCAGATTGGTAACTTGGCCTTCAATGATGCCAATGGCGATGGCCTCTTCGATTCAGACACCGAGACTGGACTCAATGGCATCAACATCGAACTCTGGGCCGATGAAGCGGGAGCCACAGCACCGCTGGCGACTGTTACCTCCACAAGGGGGGGGGCGTATTCCTTCAGGATCGCGCCAGGCACCTACTATCTGCGCGTCGGCGCTTCTCAGTTCGGTGAAGAAGGCCCTCTGCATGACCTTGTGCCCTCCATTGCTACTCCAAACAGTGGCGACTTCTATGTGGATGACGATGTTGGCCAGGACCTCTATGAGAATGGCAATGTCACAGTCGTCGGCGCACGCACCGCTTCCTTCATCCTTGAGGCGGATGAGGCTCCCTCGGCAGAAAATGGCGAAACCGGTCACAACTCTGACAGCGACGACGAAGACGATCTAAATTCGAACCTTACCATTGACCTCGGCTTCGCTCCGAAGCCTGTGCGTGTGGGTAACCTCGTCTTTGCTGATGTGGACCGCGATGGGCGCTTTTCCCGCACGGTAGATTTCGGTATCCCAGGTGTCTTGGTGCAGCTCTACAGCATCGGCGATATTCCAGAAAGCTCGACCCCTCTAGCAGAGACTTACTCCGGTAGCGATGGAGCCTACGAATTGAAAGCACCAGGTGCAGGCTCCTACTTCGTCCACATTCCGTCGTCGCAGTTTGGCGTGGACAAACCTTTGGCTGGCGCCTCGGCTGTGCCTGGTTTTGGCAATGACGATGGTCGTGATGATGGTGAGGGCGAAGATACACTGGATCAAGCCAACCCCTCCAGTTCCGGCATCAGCTCCATTTTGTTTGATCTCGACTTCGGCACCGAGCCGACTGATGAGCAAGAAACAGGTTACAAAGGCCAGCAAGATGTGGGCTACGATGCAGATGCTGACATGACCATTGACCTTGGCTTCCTGGATGTCCCCGTGCCCACGAATTTGGCTCTTGGTAACGTCGTCTTTAAGGATGCCAATACCAACGGGCGTTACGATGCGAATGAAGGAGTGTCTGGCGTTTGGATGCTGCTTTACCGCAGTGAGGATACCCCTGGTTTCTCCACTCCTTACGCCAGCACCTTCACAGATAGCGCAGGTCGTTACCTGTTTAACAACTTGCCTCCTGGCGGTTACATCGTTCACGTGGCGGCAGATAACTTTAAGCCAAATCTCACTTCGCTGGGCGGCCAGACTCTGCCTGGTTTGCAATCTGGTCCGCTCTTCAATCTCCTGTCCATCGCAGGTGAACAGACGGGTGATGATCATCTGGGTGAAAAAGGCATTGATTCTGCAACACCGATGGTCACCGGCATCAGCAGTGCTCTGGTCATTCTCCAGCCTGGTCAGGCACCGACGGGGGCGGCTGAGAAAGGTTTTGATGGCACTTCAGACGATGCTCATGATGGCGACTTCGATCTCACCGTGGACTTCGGTTTTGCTGCTCCTGGCACGGACCCAGGCGAAGGCCCTGATCCGACCACCTTTGGTCTCGGTAACCTGATCTTTAAGGATGCCAATCGCAATGGTCGCCACGATGCTGGTGAAGGCGTGGCCAATGTTGTGGTGCAGCTTTATCGCAGCCTGGACATTGCGGGTATCTCCCTTCCTGTGGCAGTGACCACCACCGCGACGAATGGGCGCTACCGCTTCAGTGGTCTTCCTGCTGGCAACTATTTTGTCCATCTTCCAGCGACTAACTTTGTCGCCGGCGTAGCTGGCCTGACGGTCAATGGACCTCTGTATAACCATGTGTCTGTCACCGGGCATCAGACTCTGGTGCAGGATGATCACCTGGGTGAAGATGGTCGTGACGCGGCCTTGCCAAACATCACGGGCATCTCCAGCGGCATGGTTAGCTTGCAGGCGGGGGCCTGCCCCGTGGGGGCGGTGGAAAGTGGTTTTGAAGGTAGCTCAGATGATGCTGAAGATGCCTACACGGACCTCACTGTGGACTTTGGTTTTGTCGCCATTGTGGAAGAGCCTCTGCCAGATGATCTCGGCATCGGTAACGTGGTCTTCAAAGATACCAATTCCAACGGCCATTACGATGTGGGTGAAGGTGTCGCAGGGGTGACTGTGCAGCTTTATCGCAGCACGGATGTGCCAGGGGTTTCTCTCGCTTTGAAGACCTTGCTCACAGATGCCATGGGGCGTTACACCTTTAAAAATCTGGCTCCAGGTAACTATCGTGTTCACATCGCTGCGGAAAACTTCCGTCCAGGAGTGGAAGGCTTCGTCACCGCAGGACCGCTTTACAACTTCATCTCCGTTGCCGGCGCTCAGGTGGGTGACGACGATGTGGGTGAAGATGGGCAGGATTCCCCCACTCCTCTGGTCTCTGGCATCTCCAGTGCTACCATCAATCTGCAAGTAGGCACCGCGCCGACTGGCATCGTTGAAAGTGGCTTTGAAGGCAGCTCGGACGATTCCCAGGATGCAGACTACAACCTCACGGTGGACTTTGGTTTCGTGCCGTTTGTGGCTCCAGAAGATCTCAGCATCGGCAACTTGGTCTTCAAAGACCTTAACCGCAATGGCCACTACGATGCTGGCGAAGGGGCCGCTGGCGTCAGCGTCTATCTCTACCGCAGCACGGATATTCCAGGGCTGGCCCTGCCTGTCAAAACTACCACCACGGATAGTGCGGGTCGTTACCTCTTCGGCGGTCTCTACTCCGGTAGCTACATCGTCCACATCCCGGCGGAAAACTTCCGTGCTCCGATCTTGGCAGCAGTCTCCGCAGGGCCTTTGTATAACCATCTTTCTGTCATGGGGCACCAGATCCCTGTGCTAGATGACGACCAAGGTGAAGATGGCATGGATGCCACCACGCCATTGGTTACCGGTATCTCCAGCGGTATCATCCAGCTTCAGGTCGGGCAGGCTCCCGTCGGCTCCGTTGAGTCCGGGTTTGAGGGCAGCACGGATGACGCCCGCGATGCTGATAGCAACCTCACCGTGGACTTTGGTTTCGTGGATGTGACACCTCTGCCGGAAAGTTTGGCCATCGGTAACCTTGTCTTCAAGGATGCCAATCGTAACGGCCATTACGATGCAGGTGAAGGGGCCATGGGAGTCAAGGTGCAGCTCTATCGCAGCACCGACGTTCTCGGGGTGGCCTTGCCGCTGAAGACCACGGTGACGGATGCCGTCGGTCGTTACCTCTTCAGTGAATTGAAGAGCGGCAGCTATTTTGTCCATATCCCCGCAGAAAACTTCGCGCTCGGGGTGGCTGGCGTCATCTTGGAAGGACCCTTGTACAATCATCTTTCCGTGGCTTCCCACCAGTCAGGCCCAGGGGATGATCACTTGGGTGAAGATGGTGTGGACTCACTCCTGCCTCTGGTTTCAGGCATCTCCAGCGAGGTCATCTCCCTCCAGGTGGGTAATGCTCCAGTGGGCTCGGTCGAAGGGGGCTTCGAGGGCAGCTCTGACGATGCCGTGGATGCAGACCACAATCTCACCGTGGACTTCGGTTTCGCCGCAGTGGTCCCTGTGGTGGATACTGGACTGCCGCGTCTAGGCATCGGTAACTTGGTCTTCATGGATAGCAATGGCAACGGGCGTTACAATCCCGGCGAAGGCGTTCCTGGGGTGGTGGTTTATCTCTATCGCAGTGCGGATTTGCTCGCCCTTCTAGGGCCGCTTAAAACCACCACCACCGACAGCGAAGGTCGCTACGTCTTCACCGACCTCGCTACAGACAGCTACGTGGTCCACATCCCTGCGGCGAACTTCCAGGCCGGTGTTCTTGGGCTCGTGCAAGAAGGACCTCTGTTCAAGGCTACCTCATTGCCCGGTTATCAAACTAGCCCTGGCGATGACAACACGGGCGAAGATGGTATGGATGTGCTGAATCTCACCGTGGTCGGCATCTCTAGCCGCGCCATTAATCTGCAAGCTGGCACGGCCCCCACGGGCAATGATGAAGGGGGCTTTGATGGCCGCTACGATGATGACTCGGATGCTGACTATGACCTCACCGTGGACTTTGGTTTCAAGGTCACGGGTCTCCTGGGTCTGGGCCTAGCACCGCCGCCCCAGGCTGCCCCCGCACCCGTCGCAACCCCCGCCGTTAGCACGTGGCAAAACCTTACCCGCACCCTGGGTAAACCGACTGCGGATCTGGATGCCGATGGCTCTGCCAATCTGCTCGAATACGCTCTCGACACGGATGCCGCTTCCGGCTTGCAGACCCAGCGCTTCTTCCTGGAAACGGATGCAGCTACGGGCCGTGTGGATGCGGTCGTCATTCGCCCCAGCGGTGGTCGTGTAGATGTGAATCACCTCCTCGAAACCTCCTCTGAACTGCGGGGTGGGCAGTGGACACGCCTGGTGAAGACCCCTGTCATCACGCAGAACCAGAATGGCAGCGAAACTCTTCGTTATACCGACATCGCTTCTCAGGGTGAAATGGGCTTCGTGCGGCTAAAGGTGAATTTGGATGCGGATCTCAATGGCACAGCAGAGGCTACGGTCGTCTCTGCTACTCAGGCCTGGGTGCGCCGCGATATCACGGGTCAGCAGAGCTTCTCCATGCCACTGCTTCCTGCTGCCGTCTTCTGCGGAACGCAAACCTCCGGAGTGAAGTCGAAGTTACTCACTGGCCAGTCCTACTATGTCGAAGTTCTCAGCGGCAGTTATGAAGGGCAACGTTATGAACTGGATGAAGCTGCCACCACAGACACCGCTCTTGCTTATGAAGGCAGCACTCCAGATCTGGTCGGGGCTCGCTTGGCCGTGCGTCCTCACTGGACGGTGAATCGCCTGTTCCCTGGGGATGCCTTTACCTCAGGCACGGAGGCCGCCACAGCGGATAGCCTGCTGTTCTTTGATGCCGCTTCAGGCAGCTTCCGCACCACTTGGCTTTCTGCCAATGGTTGGACGGGCGATAGCAGCGGTGACCGCACCGTGGCTCCCGGCGAAGGCCTGCTCATTCACGCTCGCAGTGGCGCTGTCTCCCTCACCTTCACAGGTGAAGTCCGCAGCACGAAGTTTGCCCAGCCTCTGCAAGCGGGTGCCCAGTTCATCGGCAGTGGTTTCCCTGTGGCTCACACGGTGCAGACACTGGGGCTGAAGACTGAGGTCGGATTTACCGCCTCCATCACTCCAGAGGCCGCCACCCGCCTGCGCCTGTGGAAGGGGGATGTCACCCCTGGCGACCACACCTACCGCCACCTCTACCTTCACAATCCTGCCTCCCTCTGGCTGGATGAGGCCGATGGCACTGACGTCAGCACTCAGACTCTTCTGGAGCCGACTCGCGCTTACTTCCTCGTTACTCCGGTAGCCCTTCCGGGTTATCGTGAGCCCTAACAAAAAGGAGCGCGGGGTGTATGCCGCGCTCCTCAGGAAACCGTCTTTGATTCAAACTCGCTGTTAGCGCTGCACCTTCGCATCGCCGCCTTCAGCTAGCTTTTGCACCTCCACTAGGGTGGCCATGCTGGTATCTCCTGGGGTGGTCATGGCTAGAGCCCCATGGGCAGCACCGTAGTCCACCGCCTTTTGCGCATCGTTTTCCAGCAGCATGCCTGCGACCAGACCCGCGACAAAACTGTCTCCCGCACCGATCCGGTCGAGGATGTCAAAACGTGGGTAATTGCGGCTGCGATAAAAGTTCCCCTCATGGTAGCAGAGAGAGCCCCAGTCATTGATGCTCGCCGTGTGCACACGGCGCAGGGTCGCAGCCACGGTTTTGAGATTTGGATACTCCGTCACCAGTTTCTGGATGGCGGGGCGTAGCTTCGCATCTTCAGCGGCAAAGATATCGTTGGGATCAGTCGGCACCGCACTCGCCACTGGCGGCTCATCACTCAGCACGCCGAACATCACATCAATGTAGGGAGCCAGTTGCCGATTCAGCGCCTGCGCTGCCGGGAAGCCGCCACGCTCCTGCCACAGGGAAGGGCGGTAGTTCAGGTCATAACTCACCGTCACTCCATGGCGTTTGGCCGACTCACAGGCCTGGATGGTCAGCTCGGCTGTGGACTCGGAAAGGCCCGCAAAAATGCCACCCGTATGCAGCCAGCGGCAGCCCAGGGTGCCAAAGAGGTGATCAAAATCAAAGTCGCCCGGCTTCAGTTGGGAGGCCGCGCTGTGCCCACGGTCCACACTGCCTTTGGCACCGCGCACGCCAAAACCGCGCTCGGTGAAATTGATGGGGTTGCGCACGCGCTTGCCCATGCCGTCATAGGGCACCCATTTGATCAGGTTCGTATCCACCCCACCTTGCAGGATCAGGTCCTCGATCAGGCGGCCGATTTCATTGTCGGCAAAGGCGGTCAAAATTCCCGTTCGCAGACCAAAGCAGCGCCGTCCTCCCCGCGCCACATTGTACTCGCCCCCACCTTCCCAGGTGGTGAACTGGCGGGAAGTGCGCACTCTCCCTTCACCGGGATCCAGGCGCAAAAGAACTTCACCGAGGGAGAGGACATCATAGAACGGTTGGCGGGACATGGGCAGAGATATGGAGTGGGAGAATGAAACAGTAAATGCTATTCAGTATCCAGTGTTCAGTGTTCAGTGTTCAGTGTTCAGTGTTCAATGCGGAAACGGATACCGAAGACTGAATACCGAAAACTGAACACGGGATACCGAATCCAGAACACAGATCACTGGCACCCGGCATCCTTCCTGCTAAAAGTGACGCCGAATGACACCGACCAACCCGCTGCGGGAGCATGGCTTCCGCCTTCTCGAAGATGAACTGAAGTTTCTGATGGATGCTTTTGCCAATGTGCTGCGCCGTCTGGGCGAGCCCGCATTGGCTGAAAAGCTGCCCTGGGCAGGCAAGTGTGAGGGCATCGGAGATGCTCCGGATCGTGCTTTGGGCCAGGCCTACTCCATCGCCTTTCAGATGCTGAACATCGTCGAAGAACGTGCGGCCGCTCAGGTGCGCCGTCTTCGTGAAAAGGAAAAAGGCCCCCTCGCAGAAAAAGGCCTGTGGCCAGATAACCTGCGGGAAATGCAGTCCCTGGGCCTCAGCGAGGACGAGCTTCTGGATGTGCTCCGCGAGGTCCTGGTCGAGCCTGTTTTGACCGCTCACCCCACCGAGGCTAAGCGCGAAACCGTGCGCGAGCTGCACCTGGAAATCTACAGCCTCATGAATCGTCATGAGAACCCCTCCTACACACCGCGCGAGCAAGTGCGGCTGCAGAGTCACCTGGAAACACGGCTGGAAAACCTCTGGCGTACCGGGGAGATCCATGTCACTCGCCCCACCATTGATGCCGAGCTGCAAAACGCTCTGCATTACCTGCGTGAGGTCTTTCCCGAGGCGCTTTCCCGCGCCCACATTCACCTGCGCGAGGCCTGGATCGCCGCTGGCTATGAGCCGGCTGCCGTGGATTCACTGCCACCGCTGCTCCGCTTTGGCACCTGGATCGGCGGGGATCGTGATGGCCATCCCTTTGTCACTGCGGAAGTCACCGCCCGCTCTCTCACCTCCCTACGGGCCAATGCCCTGCGCATCCAGCGTCGTTCTTTGGAGGCCCTCGCCTTCCAGTCCCCGCTCAGTTCGCTGTTTCAGAAAACGCCGGAGGTCTTAGAAAACCTCATTGCCCAGCTCACGGCCACCCTCCAGGCAGAGCCCAGCGTGGACCTCGCCTACATTTTGGAGCGGAATAAAGAGGAGCCCTGGCGCGCCGCCATCTACCTCATGCGGGCAAAGATCGTCCTGGCTATGGACAAGCCCGAATCCCCCGCTGCTTACATTGAGGCGTCCCAACTGGATGCCGACCTCACCGCTTATGCGGAATCCTTGATGGCTGTCGGTGCTAGCACCCTGGTGCAGGAATTCATCGTCCCCCTGCGGCGGCAGTTGCTGGCCTTCGGTTTCCACTCCGCCATTTTGGACATTCGCCAGAACTCCAGCTTTCATGAAAAAGCGCTGGATCAGCTCCTCCGCACCGCTGGGCTGCTGGATGATCGTCCTCTCAGCGACTGGCCTCTGAAGGAAAAACGGGCTTTGCTGGAAAAGGAGCTCCTCTCGCCTCGCCCCTTCCTGGCCCCTGGCATGTCCGCTGGCCCAGAGGCGGATACGGTGCTCGCCTGCTACCGCGTCGTCGCCACCCATTTGCAAAAACACGGCCCGACCGGTCTGGGCGCGCTCATTGTCTCCATGACCAAAAATGTGGAAGACCTCTTGACCGTGTACATCCTTGCCCGCGAAGCCGGACTCACCGAGTGGACGCCGGAAGGACTGCACTGCCCACTGCCTGTCACCCCCTTGTTTGAGACCATGGATGACCTGGAGGCAGGGCCTGGCATCGTCCAGGACTTCCTTTCTCATCCCGTCACCCAGCGCAGCCTGGGGAAGGGGAAACCCACCCTCCAGATGATGGTGGGCTACTCAGATTCGAACAAAGATTGCGGTATCCTCGCCAGCCAGTGGGCACTTCACCGCGCCCAGATCGCCTTGGCCAATACCTGCCAGGCTCATGGCGTAAAGGCCGTCTTTTTCCACGGACGCGGCGGCACAGTCGGGCGAGGGGCGGGCCCTACCCACTGGTTCATGGAGGCCCTGCCTCAGGGCTCCCTCGGCGGCTGGCTGCGCATGACGGAGCAGGGGGAAACCATCGCCCAAAAGTATGCTCACCTCGGCTCTGCCGTTTATAATACGGAGCTCCTCATGGCCTCTGCCGCTGCCGCTACGGCCCGGCATCGCCATGCCACCACGGCACCCCTAGCGATCCATTCCACCATGGATCGTTTGGCGGACTGGAGTCGCGATGCCTACCGTGGCCTCCTTCACGCGCCGGATTTCATGCGCTTCTACCGCGCTGCTACGCCTATTGATGCACTTGAGCACGCCCGCATCGGCTCCCGCCCCAGCCGCCGCACCGGCCAGGCTACGCTGGATGACCTTCGCGCCATTCCCTGGGTCTTTTCCTGGACTCAGTCCCGCTTCTACCTGCCTGGCTGGTTCGGTGCAGGCTCCGCACTGGAGAAGCTGCGCACTGAAGACAGAGCAGCCTTTGAAGAGCTGCGCACCCAGCTTCGGGGTTCTGCCTTCCTGCGTTACGTTCTGACAAATATCGAAAGCTCCCTCGTCAGTGCCAATCCGGAGCTCATGACTTTATACGCAGGCCTCGTCCCAGATGCCATGGTGCGGGAATCTTTCATGGGCACGATCTTGGCCGAATACTCCCGCACCCGTGAGCTGCTGGAAGACATCTTCCAGGGCACCTTTGCCAATCGCCGCCCTCGTCTGGCCTACACGCTGGACATTCGTGAGGAACCCCTGCGTGTGCTGCATCACCAGCAGGTCAATCTGCTGCGTGAATGGCGCGCCTGCCTCGCCGCTGGCGAAAACGAAGGGGCCGAGGCCATGCTGCCTGACCTCCTCATCTCTGTGAATGCTCTGGCCTCAGGCCTGCGCACCACAGGCTAAGGCGCCCCTCCATCACGGCCTGCCACCCCACACCTTTAAAAAGGTGTGGGCGTAAGCACACACATGCACCTATGACGACTGTCGGGAAGTTTGTCTGGCGGGGAGATCTGGGAGATTTTTCCCCTTATTCGTGGCAGTCTCGACTCTTCCTCCAGGGGGCACTCATCGGCTGAATCCCCCGTTGGATGAGAAATGCCACCGTCAGAGCTGGCGGGTCAATTTGCTAGAGCGACCTCACGACCTAGCTCCGCATTCCCCACCCACGCAAAAGGCTGGTTCCCGGCTCCGCCTTCTCCAGCGTCTAAGCAAATTCTTTGCCTGCGCTTTATTTCACAGTGGTGAAATGCGGCTGGAACTTTCGACCGCCTCACTTCCACAATTCCAGGATTCTGAAAAAAGAGTTTGGGAAAGCATTTTCAGCATCTCCAGTCACTCAAGTGAAAAGGATCAAGCAGCACAATAAAAGCCCTAGAGCACGTCAATCCTAATCAAAATTAAGGTGAAAGAACGCAAAAACCGAACATTAGCGAGATGCGTTTAAGTGAAATGCTTTTTTTATCAAATAATCCATAATTACAATGATAAAACGGGGCTATTTTAGGCATTTTGCCCGGTTTATTGTGCATATTGCATATTATTAATATAGGGTTTGATTGTCCTACAAGGGTGTGGCTATCAGTGGAGCTGGTGGACTCCCCTTTTTTCATCTCCATTCGGTCTTTGAATTCCGAGCCAGGGCGCTTTTTAGCAGCTCGCAGGGACCGTGCGTTCCATCATTCATCCGCTCAGAAGCTGTCTGGGAAAGATTCCGCACCCTCTTTTTGGGGGGATTCTTTATGCATTTCTTGTTCGGCTGAGGTGCAGCCACACGCCGCCCTCAGCAGTAAATCTAGCCCACGCTAAAGCACTTTTACTCTCTCCAGTCTCTCCTGGCTTATGAAGAAAGATCTCTTTACCCCCTGGTTATCGCGCATGCCTCAGCAGCCAGCGATGGGCACCATCCTGCCCACTACGTCAAAAACCAAGAGGGGAGCGTGGGCACTCTTGCCCGCTTCTCTGAAGTCCCGCTCGTCCCTTCGATTCGCCGCCTCACTCCTGCCCGCCTCATTCATGCCCTCGAGATTCCTCAACCTCACTGTCGCCTTTCTGCTGTCCTTCTTCGCCGCCACCTCCCAGGCGCAGATCGTGGATAACTTCGACGATGGCAATTTGGGCACAAACATCACCGGTAACGGCACGGGGTTCTCCTCCATAGGCCAACTGGGTGTCTCGGAAAGTGGCGGAGTTGTGAATATGACGGGTAGCTCTTACAGCACCATGGTCATTCAGTCGAATGACACGGTGAACCCATTTCAGGCGACCAGCACCACCACGCATTTCCGTTTTGGTACCATCGCATACGCATCTGCTTGGCAGCGGTTTTGGCTAGGCTACAGAGACTCTGCATTCTTTGACAATCATTTTTTCCCAGACCAGCCGTCGGCTCAGGGATTGTATGTCTCGGTTATTTCAAACACCGGGTTCGAAAATGCCTATAACTACACGGGTAACCTGGTTTCACACAATGGGTCTATCCGCACCATCCTAGCCTCTTGGAACTGGAGTGATGTCACTCAGCTTTCCAATCTCACCGTTAGCCTCACGACTACCGACACGACTTACAGCATCAGTTTCTCGGGTGCAGTAGCCACCCCGACTTTCACCGTGGGCGCATCCTCAGGTGCCTTGACGGGTTTAGGTTCCACCTCCGGCAAAACGTTCCGTGTCGGCGTGCACAACCAGTCCAATGGCACCAGCACAGCGGCTGTGGATGCCATAATCATGGGCGCACTGCCTGCTGCTCCGCCCACCGTCACTAATGTCACCCCCGCGACAGGCAGCACCGTGGGCGGCACCACCGTGATGATCACGGGTGCGAACTTCACAGGGGCCTCGGCCGTGACCTTTGGCGGCACAGCGGCGACGAGCTTCACGGTGGACAGCGCCACGCAGATCACGGCGGTGACTCCGGCAGGCACCGCAGGTGCAGCCAGTGTCCTGGTCACCACCGCAGGTGGTACAAATGCAGCAAACACACTCTTCACTTACACCGCTTCGACACCTTTAGCGGCTCTGGAGGCCTATCTCAAAGCCGGTAACGCTGAGGCAGGGGACTTTTTTGGTCAAGTGGTAGCCGTCTCTGGTGACACAGCCGTCGTCGGGGCGTACTCGGAGGGCAGCAATGCGACCGGTGTCAATGGAAATGGTGCCGACAACAGTGCCTCTTACTCGGGCGCAGCCTACATCTTCACCCGCACGGCGGGCGTCTGGACCCAACAGGCCTATCTCAAAGCCAGCAACTCCGAGGCGTATGACAACTTTGGATGTTCGGTGGCCGTGTCCGGTGACACTGTCGTCATTGGGGCCTACGCGGAGGCCAGCAGCGCGACCGGCGTCAACGGGAATCAAGCGGACAACAGCGCCGTTTACTCGGGCGCGGCCTACGTCTTCACTCGCAGCGGCTCCACCTGGACCCAGCAGGCTTATTTGAAAGCGAGCAACACCGAGGAGTATGACACCTTCGGTTACTCCGTGGCCATATCCGGCGATACCGCCATCATCGGAGCCCAAGGGGAGTCCAGCAACGCCACCGGAGTCGGTGGGAATCAAGCGGACAATAGCGCCTCAACCTCCGGCGCAGCTTACGTCTTCACTCGCAGCGGCTCCACCTGGACCCAGCAGGCCTATCTGAAAGCCAGCAACACCGGAGAGTATGATTACTTTGGGTTGTCCGTGGCCTTGTCCGGTGACACCGCCATCATCGGAGCCCAAGGGGAGTCCAGCAACGCGACCGGAGTCGGCGGGAATCAAGTTAACAACAGCGCCTCTTTCTCAGGTGCGGCGTACATCTTCAGCCGTAGCGGCTCCACCTGGACCCAGCAGGCCTATTTGAAAGCCAGCAACTCCCAGGCGGATGGCCGCTTCGGCCGCTCCGTGGATGTGTCCGGTGACACCGCCGTCATCGGGGCCTACGGGGAAGCCAGCAACGCGACTGGAGTCAACGGGAATCAAGTTAACAACAGCGCCTATTTCTCAGGTGCGGCGTATATCTTCAGCCGTAGCGGCTCCACCTGGACCCAGCAGGCCTACCTGAAAGCCAGCAACTCTGCGGTCTCTGATAACTTTGGGTTGTCTGTGGCCGTATCCGGCAACACTGCCGTGATTGGTGCCTTCGCGGAGGATAGCAACGCGACCGGAGTCAACGGGAATCAGGCGGACAATAGCACTTCCGCGTCGGGCGCGGCGTATGTGTTTACCCGGAGCGCGGGCGTCTGGACACAAAAGGACTACCTTAAGGCCAGTAACACCGGGGAGAATGACCGCTTCGGCCTTTCCGTGGCCGTGTCTGGTCACACCGCCATCATCGGTGCTAGCTTTGAGGATAGTGATGCGACCACCGTCGGTGGTGATGGTAGCAACAACAACGCTACTGAAGCGGGAGCGGCCTACATCTTTAATCTCGGCCAGGCAGCGATTGCCCCGACCGTAACCAACGTCTCCCCTGCAACAGGCAGCACGGCAGGCGGCAGGAGCGTGACGATCACCGGCACGGACTTCACGGGAGCCACGGCGGTGACGTTTGGCGGCACGGCTGCGACGAGCTTCACGGTGGACAGCGCCACGCAGATCACGGCAGTGACTCCGGCTGGCACCGCAGGCACAGCGAGCGTCCTAGTCACGACCACAGGCGGTACGAATGCGGCGAACACGCTGTTTACTTATGTGTCACCACCTACGGTCACTAACGTCGCCCCAGCTCGCGGCCCGACCGCAGGCGGCACAAGCGTGACGATCACGGGCACGGACTTTACTGGAGCCACGGCGGTGACGTTTGGCGGCACGGCTGCGACGAGCTTCACGGTGGACAGCGCCACGCAGATCACGGCGGTGACTCCGGCAGGCTCCGCAGGTGCAGTGAGTGTCTTGGTCACCACCGCAGGCGGTACGAATGCGGCGAACACGCTCTTCACTTACATTGCTCCGCCCACCGTGACCAACGTCAACCCTGCAACGGGCAGCACCGTGGGAGGAACCAGCGTGACAATCACTGGAACGAACTTCACAGGAGCCACGGGTGTGACCTTTGGCGGTGCGCCAGCGTCGAGAGTCAGGGTTTTTAATGCCACGACCATCACCGCCACCACTCCGGCTGGCACCGCGGGCCCAGCCAGTGTTCTGGTCACCACCGCAGGCGGTACGAATGTGGCTAACACTCTCTTCACTTATATCGTGCCAAACTCGGCCCCGAGCTTCAACCTACCTCTCGGCGATCTCGGACCGGCAGGGATGGTTTGGACGCAGAGAACCAGCGGCTTCGATAGCTGGAATGCCATCACCTCTTCTGCGGACGGTAGCAAGCTGGCCGCTGTGATCTTTGGCGGGCCTATCTTTACCTCAGCGGACAGTGGCGTGACCTGGACGGCGCGGGAAAATAGCCGTAACTGGACTTCCATCACTTCCTCCGCAGACGGCAGCAAGCTCGCTGCGACCGTGAGCGCTGGACAGATCTACACCTCGACCGACAGCGGTGTGACCTGGACGGCACGGGAAAGCAGTCGAAGCTGGACTTCCATCACCTCCTCCGCAGACGGTAGTAAACTAGCGGCCACGACTTATGCCGGCCCCGTTTACACCTCGACCGACAGCGGCGTGACCTGGACGCCCCGGGCCAGTGGCAACTTCAATTGGAACTCCATCGCTTCCTCGGCAGACGGCAGCAAGCTGGTGGCTGGCGCGTATGGAGCTCCGATTCATACATCGACCGACAGTGGCGTGACCTGGACGGCGCGGGACAGCAGCCGGAATTGGAATACCGTCGCCTCCTCCACGGATGGCAGCAAGCTGGCAGCAATCGCGTTTGGCGGCCAGATCTACACTTCCACGGACAGTGGCGTGACCTGGGTGGCGCGAGATAGCAACCGAAATTGGAACTACATTGCCTCCTCAGCGGATGGCACCAAGCTGGTGGCAACCGTGAGCTTTAACCTTGTTTACATTTCGGGAGATAGCGGGGTGACCTGGACACCCCAGGATACCAGTCGGCGGTGGAGTGCGGTCGCCTCTTCGGCAGATGGCAGCAAGCTAGCGGCAACCGTGACCAATGGTCAGATCTTTACATCAGTCCCCGCACCGCTGCCTCCTGTGGTGAAGGTGTTGGCCGGCTCGGGCACATCCACGACGCCTAACTTTGCTTTCAATATCAGCCCGGGGCCAGCCTCAGACAATGGACAGACGGTGAGCTTCACGGTGACGAACAACAACAACGCACTCTTCACCACCCAGCCAGCCATCGCGAACAATGGCACCCTGACCTTCACGCCAGGCAATACGGTAGGTTCAGCCATCGTGACGGTGACTGCCGTGGACAATGGCGGCACGGCAGCAGGTGGTGTTGACAGCAGCGCTGCGCAGACCTTCACCATTCAAGTCTTACCGCCTGCGCCGACGGTGGCGAATGTGGCGCCGTCTTCAGGCACCACCTTCGGCGGCACGAGCGTGACAATCACCGGCACGGAATTCACCAACGCCACGGCGGTCACTTTTGGTGGCACGGCTGCGACGAGCTTCACGGTGGACAGCGCCACGCAGATCACAGCCACAACTCCGGCAGGCACGGCAGGCGCGGCAAGTGTGTTGGTGACGACACCAAGTGGCACCAATGCGGCGAACACGCTGTTCACCTATGTGGTGCCGAATTTTGCCCCGGTGATCACCAGCAATGGTGGTGATGCCACAGCCTCCATCAACGTCGCCGAAAACAGTGCCGCTGTGACAACGGTGACCGCGACGGATGCGGACCTGCCAGCGCAGACGCTGACCTTCACCAAGAGCGGTGCGGATGCGGCCCTGTTCAATCTGGACTCCGCTACGGGCGTGCTCAGCTTCATCACCGCGCCTAACTATGAGGCTCCTGCGGACAGTGGCTTGAACAACATCTATGAGGTTACCGTGACCGTGGCAGATACCGGCTCGCCAGCCTTGAATGATGTCCAAGATCTTTCGATCATCGTCACCGATGTAAACGAAAATCCGGCGATCCGCCCTTCCAGTTCTTTCCTCGCTTACGAGACAGTGAACCCGACCCGTGACGCCTCGGGCCTGATTGTCTATACAACGAACAATGCGGCGACGCTGGCAGCTCAACCCTTTAACCGTGTGCGTTACCGTATGGATAACACCACGGGTGGCGTGGCCTACTATGCGGATGCCTCGTTTGATGCCTGGGGAGGTCTCACCGTCGCGGGACTGAAAGTGCCCGACGCGGGGAACATCCTCACGACGCAGCGCAATGTGACGAATGTCTCCATCCGCTCCAACCACCCACGGGTGATCAATAGCAATACCGAGCTGGGCCGACTGGAACACTGGACCAATAATTACGCCACTCCCGGCATCATTGGCGGATCTGGCAGTTTGTATGATTACGACGATACGCCACAGACGCCGATCGTGGGTTACGGCAGCTTCCAGTTGCACAACCTTTCGGCCACCGTGCCGGAGACGGTGTTTGCCTGGAACAATCACAGCAATGGTGCTGTCCCCGAAGTTGGCTTTGGCAATGCGACGATTGGAATCCATCCCGACTGGACCTTCACGAACACGGGCACCAATGCCTGGAGAATGCAGATTTACATCGAGAACAACTTTGTTCCTCCGGCGATGAGCTTCACCGAAGACGTGGTGGGTAACATCCTGTTCTTCAATGCGCCCTTCCAAGATGACAGCGCCTCCCTCACGGTGACTCTCTCCATCGCGGACGGCACCATCACAGGCAATGCTGGCACTGGCATCACGGTGGGTGGCACAGCGATCTCACGCACCTTCACGGGCAGCGTGGCGGATCTGAACGCCTACTTCACCACGCCTGGCAAAGTGACTTACCTGGGGGCCCCGAATAACACGGTTTCCCGCACGCTCACGGTCACTGTTTCAGACGGCGGCCTGAGCACCTCCACCACCAGCACGATCCATTTGGCACCGGTGAATGATCTACCGACTGACATCGCCGTCACCCCCTCAAACGTCCCCGAAAACAATGAGCCAAACGCCATTGTGGGAACCCTCAGCACCATTGACCCAGATGTGGGGGATACGTTCTCCTACAGCCTAGTGACGGGTGCTGGCAATACGGACAATGGCAGCTTCTCCATCGTGGGTAACACCCTGCGGATCATTCCCGGGGTGGACTTTGAAACCAAGCCTTCTTACTCGATCCGGGTGCGTTCTACCGAGGCGAGCACTGCTTTTATTGAAAAGGCTCTAACCATCAACGTCAGAGACTTGCTGGAACAAGAAATTGCCTATGACGACTTCCGCAGACCTAGCGACTCGGGCAGTGGCTGGTCCACCAACTGGAGTGTGGCCAATCCAGCCGTGGCCAATCTGGTTTATCCGCCTCTGAATTCGGGCGGACAGGCGGCAGGCAGCGGTGCGGGGCAGAGATTCCGCACCTTGGGTGCGGCCCAGACGACCGGGGTGGTCTATGTCTCTGCGCTGCTGAAAGGCGGCGGCTACTGCAACATCACCCTTTATGATACTACCCAGGAAAAAGTATCCTTCGGGGTGGTCTATGATCCTCTGAGAGGAACGTTCAATCCCAATTTTGGCTTGTTCGATGAAACGCGTCGATTCGAAGGAGGGGCAGCCATGGTTCCAACCGCAGTGCCCATCGATACGGCGACTCATTTGATCCTGGCCCGTGTGGACTTAGATCTCAATACCGTGGACATGTGGCTGGATCCGAATCTGGCTTTGCCACTGGGAGCACCGAACTGCACCAGCCGCGCTGGGTCTGCTTCCGGTGGTAACTACGACTTCAACCGAGTGCGGCTCGAAGTGACAGGCACGGCAGTGATGGATGAACCACGCATCATGGCAGGAGATCGTCGGTTTGTGGCAGAGCGTTTGACGAGTGCGTCTATCGCTTCCCCTAGCGTGACCAATGTGAAAAATACCCGGGCCACCCTGGGTGGAGATATCTCTCAGACGGGCGGCACGGCCATCCTGGAACGTGGCGTGGTCTATTCGGCCACCGCCGTCAACAGCAACCCGGAAGTGGGTGGGACCGGTGTTTTCCAGGCCACGGCCAGCGGCACCTCCACAGGCACGTTTACGGTCAATGTGGCGGGCTTGGTCGCGGGTACCAATTACAGATTTAAGGCCTACGCACGCAATGCCATCGGCACGACTTACACCTTAACGACGGGCAGCTTCCAAACGCTTTCCGTGCCTGAATCGATCCCCGGCGACAGCGGTGATGTGATCAGCAATAGCTTAGCCACCGGTGCTGATGGAACATCCACCATCGGCAATTACGGTGTGCTGCGTCGCGGCGGTTTCTTGGCCGAAAATGGCGTGTTTGCCTACCCAGGTTACCTGCTGACCGGTAGCGGCAGCCCTCAGGTCACCGCGGCAAACAATTCTGGCATCTGGAAGGTGCAGGGGGGAAATCCTCTCCTAGTTGCCCGCACGGGCACAACAGTGCCTGACGTGCCTGGCGCTTTGTTTGCCACGGTGCCAGAGGTACCGGGGCTGAGCGAATCTGGCGACGTTTCAATGCTCTCTACCTTAGTCATTGGCAGCGGTGGTGTTACCAGCGCGAATGATACGGGTCTGTGGAGTGAAATCGGCGGTGGTGGTCTGCGCCTGCTGTTGCGTGAGGATGACAGCATTCCTTCCCTTGCGGGAGTAAAGGTGGGCTCATTTGCCTCCGGCGTGTATGCCACTGCCCGGACTGGAGCCAGCACAGGCGAAGCGGTCTTCTCCGTCACTTACAAAGGAGCCAGCACCAAAACGGCCCTGCTGCGCACCAGCGTCAGTGGTGCTACCACCACGGTGAGTGTGGTGGCCCAAGAGGGCGAGATCGCCCCGGGTGCTTCCCCGGCCGCGAATTACGTGAGTGTCGCGGGCAGCTACAGTGACCCAGGGCGCATGGATGCGCAGGGGAACTTCGTCTATTCGGCTCTGACCACCCCGGGCAACAAAGAAGGCATTTGGTATCAACCCGTCACGGGCGGCACGCCTAGCAAGGTATTCTTTGCAGGTGAAACTGCCCCTGGAACCGGAGGCGCCACCTTCGCCCGCCTGCAGCGCCCATCCATGGGCAGCAATGGATTCATCAGCTTCCGCGCCACGCTGAACCTGAATGGAGACAATGCGACCAATGCCCGCAACGACGGCATTTGGAATGGCAGTGCATCGAATCCGGCTAGCTTCACCTGCGTGCTGCGTCGCGGAGATGGCGTGTCGAAGGTGTCGAACCTGCCCGTGGGCAGCCTGGTGGGGAACCCCTGGGGTGGCTGGCTGACCAACAGCAATCTGGGAGCCTGGAGAGCCTGGCTGGACGTGGATGGCGATGGCATCAGCTCCACGGCGGATGGAGACGTGAACGCGATCTTTGCCAACCTCTCTGGAACGATGCAACTGGCCGTGAAGGTGGGCGATGCAGCCCCCGGAACAACTGGAGCGACCTTCAGTGGTTTTGACCTGCCGATGGTGGGAGGCAACAACCAGTATGCAATCCTGGGGAATCTTTCCGGTGGCGACACGGTGACAGCGAATAACCAAGGTCTGTGGAAGAGCGCCCCGAATGGTGGAGCGCTGACGCTGGCGATCCGCAAAGGGGCGACCATCACCACCACAGAAGGCCCGAAAGTGGTGACGAAGATTGACGTTCCAGGATCGAACCAAACGGACCGCCGCTGGGAGCAGCCAGTGATGGATAGCACGGGCCGCATGGTGGTTTACGTGACGTTCGCTGATGGCAGCACCAGCCAGGTGATCGTGCCGTAGTCCTGTAAAGGTTTCTGGTAAAAGGCGCGGCCTGCAAAGGTCGCGCCTTTTTCTTTGCCCAGCTTTGGAGTCTGGAACGCTGGAACTTTGCTTGCTTTCGTCGCCCCTTCGTCTGAAGTCGTCTTATTTCTCCAGGGTAAGTCCTGTGTTTAGCGGTGAGTGAACTCGGGAAATGAACGGCGTGAGATGGGCGGAATGTGAGGCCTGGAGAAAAGACGATTTCGAATCAAGGATGCTGAAATGGTCTTGCGTAGGCATCAGACTTTTGGTTTGATGATAAAGTTAATTCTTATTTAATGGATGATTAATCCTGAGGCGTGTGTTCAAAAGCACCCGTTTAGGTTGTCAGCCATGATGAGATGACTTGTCAGTTTTGAACCGTTACTCAGATGAAAATTCGCTACGTGATGCCTTTGAAAATGCTGTTCCTCATGGCTGTTGCCTATGGCCCCACTCCACTGCCCCTGGTGGCGCAGACGGTGAATCTCAAAAATACGGCGCAGAGTCCTGGTGAAGGACATTCCGTGAAGGCTAACAACTGGTAGGAACCCGCTGGGCCAGTTTGACCGCGTGGGGAATGGCGCCTAACACGAAGCTGAGGCATTCGACCGCGCCCTGGGGTTTCCCAGGCAGGGCGATCACGAGGGCGCGATCCACAATCGCCGCGAGGCTGCGGCTCAGAATCGCATTCGGTGTGATCTCAACGGAGCGCATGCGCATCAATTCACCAAAGCCAGGAATCTCTACCCGCATGATGCCGCGGATGGCTTCCGGGGTGACGTCCCGCACATCCACTCCTGTGCCGCCGGTGGTGAGGATGAGCCCGCAGCCTTGGGCATTGAGTGAGCGAATGGCCGACTGGATGCGTTCGAGGTTGTCTGGCACAATGACTTCGCCGATGACCTGCCAGCCGTAGCCCTCCGCGGCTCGGCGCAGAGCGGGGCCACCGAGATCTTCATAGACGCCTTGGCTGGCGCGATCTGAGACAGTGATGATGCCGACGGGGAGAGTGGACATGGGAGCGCTTTAGGGGAGGGGAGTTTTGGTTTTGGAAACCAGGCCGATATCGGTGATCTGCATGGATTTGTCCACGGCCTTACACATGTCATAAATAGTCAGGGCGGCGATGCTGACCGCTGTGAGGGCCTCCATTTCTACCCCGGTGGCAGCAGTGGTTTTCACTGTGGCCAGGATTTGAACAGCCTCTGTTTGCAGATCAAAATCCACGGCCACTTTGCTCAGAGGAATCTGATGGCAGAGGGGGATGAGGTGTTGCGTTTGCTTGGCTGCCTGGATGGCTGCGATGCGCGCCACGGCGAGGACATCTCCCTTTTTGTGACCATTTTCCTGGATGAGACGCAGGGTCTCGGGATGCAGGAGGATCTTCCCTTGAGCCACGGCTTCACGCAGGCAGGGCTGTTTGTCAGAGATATCGACCATGCTGGCTTTTCCAGCATCGTCCAGATGTGTGAGGGAGGGCATACTTTGATGATGGCAAGACATTGTCCTGTGCTCAAATGGAAGTCTTGAGGGCTGGGGTGGATAGAGTGGCCTGGCCTGGGCCGTAAGTTGCTATCATGGCCCCCGCTTTTGAAAATCGCTTGAATCGCCGTCTGTTGCTTCAGCGTTCCGCTGCTGGATTCGGTGCACTCGCCCTGCGTGGACTGCTGAGTGCCACGGAAACGGAGAATCCGCTGGCGGCCAAAAAGCCGCATTTCCCAGCGCGAGCTAAGAGGGTGATCTTTCTCTTCATGAAGGGCGGGCCTTCCCATGTGGACACCTTTGATCCGAAACCTTTGTTAGACCGTGATCATGGAAAGCCGCTGCCATTTGCACTGCCTCGCGTGACCTTTGCGAAGACGAGCACACTGCTGAAATCGCCATGGAAGTTCAAAAACTACGGTGAGAGCGGCCTGCCAGTGAGTGATCTTTTTCCGCATGTGGCCAAGTGTGTGGATGACCTCTGCATCATGCGCTCGCTGCATGGGACGAATCCGGCTCACGGTGGCGCTTTGCTGAAGCTGCACACGGGCAGTGATACCTTCGTTCGCCCGAGCCTGGGAGCCTGGGTGAGTTATGGCCTAGGCACCGAAAACTCGGACTTGCCTGGCTTCGTCACCATCTGCCCCACACTGGCGCATGGCGGGGTCAATAACTGGGGCTCCGCTTTCCTACCCGCCTGGGCCCAAGGCACGCCGATGGGGAATGCGAGCGTGCCGGCGGCTCAAGCTGTGGTACGGCACATTCATAGCCCTCTGAAGGTGCCAGAGTTACAACGTTTGCAGTTAGACCTGGCGAGTAAAATGAACCGGCAGCATCTGGGCACGACGGGGGAGAATGCCGATCTGGAAGCTCGGATCAATTCCTTCGAGCTCGCCTTTCGCATGCAGTCGGCCATGCCGGAATTGCAGGATATCGGGGGCGAAACGGAAGCTACGAGGAAGCTCTATGGCCTAGACGATCCCGTGACGCAAAACTTTGGCCGCCAGTGTCTGATGGCACGGCGTTTTGCAGAGCGTGGCGTGCGCTTCATCCAGGTGACGCATAGTGATGCCAATGTTCAGTGGGATCAGCACGGTGATTTGATCAAAGGCCACACCAAGAATGCAGCAGAGGTGGATAAACCCATCGCCGGCCTGCTGCATGATCTGAAGTCACGCGGTCTGCTGGAAGATACCCTTGTGGTCTGGGGTGGTGAATTTGGCCGCACGCCTGTGGCGCAGGGCGGAGATGGGCGGGACCACAATCCTGAAGGCTTTACCATGTGGATGGCAGGCGGCGGGGTGAAAGGCGGCATCGCATACGGAGCCACGGATGATTACGGTTACTTCGCCACAGAGAACAAGGTTCACATCCATGACTTTCACGCGACCATCCTGCACATCCTCGGGCTAGATCACGAAAAGCTCACCTATCGTTATGCAGGCCGTGACTTCCGCCTCACGGATGTCCACGGCCATGTGGTGAAGGATATTTTGGCCTAGCCCCCCATCGGGAAGGGGGCGAAACTTGAAGTTAGACTTTGGGCCTCACCAGGCTGCCACGACTTCGTAGGCGTAACCGACGAGGTATTCCGTCTCGGGGATGGTGGCGAGGATGGGATGATCTGGGCGCTGGCTGTACATCGCCACGCGGCGCAGGGTCTTGCGAGCATCCACGGCAGCATCTTCGATGCTGGAATGAAACTCGCCGGTGCTGACGTGGTGGCTGCAACTGTAGGTGGCCATGATGCCGCCAGGTTGCAGCATTTTCAATGCGCGCAGATGGATCTCTTTATATCCCCGCATGGCGTCCTTCACATTGGCCTTAGTCTTGGTGAATGAAGGGGGATCGAGAATGATGAGGTCGTAAGTCGCGCCGCTGGATTCCTGCTGCTTGAGAAAATCGAAGCAGTTCGCGGCGATGAAAGTGACCTTGGCTCCGGAAATTTCAGCGTTCTTTTTGGCCAGCTCGGTGGCGCTTTCGCTGATGTCCACGGCAGTGACTTCGGCCGCTCCTGCCAGGGCACAGGCTTGGGCAAAGCCTCCCTGATTGCTGAAGCAATCCAGAACGCGTCGTCCCTTGGCCAGCTTGGCGGCGTGCTGGTAGTTGTCGAGCTGGTCGAGATACAAGCCCGTTTTTTGACCTTCGATGAGATCGGCGTGAAATGCGCTGCCTTCATGTCGAACCACAAAAGGTTCAGGGGTTTCGCCATAGACCACGCCTTTGATTTGCTCCAGCCCTTCTGCCTTGCGCACGCCACCTTCATTGCGCTGGATGATGCCCTTGGGGGAGAAAATCTGCACCAGGGCCTGGATGATGAGATCCTGGCGCATGGCCATGGCCAAGGTCAGCGTTTGAAGGACGAGGTAATCACCATAACGGTCCACCACCACCCCTGGCAGGCCATCGGATTCACTCCACACGACGCGGCAAAGGCTGGTATCTACCCCGGCATCGGTGCGGGCTTTCAGGGCGCGCTCGATGCGGCGTGTGAAGAAATCCAGATCCAAATCCTGACGGCGATAAGAGAAAAGCCGCGCACTGATCTGCGATTGTGGATTGTAGATGGCACTGCCCATGGGCTTGCCGCGTGCGTCCTGCAACTGCACCACATCTCCGGGTTTAGGCTCGCCAAAGCGGCCTTTGATCTCGGTGGCATACACCCAAACATGACCGTGGAAAATGCGTGCGCGAGGCTGGATAGAGAGTGTGGGCATGGCAGGAAGAAAGACGAACCCTCTCCATGCAGCGGGATGACCGCTAGGGCAACTGCGAAGCCGCCGAAAGTCGTCTCGTGCGCCTGGGCAAAACTCAGTCGAAGGGGGATTTGCGAATTTTGAAGACGGGGATGACGGTGGCGATCTCAAAGGGGACTTCGCCGTTTTTGAATTCCGTTAGCCGCTTCATATCCGCCATCTCAGGCTTGCTCATGGCAAACACTGGCAAGATGGGCGTGCCGTCTGCCCGGAGCTCATAACGCTGCTTTTTGTTTTGGATAAGGAGCACCCCGCCCACACGACCTCCAGGGCGTTCCCCCACGACGATGTCAATGCGGGCAGGGCTGTTGAATTTAAACCAACGCCCGGCATAGGCATGGCGATTGGGGGCCACCATGGGGCCGCCGAAGTCCTGGCGGATTTCCGTATCTCGGCGCTTTTCACCATGGTCATGGATGGGATACCAGGAGGCATCCAGCACAGGGCGGTTATTGATGTAAACGAGAAGGGCATCGTCAAAAAAACCGACGAAACGGTAGTCCCCCGGCTCGGGGACTTCGATGGTGCTGGTGTAGTGAACGAACCAAGCTCTCGGCTCCACTTCCTTTTCCACGGCAAAGGATTTGGGGCCTTCATTGGCAGACATGTTGGGGATGGCCAAAAAGGTAAAATTCATCTGCTGGCTAGCTTGATAAAAATCCTTCATCGTTGTGTCAGCGAACTTTTTGTTAGCCGCATTGTTGATGATGGCTGCGTAAGCCGCTTCCGAATCCGTGTAACCCGTGGTCTTGCGATCCCGGTTCTGCTTCAGGTCGTAAAAGGTGCCGGGCATGCCCTCGCCGCCAAGTTTGCCAAAAAAAGTCATGCCGACAAATCCCTGGACAGCTCCAGAGCCAAAGGCGGAGTTGAACCCCCCGCCGCCTCCGGCTTTACCAAAGCCACTGCTGCCCAACTTGCTGGCGCCGATCATGGCACTGGCATCTGGCAGGTCTAGGAGTTCCAGCGGAGCTTCGGGTAGGGAAAGGGTGGCGTCTATGGAGGTGGTGACAAGTCTCTGCATCGGCCGGGGTTTGTTGAGGGACGACCGCTTTTTCTGCTGCATCTGGTGTTTGACTTCGTTCGAAGCTTCAGCGCCTAGCCGGGTGCCGCCTCCAGGAAGGAAATCCACCTGCGGTTCCACGCTTTGGGTAACGACGACGACCAACCCTGCCGCCAATAATAGAACAATGTGGATGGCGAGGCTTAAGGTGAGCGAACCACCACCGATTTTCTTCCAGACACGCAACCAGGGGGAAGATATTGAGAGGGCTGCGCCTTGGGCGGGGGCTCGAAGAGCTTTGTTGGAGGGTGAGTAGAGCGAGTGCGTGGATTCACCGGAAAGGGTTGGATCAGACATGGCTTGTGCAGGCATGATGAATCCTGAGCCCCCTGGTTAGGCCACGTTATTCGGTGAGAGAGTGGCTTTCGGGACAAAGCCTGTTCTAAATTCAGGGCAGCAAGCTAGACGTTGGTCAAATTTCTATCTGTCTGAGAAGGCGTGTACTCCTTTGAAAAAAGGTGAGGGGACTTCTTTGGGAGGTGCCACAATTAAAGGTTCTGCTCATTGCGGTTTGCGGGCTGACTGCTTAGATGACCCCCCCCCCCAACCTATGCAGTCCCCCCTTTTGCACGGGCTTCGTGCGTTCATTTGCCTCGCTTGCGTTTGCGTTTTTTCATCGGTCTTTGCGGCCAATGAGGCCGTCTGGACGCCCACCAATGGAACGAATTGGTCCACTTCGCCCACGGAAGGGGCTAACTGGGTGAATGCCACGGGAAGTGTGACGCCGTATAATATTTCGGGTGGCAACTTGGTCCTGCAGTTTGCCAACAGTGCGGGAGGTATTTCGAACAACAATTTTAATGCGGGATATTCCCTGGGCAGCATCACCTTTCTGGCGGGAGCCGGAGCCTATACTTTAACGGGTAACCAAGTTTCCTGGCCGACTGGATCAAGCCCTCTGGCCATCATTGCCAACAATAGCAGCAACGACCAGCGCATTGATTTTGACTTTGCTCTCACAGCGAGCGGAAACCGATCCGTCAACAGTTCAAGCAGAACGCTGATCTTCGGCGGCAATGCGACGGGCGCAGGCACGTTTTACGTCACGAGTGGGAGCGTGACTTTCCTGGGGGAACTGTCGAACACGGGCGGGGCATATCGTACCAATGGCGGCACCTTAAAGCTGCTGAATTCTAACAACAGTTTCACTGCTGAGGCCCGGGCTGCGGCAGGCATTCTCAGCACCAATAATATTGCCAATACGGGAGTGAATTCTTCGATCGGCAAAGGGTCTAACATTGGCCTAGGCCAATCGTATTCAAACACGGTCAGCCTGGCGACGCTGCAACTCACCAACGAGGTCAATTCTAAAACAGGCGTGGTCGGCAACGCGGGCTCCGGGATAACCAATCGCTCCATCAACCTCAGCAACGGTCTATCCGCTGTGGCGGGCACATCACTGGCCGCGCATAACATCTGGGGCGGCGGTATTTTGGAAAACACGGTGGCTGGCGAAACTGCGACCTTTAATGGCCGTGTTACTTCCAGTGTTGGCGCAGCCAGATCCAGTCTATGGATGCTGGGTGCGGGGAATGGGGTGATCAATGGCAGCCTCGCCACAGGTACCGTCGTCACCACACCGACCATCGCTAACTCCATCAAAACAGAAGTGGTGAAAGCTGGCACGGGCACCTGGTCACTGAATGCGCCTAACGTTCATGCGGGTGTTACGACGGTGTATGATGGTGTGCTGAAAATCGGCAACTCGACCGCGCTGGGCAGTGGTGGTTTTACCACCGCAGGGAACAATGGCGGCACGGTCGTATCGGCAGGCTTGACCCGCACGGTGACTTCGGATGCCTCCAGTTTACCGAGCGTCAATGCTGCGGCTGCGGGGACTCTGGACTTGAATGGTCAGACCAATATCAATGAGGTTATCACCCTCAATGGCAAAGGGTTTGCCGATCAGGGGGCTTTGGTGAACAACAGCAGCACACCGGCGGTGATCAACAACGGTATCGCCTCCATCACCATGACAAGTTCAAGTGGAAACAGTGGGGCTGCCGTGACGGTGAGCATCGCCGGTGGTGGCGGTAGCGGAGCGGCCGCTGTAGGAACTTTGGGCCTGACGGCGCAGAGTTTTACCGTCACGAACGGAGGCAGTGGTTATACCACTGGAACGAATGGTTATTCGGTACTCGGCATCTCTGGTGGGGGTGGCACTGGGGCGTATGCGAAGGTGGTATTGACGGGCGGCACTGTCACTGGGGTGGAGATTCTCAACATGGGCAGTGGTTTTTCAAACACGGCTTTCAACGTGAGCATTGCGGATGCCCCCGGGGTGACGGAAGTGCCTGCCACGATCACCACCAACACGAACAACTACGCTATTGAGGTGGCTGTGAACAACCCTGGGTCTGGCTACACCACCGCGCCTACCGTGACGGTGAATGGAACAGGCACGAATACCGCAGTGGCCAATCTTTCGTCTATCAATCTAGCCACGGCCTCACGAGTGGGCGGCAGTGGCGACATCATCGTCAATGCGGTGGTCTCAAGCTCCACGGCCACGGCGGATTTGACCAAGATCGGTGCCGGCACCTTGGTGCTCAATGGAGTGAATACCTACACCAGCAAAACCCATGTTTATGGCGGTACCTTGCAAGTCGGCACTGCTGGCAGCGGCAGCATCGGCAGTGGGGATGTGGACTTGATGACGGATGGGATTCTCGCAGGCTCTGGCACGGTGGGTGGCTACACATTGGTGAATGGCGGCATGATCCGCCCTGGCGATGCGGCGGGTGCGGGCACGGGCTTCCTTACTTTCACCGCAGCGGGTGGGCTACGTCTTCAGGATGATGCAAATCCACTGACGTCCAATATTGGTGGGTTGCTGACGCTGAATGGCGCGACACTCAATGCCATCCTGCTTTCGGACGATCTATCGAACGGTATCCAAACCGTCACGACAGGCTTAATCGGCGCGCATGATCAGATCCGCATCACGAACACGTTGACGGTGGATTTGGGGATGAAATTCCAAGTGGAACTGGCCAGTGGTTATGAACCTGTCGCGGGGGATGTCTTCAATCTTTTCGACTGGGGATTCAGCAACTTTACGGGTTCCACCAATGAGAATGATTTCCTGATTCTTCCCACCCTGACCAATGGCCTTTGGAACACGTCCCAGTTTTTCACCGACGGGATTGTTTACGTGATGGTTCCTGAACCTGGAAGAGCCTTCTTGTTAGGCCTGGCGATGACGGCGATTGTCTTCCGCAGGAGGCGCTCGTTTTAAAGCGATAGATAAAACGCAAGGCTTTAACAAAAAAAGAGGTCTGGTAAAAGATGGAGACTGTTGATCTCCAGACCTTTACCCAACCTCTTTTTAAGCTGCTTTTTGGCAGATTCCGCCGTTAATTTTGATTCGTCGTAACTTCAGCCCGCCACGAGATCGTAACCGCGCCAGTCTTTGATAGTGACATCGGCGAAGCTGCCGACGGGGAGCTTTTTATCCACAAAGACGGTGGTATCAATGTCCGGGGCATCCATTTCACTGCGGGCCACGCCGGGTTCCTCGACAAGAACGCGAAGGGTGCGGCCGACTTGCTGGCGGTTCACCTGTTCGACACTCCGCTGGATGGCACGCATGGCTTCATTCCAGCGGGCTTTGCGGGTCATGTGATGGATCTGGCCGTCCATTTTGGCGGCGCGGGTATCTTCTTCACGAGAGTAATTGAAGACGCCGGCACGCTCGAATTTTTCGTCTTCAATGAATTGGATGAGCTCGTTGAAATCAGCCTCAGTCTCTCCGGGGAAACCGACGATAAAGGTGGTGCGGATGGCGATGTCCGGGATGCCTGCGCGGATGCGCTTGATGAGGTTGCGGATGTACGCACCGTCGGTCTCACGCTTCATCAGGCTCAGCATATTGTCGCTGATGTGCTGCAGCGGCATGTCAATGTAGCGGGCCACTTTGGGACTTTCCGCAATGGCGGAAATGAGGTCGTCGCTCCAGTGCGCAGGGTGCGTGTAAAGCAGGCGAATCCAGAAATCTCCCGGGATGGCATTGATCTCGCGGATGAGGGTGGAAAGGGAATGGCCTTTGGTGGAGTCCACTTCGCTGCGGGGTTTAGGGCGTTCGCCCTCCCACTTGTCCATGCCAAAGTAGGTGGTGTCCTGAGAGATGAGGTTGATCTCCTTCACGCCGCTTTCGATGAGCTGACGGGCTTCCTTGACCACGCTTTCCTGAGTGCGGCTGCGATGACGGCCACGGATGCGGGGGATGATGCAGAAGGAGCAGGTGTGATTGCAGCCTTCAGCGATCTTGATGTAGGCGAAATGTTTGGGCGTGAGACGGAAGCGAGGCGTGTCGTAATCTGGGATGTATTGCGGGCCCTTCGTCACGTGGTTTTCCTGCTGCTCCTGGCCCATGAGACGTTGGATGATGGGGGCCACTTGAGTGATCTGGTCCAGGCCGATGAAGGCATCTACGTCTGGCATCAGCGTCGGCAGCTCTTCACGGAAGCGTTGGGAAAGGCAGCCTGCGACGATGATCTTTTGCTTCTTGCGCGCCTGCTGCTCTTCACGTGCATCCACAGCTTCATGGATGGCACCCACGCTTTCCTTCTTGGCCATGTCAATGAAGGAGCAGGTATTGATGATGAGAACATCGGCCAGGTCAGCCTCCGGGGTCATGGTCATGCCTGCCTGCTGGAGGTGGCCGACCATGATTTCGGAGTCAATGAGGTTCTTGGCGCAACCGAGGGAGACGAGACCGACTTTGATCATAGGGGGGCTGAGAATACGGGTAAAAAGCCGGGAGGAAAGGAGAAGATGGGGCTTTCCTGGGGAAAATGGAATCCCACCCCGTTTGAAAACAAGGTCTAGCAATCGCTGGAAATAGGTGTAGCGCCCACGTATATCTCCAATAGCCATGTCTCTTGTCCGTTCTTTTTCTGCCCGCGCCTGCCTTGTGGGTGTGTTCACTGCCCTCACTTTGGTGGGAGGCTGGGCACAGACACCCGCCCCGGAGTCTCCTCCTAAACCCCCTGTTCCCCCTCTTCCGGGTCAGGAGGGACAGCGCATGGCCATCCCAGATGACCTGCTAGGCGATGAACACGTGCGGGAGGAATTTGGCGTGAACCAATTTACCACCCCTAGTATTCGCAAGCTTTTTGAGATGCTGGATGGCCTGGGCAAACTCTCCTACGATGCGCTGAAGAGGCCCATTTCTCGCCAGACACCTTCGGATCGTGTGCTGGTCTCATTGGGCTTGGGCACGCTGATCGCGGATGGCTTTCTCATCGTCCAATGTGAAAAGGTGGAAGCGATGGAGGATGTGGGGCGTGCTTTGATCAAATATGCGAAGGTTCTGGGAACGGGCAGCCGCATGAACCGCCACACTCAGAGTTTGTTTGAGCACAGCATTGATGGTCAGTGGGACAAGCTGCGCACTGAATTGGCCCTGACTCAGGCCGATGTGGAGGCGGAAATGGTGCAGTTGCGGGATGTGGACATTGCCCACCTGGTGAGCTTGGGCGGCTGGCTGCGGGCTTTTGAGATCGCCACTCGTAGCGTGCATGACAACTACACACCTGAGAAAACCCTGCGTCTCATGCGCAAGGACATCGCTGAATATTACCTGGCCAGCCTGGAGCACCTGAGTCCCCGCCTGCAAGCCAATGAATCTCTCAAAGCCCTGCGTGCAGGTTTCCAGGCCCTGCTCCCACTCATGGATGTGCCGCAGGATAAGCCGATGACTCAGGGGCAAGTGAAAGCTCTGAGTGATCAGGCTGCCAAGCTGGCCTCCGTGGTGACGGGTGCGATGAAGAGCTAATTTGCCTAACGAAGAATCATGTCACAACTTTCCCCCGAACAACTGGCCCAAGTGGAAATCTGGGCGGCTGATGGTGCCAATCTCAATGCGGTCCAAGATCGCCTCAAAACGGAGTTTGGCATCACCCTCACCTACCTGGATGCCCGCCTGCTGATGCTGGATGTCGGCGTGCGCATCAAAGACAAGCCGCGGGAGGTCATTAAACCTGCCCCGACTCCAGTCCCACCTGATGAAGTGCCTGCTGGGCAGGAAGGCCTGGACGTGGAGGTCGGTGGTCAGGTCCCTGGTGCTGGCATCCAAATGAGTGCGGACCAGATCGCCATTCCAGGTGCGCTGATCAGCGGTAAAGTGATCTTTAGCGATGGTGTCCAGGCTTCCTGGTTCCTAGATCAAATGGGGCGTCTGGGACTGAATGGTTCCCCCCAGGGGTACCAGCCGCCGCCTGCCGATGTGCCTCAGTTTCAGCAGCAACTGGAATTGCTCATGCAGAAAGCTGGCCTCTAGCCTGCTTTAGGACTCGCGAGACGGTATTCTTGTTTGAATCCCCACTGCATCCTCGTTTAGAGGGGGATGTGTGCTTGCCTTTTGTGTCTGGTCTTGACGTGAGGCGCCATCGCAGGTTTTCTAGCGGCTGAACGGCTATGAGTCACGCTCACCCCCAGGCTACGACCTCATTAGACTGCCCGATCCCACCCACGCACAATGCGCTGGCCATGCTGGATCTGGCCCTGGAGGAGTCGTTTGACCTGCTGGCTGGCGCGCAGGTGGAGCAAGAGGGGGATGTCATCGGCTGCTACACGCTGTTGAAACGCATCGGCGAAGGGGGATTCGGCATCGTGTGGAAGGCGGATCAAACCCTGCCCATTCGGCGGACGGTGGCCATCAAGGTCATTCGTCCAGGCATGGATTCCCTGGCCGTGCTCTCGCGCTTCCGGGCTGAACGTCGTGCCCTGGAAAGGATGTCGCATCCGAATATCGCGGTCGTTTTAGATGCGGGAACGACGCCCTTGGGGCGGCCTTATTTCGTGATGGAGCTTGTCAATGGGCGGCCCATCACTTCCTATTGTGAGGAAGCAGGTCTGGACCCCCGCCAGCGAATCTCCCTATTTTTAGATGTGTGCCGTGCGGTGCAGCATGCTCACCAAAGGGCGGTGCTGCATCGGGATCTGAAACCCTCGAATATTCTAGTGGCTGACGGCGATTCGGGGCCGGTGGTGAAGATCATTGATTTTGGCATCGCCAAGGCTCTTTCGGATGACGGGCTGACGGGGGAAAGCATCGCCTACACCATGCGGGGCATGGTGCTGGGAACACCGGAATACATGGCCCCGGAACAGGCGGCCATGGGGGCTGAGGTGGTGGACGTGCGGGTGGACGTGTACTCGCTAGGAGCCATCCTTTACCAACTGCTCACAGGAGTGGCACCTCTGGATTCTGACTCTCACGACAAGAAAACTTCCCTCACTGCGATGCTCCAGCGCATCTATGAGATGGAGCCTTTGCGCCCCAGCTTGCGCGCGAAACAAAGGTCGGCGGCTGGCAAACATTCGCCCTGCCAACCAGAGGCTTTGGAAGGGGATCTGAATTGGATCATCCTCAAATCTCTGGAGAAAAACCCTGAGCAACGCTACGACTCAGCCAATGCTCTAGCAGATGATTTGCGCCGTCACTTGGATGATGAGCCTGTCAGTGCTGGGCCACCGGAAAACTGGTATCGGTTTAAAAAACTGGTGCGCAGGAATCGCACGGCCTTTGCTTTGGGTTCCATCATTGGGGTGAATCTGATCATCCTAGCCGCCGTCAGCACCTACGCGTTCATGCAAGAATCCAGGGCGCGCACGAATGCGGAACGGCTGCGAACTTTGGCCGAATCTCAGTCCAAGAAAGCCCAGGCTTTGAATGGATTTTTGACCCAGTTGCTGAGTCAGGCTGGCGAGTTTGTGGCGAAGGGAAAGAATCCCGAGGCCCTCAGGCTTGCAGTGAATGAGAGCGTGAAGGAAGTGGAAAATCTGCAGAGCGAGCCTGAATTGCAAATCGAACTGCTCAAGCAGCTAACCTCCATTTTTATGGCCATGGGGGACTACCGCAGCGCCCTGCCGCTATGCCGTCAAATGTATGAGCTATCGGCAGGTCTATACAGTGAGTCAGACCCTCGTACGCTGGCGGCCAGATTGCTGATGGCACGGTCTTATTCAGATACAGGGGATAAACCTGAGGCCCTGCGGCAGTATCATGAGATTGAAGAGCTCTGGCGCTCGTTGGGGCCAGCCTACGATGACAAGCGTTTTGAGGTGGCGCGTTATCACGCGCGTGAACTTGCCCGCCAGGGTCGTGGTAAAGAAGGGCAGGCTCTGGTGGAAGAATTCATGCAAAAGAACCTGGGCGATTTGCAAAAACAGGCGTCGAATTGGCTCTTCCTGGCAGATTTGCAACTGGGCATGGGCGAATATGGAATGGCAGAGGCAACGGCGAATAAGCTGCTGGCTTTGTATTCGAAAGATGCCGCTTTGGCGGGGGCACACTCGCGTGGGCTCGCTTTGCGTACTCTGTCTCGTATCAAGGCAAAGCAGGGTGACCATGGGGCTGCGGCTCAGGCGCTGGAGGAGAGCATTCGCATTTCCGCTTCCCAGCAGGGCGCTGAATTTTACAGCTTGGTGGGCCGATGGATCGAGGTGGCCCGCCATTATAATAAAACGGGGCGTACGCAGGATGCCTTCCGGGCAACGGATGAGGCCATTTTGATTTCCCGAGGCCAGGGAAATGATCAGTTGCTACCCAGGGCCCTGCGCGGAGCGGCGGAGATCCGTGAGGAGGCGGGCCATCCGCAGGCAGCCCTGGCCTTCCGCCGAGAGTGCATGGAGATGGAGAGGCTGTATAATACGGACCGGGGAAAATGGATCTATGAGCTGTCTCAGATCGTGCGTTTGGAGGCCTTGATGAGCCTGCACGATGATTTGAAAAGAGATGCGGCGCTGCTTTGGAATCACTCACAGACGGAGCCTGCGGTGACCAGTGACCCGCCCTTCATGCGTTCCATCTGCGGCATCCTTATCAGCGCTTGTGAAAAGTGGCAAAAAGCAACGGGTGAGCTGGCCTTTCAGTCGGAAATCCTGGAGTGGAAGACCATCACGGCCGAGGGCATGGTCCAGAAGTAAGTCAGGCCCACTTTGTGCTTAGAGTTGATTGACTCACCCTCCTCTGTCTTATCCCTCCAGCCATGTTTTCTATCCCGCGCTCCAGTGGTATCCTCCTGCATCCCACCTCACTTCCAGGGAGGTTCGGCATTGGTGAAATCGGTCCTGAAGCGCATCGTTGGCTGGATTCCCTGCATCGGATGGGGCAAAAGCTCTGGCAGATGCTGCCGCTGGGGCCGACGGGATTTGGGGCTTCTCCGTATCAAAGCCTATCGAGCTTTGCCGGGAATCCGCTCATGATCAGTTTTGATTCTTTGCGCAATGACGGGGTCCTCACACCTCAAGACTTGGCGATGATCCCGGCCTTCCCTGACCACAAAGTGAACTTTATTGCGACGGAAGAGGTGCGGACGGCGTTCCTCAAACTCGCCTGCCAGAGATTCCTGCATCAGTGTGAAGCCAGCCCATTGCTAGCGCGGGCTTTTGAGGCCTTTTGCGAGCGTGAAGCCGAGTGGTTGGACGACTATGCTCTTTTCATCGCCATCAAAGGTGAGTGCGGTGGTCGCCCCTGGAATGAATGGCCCCCCGAGCTGGCTATGCGCCAACCCGAAGCCATCAACGATGCCATGGTGCGTTTGGATGATGCTTTGGAAGAGGTGAAGGCCCAGCAGTTTTTCTTTTTCCGCCAGTGGCAGAAATTGCATGCCCGCGCGCAGGAATTGGGCATCAGCCTCATCGGCGACATCCCTATTTTCACGGCTCATGACAGCGCGGACGTTTGGGCCCGGCCAGATCTCTTTGAACTGGATGAGCAGGGGAATCCCATCGTGGTGGCAGGCGTGCCACCTGACTACTTCAGTGCTACGGGACAGCGCTGGGGAAACCCTTTGTATAAATGGAGCGCGCACGAGGCGGAAGGTTTTGCGTGGTGGAAAGCTCGCCTGCGCAAGACTCTGGAGATGGTGGACATCGTGCGTATTGACCATTTCCGTGGCTTTGCCGCTTATTGGGAAATTCCAGCCGCAGAGCCGACGGCGGTGAATGGCCGGTGGGTCGGCGCTCCTGGAGACGCTTTGTTTGAGGCTTTGAAAGGCGAGATGGGAGATCACGTGCCTGTCATTGCGGAGGATCTGGGAATCATCACCCCAGACGTGACTGAGCTGCGCCTACGGCATGGTTTTCCAGGCATGAAGGTGATGCAGTTTGCCTTTGGGGCAGATAGCCTTTCAGAAGATTACATTCCTGAATTTTATCCCGATGAGTCTGTGGCTTACACGGGAACGCATGACAATGATACCGTCCTAGGCTTGTTTAACAGCGGGGAAGGGGAGGACACGACGCGCTCGGCGGAACAAATCGCGGCAGAGCGTCGCACCATCCTTGGTTATACCAAGACGGATGGGTCGCAGCTTAACTGGGATTTCATCCAGGCCGTGTGGGGATCTCAAGCCCGCATGGCCATCGCTCCGCTGCAAGATCTCTTGGGCCTGGGCAGCGAGTCCCGCATGAACACCCCTGGAAAAATGGGAGACTTCTGGAGCTGGCGATTCACCTGGGATCAAATGCTGCCTGAAATCGAGGAGCGCATGAAAAACATTACCTCCGGCACAGGTAGGTAGTGGCATTTGATTGATGGATCTGCGCCGTTAAGATTGTATGAAGAAGGCTGCCCGCTGCCTTTTTCATGAAGCTCGTCATCCTTCTTTTTACCCTTCTGTTCTGCCCGTGCTTGTCTGCCATCCAGGTAGATCCCGGGAAAGGCAGCGATGCGAATGATGGTGTGAAGGCTCCGGTGAAAACGATCGCTCGTGGAGTCAGGTTAGCCCAGCCGGGAGATACCGTTTTTTTGGCGCCTGCGACTTATTATGAAAGTGTGGTGCTCAGTGGGAAAAAAGGCGTGCCTGGGAAGCCCATCACGATTGATGGCCAGGGCGCGATCATTGAGGGAAGTGAGCCAGTGCGTGCGGCGGAGTGGGAATCTCTAGGGGCGGGGTTATTCCGAAAAGTGAAGCTAATGCCGCGCATGGACCCTGCCATTTTAGGGCGCTGGTTTTTCCTGTGGAATGGGCGCATGAATCACATGGGCCGCACTTCCAAAGGACCGAGTGCGCCGCTGAAAAAAGTGGCGGATCTTCTAGCCGATGAATGGACCTATGTTCAGGAGGATGATGCTTTTTATGTGAAGCTGCCAGTGGGGGTGGATCTAGATGCTGCCAATCTTCGCTACCCACTGCGTAGCAGTGGAGTCGTGCTTTCTGGAGACGGTGGCCACCTTGTGGTGCGGAATCTCACGTGTACCCATGTGTACAATGATGGCTTTAATATCCACGGCGACCAAGTGGACACGGTGTTTGAAAACATTTCCGCGATCGAATGTGGGGACGATGGTTTCAGCGCTCATGAAGCTGCCGAGTGTCGTGTGGATGGTTTTGTCAGCATTGGAAATTCCACGGGGCTTTGCGACACGGTTTCCAGTGTGACCCACTTCAAAAATGTCTATGTCCGTGACTGCCTGGGGCATGATATTTTCTTCATCGGCGATTCTCCTCACAGCATGGAAAACGTGCTGGTGGAGAGCAGTGCGGCTTACGCTTTCAGTGTGGCGCAGCACGGAGACCGCCCTCAGAATGGGCTAAGCCGGGTGACGCTGAAAAATGTAGTGATCCGCCGTCAGCCAGGGGAAACAGGCGATCTCAAAGTCACCCGAGGAGGACTGCTGAAAGCAGAGAACTGCACGTTCATTGGATTGAACGTGTTGGTAACCCCCGGTGCAGAAGTAGAGCTAACCAAATGTGTGGTGAAGGGTGGGGCGGAGAAGCCGGAAATCATCATCTTTGATGAAGCTACCTGGAAGGGGGCGGGCAATCAGTATGACCTGAAGAGCCTCAGAAAAGGCCCGAACTTTTTTACCCCCCAAACCTTCGCGGAGTTTCAGCAGAAGTTCGGCAGTGATGCAGGTTCCAAGTGGGAAGAGGTAGCCACCTCACCCTCTGGTGTCGGGGCAGATGAGGTGAGCCTGGAGCGACTGAGAACGAAGTAGCGCCTTAAATTCTGCGCAGTTTGTAGGGGTATGCTTGGTCGGCATTCCACTGGCAGGCGTAGAGGTCGCCTTCATCATCCACGCAGACGTCGTGGACATTGCGGAAGATGGCTTGGTCCTGCAGCAGCACTTTGACCTGATCTCCCTCATACTCTGGTGCCAGACCCCCAGGAGCGGAGATGACTCGGTTTTCTTTGTCCAGGATGATGATGAATCCTCGTTCGCGCCACATGCGGTAGTCCCCGGGCTTCATGCCAAAGCACACGCCTGAAAGCAGTAAATCTCCCGCGATGACGGGGCGGCTCATGAAAGCGCCCGGCAGATAAACGGAGCGCACATATTGTCCATCCAGCGTGTACCAGTGGAACTCATTGCGAACGCGCTCGGTGCATAAAACCAGTGGGGTGGGGCCGCGTGAATCGATCGTCACCCCATGCGCTTGCATGAACTTACCGGCATTCATCGCCTGGGTGCTGAGGCCACCAAACTTGCGGATGAATCTGCCCGTGTTATCAAATTGTAGGATGAACTGAGAACCGTAACCGTCTGCCACATAGATATCACCATTGGGTGCCACGGCGGCTTCGGTGGGGGCATATTTGGAGAGTGCATCGTATGCACCACAGTCTTTGGCATGAGGTAGCTTCAGCAGGACTTCGCCTTTCAGCGTGGTCTTGATGACGGCACCGCTGGAAGGGTCACACAGCCAGAGGAATTCTTGGCCATTGCGACGGTCGAGCGTGAGGCCATGCCCGCCTTTGAGTTTGAGTGTCCAGGCATCCAGCACCTGACCTTCTTTGTCGAAGATGAGGATGTTGTTGCTGGCCTCGTTGGTGATCATGAGGAGGCGCTTTTGGGCATCCATCACCATTTCATGGCAGTCCTTCACGGGGTGTTGGTCCCGTTTGGCCTTGCACCATTCCAGGTCCAGTTGGTAACGATGCTGACCGTGGCCGATCGTGCTGCCTTGCAGGCTGGTTTTACTCTGTGACCTAACAAAAGGTGCCGCGAAGGTGGTGCTGGCAGTGGCGAGAAAAGTACGGCGTTTCATGCTCTGTAAACTAGAGCTAGAGGCAGAAACTATCGCCCTACCGTTTTACAACAACCTGCCCGCCGGAATAATGCAGGAGATGTCCCGCTAGCCCTGTGAGTGTTTGCCTGGAGAGGGCGATTTCCGTTTCTCCCACGAAAAAACGATGATGGGCCGGGGTGCTAAGGAGAGAGACCCAGGTGAGCTGCCACCAGGCATTGCCAGCCTGCGGCCCTTCACGGCAGCGCACATACTCCAGGGCTAGCAGTTCACCGCCATGGAAGGAACCCTCCTGGAGGTGTTTTTCGCTCAAGAAATCTGCGAAGGGTTGAGAATAAAAGAAACCGCAAGGGTGGCGGTGAAGGTGCATGCGTGGGAGGAAAATCAGTCTGGATCTGGTAAGACATCCACCGCGACTAGGAGCCGCTGTTCTCCCGCCCCAATCGTAACGCCGCGCAGTGGACTGACATCGGCAAAATCACGCCCCCAGGCCACGGTGATGTGGCGCTCCGATGGCAGGACATTGTTGGTGGGGTCAGCATCCATCCAGCCGCAGGTCTCACCGCAATAAACTGAAATCCAGGCATGAGAAGCATCTGCGCCCACCAGCTTGACCTGGCCGGGCGGGGGCAGCGTCTCTAGATAGCCGCTGACGTAGCGCGCTGGAAGTCCCAGGGAACGAATGCAGGCGATCATCACCTGGGCGAAATCTTGGCAAACGCCGCGCCGCTGCTTCAGGGCTTTTTCCACGGGGGTTGCATAGTCGGTGGCGGTGGGATCAAAGATGAAATCCTCATTGATGCGCCGGTTTAAATCACAGACCGCTTCCAAAATAGGCCGTTTAGGCGGGAAGGAGGGGCGCGCATAGTCTGCAAACTGAGCCCCGACAGGGATCAGCGTGGAGGCATAAGTCAACTCACCCGCGGCGGTGGTGGGATTGAAGACATCGCTGCGGCAGGCATCCCGAATGGTTTCCCAGGGTGGGGTGCTGGAGGAATCGAAAGGCTGGGCACGCTCCACCTCGACAAGACTGCGGGCGATGACTTCCAGCTTTTGATGCGAGCCTTCAATCTCAAAGTACACACTTGTATTGCCAAAATAGTCAGACCTTTCCGATCTCTGCACCGGCTCCGGGCGGATGGTCAACTCATGCCATGGACACTCCTGGAAGGGCAGGGCACGAGGCTCCAGCCGGGCCGTGTAATGTCCGACGGTCACGGGGCTCTCGTAATTGTACGTGGTCCGATGGATGATGTTGTAGCGCACGGGGGAGGTTTTTGGGTGAGGAGGTGCGGCTTTTATTCCACCCGCCGGATGGCGTGGCTAAAGTAATGCTCGGTGATGATGTCGGAAAGCTTTTCCAAGCCATCTGTAAGGGTGTCGCAGGTAGCTTTGACGGCTGCATGCAGCTCCCCTGGAGTGCGCGCCAGGGTGATGAGATTCAGGCTGCTGAGGTCAGAAAGCAAAACGTCTGTCTGCTGCTTTTCCGGCAGGCGTGACTCCAGAGTCGGGTCCACGGGAAGTTGACTCGCCTGGCGGCCTAGGACCATGAGCTGATGAGCCACGGAGCGAGGGTTGCTATCATTGAGCAGGAGCAGATCCAGCACGGGGGCCAGCACGGGGCGGGCAAAGTGGAGGCGGCGGTAGGTCATCGTGCTATCACAAATTTCCAACAACGGGCTGAGGATGCTATCATCCTGAGGTGCCTGTTTGAGAGTGCCTTTGAGAAGGGTGAGGATGATGGATCCACGCTCTAGCCGACGGCCGATTTCTAGGAAACGCCAGCCGTGGCCGCGGGTCATGTTTTCATGCTGCATGCCGCTGAGTGCGGCCAGGTCTAGCACCAAGGTATCTAGGGCACTTTGAGCCGCAGAAACACTGAAGGGCCCTGCTGGCAGGCGTGCATCACGATCCAGCCGATTGAAAAGACGCCACATGTCATCGGAGAGGCGATCTCGCGCAGCGGAGGCGTTGTAACGCAGGCGGCCTAGGAGGTCGGGCACACTGCCATCTCGTTTGGGATCTTGCAGCAGGGCCTGGAGGTGATCACGCAGGCTCGTCGTGCCCGTAGGGAGAAGGCCTATTTCGACCATCAATGCCACACAGCTCTGAGCTTCACGGCTCTGCACCAGGCCACGTTCACTGGCCAGACGTTGCATGACGACACGGGCCATGCGAATCGTGAGTTCAAGCCTCTCTGCATACCGACCTAACCAAAAGAGGTGATCTGCTGCACGGCTAGGCACGCCGCTCGGGGGGCGGGCAGGGCGGATGACGATGGGCTGCTGGCTGAGATGGCCAAAGGTCGTATCTTCCGTGCCATCTCCCAGCACCCAGGTGTCTTTGCTGATGCCGCCACTGCGCATGGTCACCAGCCAGCGCTGGGGCTCTGGGCTCACGCGGGCTAGGCCGCCAGGCATGGTGGCAAAACCATCCCCTTGGGCGATGGCAAAGGCGCGCCAGACCAGAGAACGGGGCTCCACCTTACTGCCATTCCAGGTGGGCGTGGTGGAGAGGCTGAGAACTTCCTGGGCCACCCATTCGTGGGGGGCTGCACGGATGCTTTCCAGCAAGCGGGCTTTTTGCTCTTTCTCCTGGTCGCGGATGAAGATGGGATCGCGGGAGCCCCGCATGAAGGCTGGTTTGACCACCCAGCGGTCCGGGTCCCGCATCAGCATGTCCAGCTCACGCCGCTGGCCGCACCACCAGGTGGGGACGCAGGGCAGCTTGAGCTCCTCCCCCAAAATATGTCGGCATAGGCCTGGCATAAACGGATGAAGCGCAGGGGTTTCAATGACGCCTGTGCCTAGACCGTTGGCCAGGGCGATATTGCCACTGCGCCAGGCTTCCATGAGGCCTGGGGTGCCGAGAAGGGAGCCGGAATTTAACTCCAGCGGATCACAAAACACATCGTCCACATGGCGTACCATCACTTCCACCCGGCGAAGTCCCTCGAGAGTCTTGAGCTGCGCGTGGCGATCACGCACAGTGAGGTCTGCCCCTTCCACGAGAGGAAAGCCGAGGTATCTTGCCTGGAAGGCATGCTCAAAATAGGTTTCATTGTAGGGCCCCGGCGTTAGCATCAGGATCCCCGCATCCCCGTGGCGATGTTTGGGCGCGAGCGAGCGCAGCATTTCGCGCTTCAGCTCAAAGTAGTTTGCCAGTCGCCGCACGCGTGAGGCGTTGAACTCCTCCGCATACACGTTGGACATGACAATGCGGTTTTCTAGCGTGTAGCCGTGGCCGCTAGGGGCCTGGGCCCGGTCTGCCAGCACCCGCCACGTACCGCCAGCATCCCGCACGAGGTCTGAGCCGAGCGAGAAAATAAATTTACCTCCCGGCGGATTGACACCCATGACTGGCCTGAGAAAGCCTGGATTCGCCTGCACGATGCCAGGCGGTAGCAGGCCGTTTCTCAGCAGTTTCTGAGGACCGTAGAGGTCTAAAAGGATAGCGTTCAGCAGGCGACCGCGCTGGTCTAGCCCCTCCTGCACGCGCCGCCAGTCCTGCTCAGCCACGATGAAGGGTAGCAGATCCAGCATCCATGGGCGGCTGGTGCCCAGGGCGTCATCGTAAATGTTGTAGGTGGCACCGTGATCTGCCAGCAGACGCTGGATGCTATCATTCCGCTGTTTGAGATCTGCATCCGAACAGTGGGCTAAAAAACTTCCGAAGGTCTTCCAATGCGGGCGCAGTTCTCCGCTGGGCAGCACCATCTCATCAAAGACGCCCGGCATGGCTCGATAATTGAGCAGGCACCCGTCTAGGCCACGCATCTGCTGCTGCTGCTGGGACTGGCCCGCAGGCGGAAGAGGTTCGAGATTGAAAGGCTTGGGGTTGGACATTCGGCGGGACACTCCTTCATCGCCAGAATGGCGGGATCAAGTAAGGAAACAGATTCAGTGCCAACGCAGACGAGGAAGTTAGAAAAGCTGGGCGTTACGAAATAGGCACTTAAATGGCGGGCGATACGAAGATTTGGAGGTGTATAGATGGCGCTCTTTCGTGGCAGAGGCCTGCGAGTTTGTCAGATCCGTTTCACAGTGGGGGACAGGCTTTTGCCACTTATCCCAGGTGCTTTCGTGGCCTTTGTGACTGTTTTGTCACCGTAATCATCTTTGGATTTCAAAGACGTGACTTCACTATCCAGGCCGCAGCTTTAGGCACTTCAAAGGCCTTCATGCGCGGGAATTTGTCCCACTGATCTCACGTGAATACCTCCGTTCTCAGACTCTTTTCAGCGTTTTGCCTTGTCACGGCAGGGCTGGCCTACAGTGCCGAGCCTGCTCCTACTCCAGTGGATGCCGGAGACTCTATGAACCATGCCCGCTCACTCCTGCAAAAGTGGGCAGAGACGGAGCGCCTCATCGCCTCTGAGCGGCATGAATGGGAGCAAGGTAAAGCTCTGTTAGAAGGCCGCATCACCCTCGTCGAGCAATCCGTGATGGAGATGAAAAAGAAGATCACGGAGGCTGAAACGAAGCTGGCGGATGCCAAGAAGCGCGCAGCCGAAGTAGAACTGGAAAAAGCTCAGGCGAAAGAGGCGAGCGATGCTTTGCTGGCTGCGGCGGAAGAGCTGGAAAAAGGTGTGCGAGCTCTCGTCGCACGTGTGCCGACCAATGTTAAAGAGAAGGTGAAAGTGCTGGCTGACCGCATTCCCAAAGAAGGCGCTGAAGTCAAAAACATCACCGCTGCGGAGCGTTACCAAAATGTGTTGGGCGTGGTCAATGAACTGAACAAGGCAAATCTTGAAATTGCCTCTTTGCCTGAAATTCATGAAGTGGGGAATGGAAAGAAGGCCGAGGTGAAGACGGTCTATATCGGTCTCGGACAGGCCTACTTTGTCAATGCTGCCGGTGACATCGGCGGTGTGGGTGTCCCCAACGCGGACGCCTGGGTGTGGAAGACAGATCCCACCATCGCCAAGAGCATGATGGAAGTGCTTGAGGTCATGAAAAAGACGGTGAGCCCAAAGCTCGTCGAGCTCCCTGCCACGATTGATTGAATTTTTTGCTGCTCTTTATAGTATGAAACCTTTTGTTATTCTTTGCGCGTCTTGGTTGGCGATGGCCACGGCCCAAGCGCAGGCTCCGGCCCCTTCAGTGTTTAATTCAGCCGCTAGTTCCGCTCAAAAAGACTATGAGAAAAGTCTGGAAGACCTTTCCAAGGCGCGGGCGGAGATTGATAAAGACAAGGAACCCATGAATCGCAAGCTCTCCGCTGCGGAGGCAGAATTGGCCGCCCTTCAAGAGAAATTTGCCCCTTTGACTCGTGAGCTGGATCAGGCGGAACTGAATGTGGTGAACCTTAAAAATGAGGTCAAGCTCGCCACTGACGAAAGCACTTACCTCACGAATATCATGGATGAGTTTACCAAAGGGTATGAGTCTAAGGTGCACGTCAGTGAGTTGCAACGTCTGGGGGATGTCCTTAGCAAAGCCAAGGCTGCGAGTGATGACGAGAAAGCCACGACCAAGGATCGTTTCATGGCGCAAGTAGGCCTTATCCGTGCGGCCATCACTCGGCTGGCGGAAGTGATCGGTGGCACTCGTTTTGAAGGTCAGGCCGTGGATAGCCAGGGATTTGTCATGGATGGCAAATTTGCCCTTATTGGCCCCATGGCGTTTTTCTCTGCCAAGGGAGGTGCAGGTTCGGGCATTGCAATGCCTCAGGTGGGCTCACCCATGCCGATCATCCGCAGTATTACCCCTGAGATCAATGCCTCCATCGCCACACTGGTGGAGACAGGCAAAGGCCTGCTGCCTCTGGATGCCACCCTGGGTGGTGCTATCAAAGACTTCGTGACCAAGCATAGTTTGTTAGACACCTACAAGCACGGTGGGCCGATCATGCATCCGCTCTTGCTAGTTAGCATTCTGGTTTTCGGCACGGCTATCGAGCGAATCTTTTTCATTCTGCGTGAGAAAAAGCGCCGTCAGCCACGGGATGTGCATGAGCTTTTGGAAGCTGTGGAAGCGGGTGATTTTGACAAGGCCATCAGTGTGGGCAGCAAGTCCAAGGATTATGTAGGTCGCGCTCTTTCCCATGCTCTTGAGCACGTGGAAACAAATATTTCTGATGCACTCGGCATGGCCGCAGCCATGGAGATCAAACGCTTCAAACGTGGCTTCTTCGTCCTGGATACAGGGATGACCATCGCTCCATTGCTGGGGCTGCTCGGTACGGTGACCGGGATGATGGCCTCCTTTGCCGCTATCGGTGCAGACATGGGCGCTCCCTCCGCCATCACGGGTGGTATTGCGGAAGCTCTCATCGCCACGGCCTTCGGTCTCGTCATTGCCATGACCGGTCTTGTTCCCTTCAACTACCTCAACAACATGGTGGAAGATGCCGAGCACGAACTGGAAGTGGCAGCCTCCAAGATGGAACTCATCATCGAGAAGAATAAGAAGCACGAGGAGGAGTTGCGTCACCGCCACCGCCAAATGATGGCTGGTGAAAATGTAGGTCTCCAGCAAATCTCTGGTAAGCCCGCTGTGAACAAGAACCTCGGTCAGGATCCTCTACCCGCCTAACCATGAAGTTTCGTAAAAAGCCTAAAAAGCACGCCAAGATTGAGGTCGTTCCTCTCATTGACGTGGTGTTCTTCCTCCTGGCCACATTCGTCATGGTGTCTCTTTCCATGACTAAGAATGAGGGGATCACGGTGAACAATCCTGCGGCCTCCACTGCGAGCCCGAAGGATAACAAAGATGCCACCTTGACTCTGAGTCTGGCTCAGACGGGCGAGATCTTCTTTAATAAAGAAAAGATCAATGCCGCTCAGTTACCCTTGCGTTTGCAAAGCTTCAAGTCTGCCAACAAAGACGGTCAAGTCGTAGTGAATGGCGATGGAGATGTGCCTTACAAATTCATCGTCACGGTACTGGATGAAGCCCGCAAAGCTGGCTTTACTAAGATCGCCCACTCCGTTGAGCGGAAGTAACTTCGCTGCTGCCTTCTTCCTGTCATGAAACAAGCTGTCGTTGGCCTGCTCGCTGCCTTGGGGCTTCATGCGATTGTGTTTCTCTTTGGTGGTTTTTTGATCCCCAAAGGCGAAGAGGGCGTGAAGAAAAAGGAAGTGCTGGTGGAGGTGGAAGTGAACAAGAAGGAAGAGAAGAAGGTGGAAGAGGAGCCCAAGGAAAAGCTGGAAGAGCCCGTGCCTGACATTGAGCAGGACATGAAAGACTTTCGTGAACTAGCTGCTCCCGCCGCTTCTGCGCCTGGCCCTGCTCTAAGCGCAGCCAGTCTATCCGATCTTAGCTCTGCGCTCTCCGGTGCAGGGGGGGGGGAAGGGGGCTTTGGTTCCTCCGTTGGCTTCGGTAGCGGTGTCATCGGTGGCAGTGGTTCTGGCAGCATGGGCGGCATGGGGGATATGCTTTCGGGTGGCCAGCTAGATAACAAACCCGAACCCGTGAACCGTGCCTCGCCCAAACTTTCGAGTTCCCAGCGCCAGAAGGCTAAAGGGGTGGTCAATCTAATCATCGTTGTAGGTCCAGATGGCACGGTTTCGAAAGCGGACGTGACCGATACGCCTGATCCCTCCATCAACGCTCCCTGCATTGAGGCTGCCCGTCAGTGGCGCTTCAAGCCCGGTACTCGTGCGGGCAAGCCTGTGTCTTTTAAACTGAAACTCCCCTTCCGATTCGAATGAAGTGTCTCCTCCCTGGCCTCTTGCTCCTTGGGTTTTCACAGCTCCACGCTGCCTCTTCCCACAAGGCTCCGTATGCCCTGCAAATGTGGAATGATCCGGCTTTCGCGCGTTACTTCGTTGGCACTTATGGCAACATTCCTGATGTGGAGCCTGAGTTAAAAGATGCGGATCGCGAGATCCTTCAGCAGCTCCTGCCTTTGATGGCTAAGCCACTGGATGCCATCCAGTTTTTATCCAAGGTGGTGGGTAAGGATTCCAATGCGATTTTTGATTTTCAGGTGGCCAGTCTTTATCTGGACAATGGGATGAACGATCCCTCTGAGAAGTGGTTTTTGTCAGCCCTCAACAAAGCTCCTGCTTTTCGTCGTGCTTGGCGTGGTCTGGGCATGGCGCAGGTGAAAGCCAGCAAGTGGAAAGAGGCTGTGGCCAGTCTGGGTAAGGCCATCGGCCTGGGCATTCAAGATGGACCGACCTATGGGTTGCTCGCCTATTCATTGTTGGCCCTTGAGCGTGCATCCTCGGCGGAGAGTGCCTACCGCCAAGCTTTGATGTTTGAGCCGGATTCGCTCGATTGGAAAATGGGTCTGGTGCGGGCGCAACTCAAGCAACTGAAGGCGGCCGAAGCAGCGGCTCTTTGCGATGAAATCCTGCGTGATCATCCTGACCGTATCGAATTGCTGAGCCTGCAAGCTGAGGCCTACATCGCCATGAAGGAGAATGGCAAGGCAACCGAGAACCTAGAGATTTTGGTGCGCGGTGGTCAGGCGAAGGGGGATGACATCAAACGTCTCGGGGATATTTACCTCGCGACCCATGAGCCTGCTCTGGCACTCAGTGCCTTTAGCCGCTGGCTGGAACGCAGTGATAAGAAACCGGCTGAAGACGTGCCCCACATCGTCATGGTGGCGGAAAATCTCTCTTCTCAAAATGCGCTGCCCGAAGCCTCTTTATTGCTGGCTAAAGCCAAGGCTAGCTCCGACAAACAATTGCCAAAAGAAGTCGAGGCCAAGATGCTTAAAGTTGAGGCACGTCTGCAAATGTCCGCAGGCAAAGGCGAGGCTGCAGCCCCCATTTTACAACGTGTTGTCGAGTTGAATCCGATGGATGGCAGCGCCCTCATGCTCTTGGGGCAGCACTTTGCGGATGCCAAGGACGGTGTGAAGGCTACTGCCTACTACGAGCGTGCCACCAAGATCAAAGAAACCGAACCGGATGCTCTCATCCGTTTGGCGCAGATGAACATCGCCGATGGCAAGTTAGCCGATGCATTGCCCATGCTGAAAAAATCAAATGATCTGAAGCCTCGTGATGGGGTGCAGAAACTGATTCAGGACCTGGAGAAGTTCCTGAAGAAGGGGCCAAAAACCTAGAGCATGAGTTGCAGCTAGCAACGCTGCTATTTGATGGACTTTGAAAGCTGGCGAAAGCCCCGGCCTGCCTGGGGCGTTTGTTTCCGGCCATGTCACCCCACCCACGTCTCATTTCCCTGGATGCTTTCCGGGGTTTTATCATGCTGCTGATGGCCTCCTCTGGCTTTGGACTGGCGCAGATGGCTAAGGCATATCCGGATTCCTGGGCATGGCAGCAGATTGGTTATCAGGTGTCTCACGTGGAGTGGGTGGGCTGTGCGCTGTGGGATCTCATCCAGCCCGCATTCATGTTCATGGTAGGCGTGGCGGTGCCCCTCTCACTGCTGCGGCGGAAACAAGACGGGCAGGGTTTTTGGGGCCGTTTTGCTCATGCCGTTCTGCGTGCGATCATCCTTGTTTTGTTAGGTGTGTTACTTTCCACCAAAGTGGGAGATCCCCTGACCAACTGGATCTTTCCGAACGTCTTGGCTCAGATCGGTTTGGGATACGTGTTTCTTTTTGTGCTGGCCTCGTTAGGCTGGGAGTACTGCGCGGCTGCGGTAGTCATCATTTTGGTAGGAGACTGGTATTGGTTTTTCCAGCATCCTTTGCCTGGGGCAGGGTTTGACTTTGCGGCCATCGGGGCCAAGCCTGAAGACCTCTTGGACGGGCGCTTTGCCCAGTGGAGCAAGCACTTGAACGTGGCTGCAGACTTTGACCGCTGGTTGCTGAATCTGTTTCCAAGGACCGAGCCCTTCATCACGAACAGTGGTGGCTACACGACGATGAATTTCGTGCCCGCACTGGTGACGATGCTGCTGGGAGCCATCACTGGGGAAAAGCTCCTACGCAGTGCTAAGTCTCACCGGCAAAAGGCGGCGGCATTGCTCATTGCAGGTATCGTCTGCCTGCTCATTGGGACCATTTTAGATATTGTCGCTGTTCCCATGGTAAAGCGCATTTGGACTCCCTCCTGGGCCGTCTTCAGCAGTGGCTGGGTGTTCCTGATGCTGTCGTTCTTTTATTGGCTGGTGGAAGTGGCGGGTCAGCGGAAGATTGTCTTCCCTCTCGTGGTGGTCGGCATGAATAGCCTATTCATCTACATCATGCACAGCCTCGCCGCCGGGTGGATCCGCGATGCGGTCAAAACCCACGCTGGCGCAGATATCTTCAGTGGTTCATGGGGGCCCGTGCTGGAACGATGCAGTGTGTTAGCCGTGCTTTGGCTGCTGTGCTTTTGGTTATACCGCCAGCGGGCCTTTTTGCGGGTATAAAAAAGGCGGTCTGAACCTGGGTTCAAACCGCCGTTGATGAGCCGGATCAATGGATTGGTGAGGTATCGTAAACGATCACCCGATCAAAGAATGGTTTGCAGACGTTCACGAAGTGAAGGTGTTTCGGGCACTCCTTTTGATAAAAGTCGTGGTCCTGCATGTTTTTGAAATGCAGGATGAGGGAGTAGTCGAAGCTGTGATCCGTCACGGGCCGCTCCTCGGTGGGGGCGGGTTTGCCGACGAAGCCGTGCTCCAAATAATCAATGGTTTTGAGAGCGATCAATTCGTTCTCAAAGGTTTCGACCTGCTCGGGGCTCAGGTCCTTTTTCAGCCAGAAATAGACGTTGTGAATCATGGTGGCTGAAATGATGGCACCTCGGGTGGGTGGCCGTCAATCCTCAAGCGACCTCAGTTCATGGCTTGTCGGCTGTTTTGGCAGCGGGTTCCAGCGGCAGCTTCTCAAAGCGGGTCAGCTTGGCCAAGCCATAGTAGTAGCCAAAAACGCTGCCAAGTAGGAGTAGAAAGGCCACCATGGGCCAAAAGCCTGGGAGCCAAGGCGGAGAAAGACGGCGGCGGCGTGACATGAGGATCAATGATGGCGAGGCCGTGGAAAGCGAAAGCGAAAAGTGGCGAGGAGGGGAGGGCTCTTAGCGGAAAAGAGCCCCCAGCTTTTTGCCCAAAAGCAGCGCGGCCCCCACAATGGTGATGGTGAGGAAGATCATGGCCCACACACCGAGGGCAGAGGCGAGGTTTGGCCCATTGCCCAGGCCCATGACTAGAAAGTAGATGGCCTTGGTGATGGGGAAATGGGCGGACTGCTGCGCGAGGACCATAGAGTCACTCACCTCCAGCATGGCAAAGGCAAAGGCCAGGAGACCACCCGCAAGAAGATGGGGCGCGACCAACGGCAGCGTGATTCGCCACAGAGCACGCTCGGGTGTCGCACCCAGATTTTGTGCCGCCTCTTCCAAGACTGGGTTGACCTGCTGAAACCCTGCGGAGGCAGAGCGCACAATGTAGGGCAGGCGACGCACAGCATACGCGATGATCAAGATGACCAATGGATCCTCCCCCAGAATAAGCCAGTCAAACTGCTGACCCGGGCGCGTCATGGCCAGATAACCAAAAGCCATGACGACCCCCGGCACCGCCAGTGGCAGCATGGCCATGGCGTCCAATAACTGGCGCCCCCAGATGCGCGTGCGCACATTCACATAGGCCACGCCGATGCCCAGCACTAACGCGAACGCGATGGCGATGACAGAGTATTTAAGACTGTTGGCGATCGAGCTGAGGGTGAGCTCATGTCCTAGCGCCTGATGGTAATGATCCAGAGTGAAGACCTGCGGCAGCACCGTAGCATACCAGTCATCGGCAAAGCTGAGGAGCACCACTCCGAGATGTGGCACCACAGCCAGGAATGTGATGAAGGCAAAAGCAGAGGTGCACAGCAGGCCGAGGCTGAGCGGCAGGCGCACCGTCTCACGTGCTAGAGTGGCACGGCCACCGCCGACGGCATCGGCGCGACCAAAGAAGACCTTACTCAGGGTGTAAATGAGGGTGCTGAAGACCAGCATGACCACGACCAGGGCGTAAGGGAAAGGATTGTCGCTGAGGTCATTCAGGGAGCGGAAAATCTGCACGGCCGTGACGCGATCATAGTCAAACACCAGGGGCACGCCTAGCTCGGTAAAAGCCCAGATGAAGACAATGGTGCCCCCAGCAAAAATACCCGGCATGATGAGTGGCAGTGTGATGCGCCAAAAACGCTGCCATGGCGGGCAACCGAGGCTAGCTCCAGCTTCCTCCATGGCGGGGTCCAAATTGGCCAGAACGGCGGAGATGTTCAGGTAAAGAATGGGGTAAAGGTGCAATACCTCCATGACCACGATTCCCAGCATCTGCCCTTCGCCCAGCCAGTCGGTGGGGTGTTTGGCATTCATCAGGCCTAACTGAATGAGTGCGGAATTTAGAGCCCCCGCCTGTCCCAAGATGGCTTTGATGCCGATGGCACCGACGAAAGGTGGGAGCACCATGGGCGTGAGCACCAGACTATTCAGCAGGCTTTTACCAGGAAAGTCATACCTCACAAACATCATGGCCAGCGGCACGGAAATGAGCAAGCAGCCCAGCGTGGTCCAAATGGCGATTGTGAATGAATTGATCAATCCCTCGCGGTAGAGAGGATTGCGAAACACCTCCGCAATGAATTCCAGCGTGAATTGGTGATCGGGCGTTTCAAAGGCCAGCTTCACTGTCGTCCAGATGGGATAGACAAAAAAGCAGCCGAAGAAGACGGCCATGATGCCGAAGACGAGGAGAGCGAGGGAGCGTGACATCGTGGAAAGCGGTGAAAGATTATTCACCCTGGCGGGCCAGGTCGTAGGCGATCTCGTAGTTGTTGCGGAAGGTATCGCCCAGGGTTCTGGCCAGGCGGGTTTCTGCCACTTTGTCACGGGAGCGGACCACTTTGGTGATGTCACCAATGGCCAGATCATAACGAATGCTCGTCAGCTCATGAAACACCTCTACTGCACGCTGTGGTTGGTGATGCGTGATGAGGGTGTGCCAGGCTTTTTTCTGCTCCTGATGCGTGTCCACACACATCACCCGGATGAGGAAACGCAGGGTGCTAAAGGCGGAAGCTGTCCACTCGGGGTGGTAGGTGAAGGCCTTGGCTTTTTCATACGGCATCTCGGCGGCATCGCTCATCAGCGCCAGGTTTTCAGGGGAGTAGAAATTCTTGCGCGCAGCCAGTCTGCGCAAGGCACTGCGGGTAGGGCCACCCGGCGTGCCCGCGCGATACGCCCAGATTTTTTGCCCGGCGTCACTCAGCACAAATTCGATGAAGGCGGTGGCCAGTTCAGCCTCGGGCGCACCTCGAAACATGGCGATGGGGTCCACACTCACGGAGCTACCTCCCACGGGCATGATAAAACCGATGCGGGACGTGCCATCGGGGCGGCGGGTTTCCTCCTCAGTGGACCGGCCATAGTAGTCAATGCACATGCCGGCGGCAGCATCACCCCGTGCCACATCCAACGGAATTTTGCTGGAACTATCGCTGAAATAGCGCGCATTGGCACTGATACGCTGGATCAAGTTCATGCCATTTCGCCAACCTTCCCGCACTCCCGCCGCCTCAATCTCCTGGGCGTTTTTAAGATTGCCTGGATTCTGCGTCAGTCGTGCGATGGCCTCCTGCATTTCCTGCTGGATGAGCATTTCAAAAGCCTTGGTGACCGTGGCGCTGCGGCCAGGATCCGCGAGGGCGAGCTGCCCGTAGAAGCGTGGATCCGCTAGGTCGCGCCACTGAGCTGGGTCTTTCTCAATGCCGAGTCGGTGCAAAACATCGCGATTGAAGACGATGCCAAAGCTGGATAAACAGCAGGCCACCCAGCGATCTTTGCCATCTCGAAAAGGCTCCCCACTCACCATCTCAGGGATGCCTTGTTCCCCGAACCATACGGGGTGCTTTTGTCGCAGCGCGGGGATGCCCGTGCCGGGTCCATTTTGGGCCACTAGGGTGCCTGCTTCTGACTGGATCTGAAAATCATAGGCCCCGCCGCCGAAGAAAACATCGAACCCAACGCCGACACTGGACTTTAAAAAAGCCTGCCGAGCTGGATCATCCACCGGGGCTTTGGGATTCATGAAATTTTGGGCAATGCTCGGGCTCCAGACTTGGCCGAGAGCTTGCGTCCAGTAGAGTTGAAAGGCCGCGCTAAATTCAGACTTCAGCATCACGGCGATCTCGGAAGTGCCGCCGGGTACACGCCAGTCCACGGCCACCGTTTCTCCAGTCTTCTCCTTCCAGTAACGCACGAAGGCTTGGCCAAATTCGGCTCTTAACCGCTCAGGGTGGGGCGTGACGATGACCAACTTGCGTTCCGCTTTGGATGAGACCGTGGACTGACGTGGCTTCAGCAGAAAGGGGCCGAGCAGCGTCACCAGCAGGGCGCTGACGATGGCGAGTTCTTTGCACCAGCGGCGGACAAAGGATGGAGCGGCGGCTTCAGGCATCGTGCACCATCCAAGCGGAGTGCATGCCAAACGGCAACCCGGCATTCGCTATCCGATGATCTTTTTCCAATGGCGAAATCATCGGTGCCAGTTGGCCGATTGCAAAAAAGCCACGTTTTCGTCATCGCAAGTCCACTCCGAAATCGCATAATGACTCCATGCCCACCCCTGATAACCAGCACGATATTGACATCGCCAAGGTCAACCAACGCGCCAAGGACATTGAGGATAAGCTGCCCAAACTGCGCCAGTGGATGGAGCAGGGGCAGGTAATCCTGTCCATGGTGAAGGACTACTGGGCGGGTAATTACCGCGAGGTGCCTTACTGGGCCATTAGCGCGGGGGCATTGTCCCTTCTTTATGTTCTAAACCCGGCCGATGTGATTCCTGATGTGATCATTGGCGTGGGGTATCTGGACGATGCTACCGTGGTGGCTTTTTGTCTGAAACTCATCGAGCGCGAACTCGTGAAATACAAAGAGTGGCAGGCTGCGCGGAAACCTTCCCCACCAGTGAAGGCAGGGAAGGTGATTGATGTGTGATTTCACACTGCTGCTAGAAGGTCCCGACTCACCTGTCGGGCTTCCGGTTCCAAGGTTTCCTTGAGAGCCTTGTAGTGGCTAGTGAGACGCGTGCGTGTGAGCTTGCCAAAATAGCTGACCTTACGTACCAGTTTATCCACCTCTGCGGAAGGTACGGTAGAATCGGTGATGAGCGACTGAGCATACGAGATGGTCGTTGACCAGACGAAGAGCTCGGCCCCGATATCTACAATGCGGCCTAACAAAATCTGTCTGCGTTCGAGAGCAGGTCCATTCAGGACCATGGCGTGGAAGAGCGTGCGGGCCAGCTTATGACTTTCCTTTGCGATGGCATGCATGTCTTTTCGCAGGTGAGGATGCAATGCATGGGCAGCGCTTCCAGCCCCAGCAGGCAGCCACATGCGGGGATACCAGGTGGCGTAGGTGAGGCCTGCGCGCAGGGTTGCCTTGGCACGTTGTTTGAGCGGCAGGGTGGAGTTCACCACCTCGGCACCGATTTTTAAATGGGGATCCAGCACCTCTCGGGCGATGAACAGGCGCATGATTTCACTGCTGCCTTCAAAGATGGTGTTGATGCGGCAGTCGCGGAAGAGCCGCTCCACCGGGTCTGGTTTTTCACCCCGTTCACGCAGTGAGTCTGCCGTTTCATACCCACGTCCCCCACGGATTTGCATGGTGTCATCCACGATGGCCCAGGCCCGCTCACTGCCCCAGAGTTTGGCGATCGCAGCCTCCAGTCGCACATCGGCATGTTTATCGCGATCCACTAGCGCAGAGACATAACGGACCATGGCCTCCATGGCAAAGCTGTCGGCGGTCATGCGTGCCAGCTTGTCTGCGATGGCGGCGTGTTTGCCTACGGGCTGGCCCCACTGCACACGCTCCGCCGCCCAGCGACTGGAGATTTCCACACAGCGCTTGGCTAAGCCGGTGCAGGCTGCGGGCAGGGTGATGCGCCCCGTATTCAGCGTGGTGAGGGCCACCTTGAGGCCTCGTCCTTCGCCGCCCAGGATGTTCTCCTTCGGCACCCGCACATGATCAAAATGCACCACCCCATTGTAAAGCGCCCGCAGGCCCATGAAGCGGCAGCGATGGACGATCTCGACCCCTGGCCAGGATGTCTCCACAATGAAGGCGCTGGTAGCATGGGGTTTTTCTGGCGTAGGCGTGCGGGCCATGACCACGATGATGCCGGCTTTCAAACTGTTCGTACACCAGAGCTTCTCACCGTTCAGGATGAAGTGATCTTCTCCATCGGGTGTTGCCACCGTGGTCATGCGGGCAGGGTCACTGCCGACATTGTTTTCCGTGAGGGCAAAAGCGCTGATGATACCGCTGGCGCATAGCGGCAGGTATTTAGCTTTCTGCTCTTCCGTGCCGAACAAAATGAGCGGCTGCGGCGCACCGATGGATTGGTGAGCGGAGAGCAGGGCAGCGAGGTTTCCACATTCCCCACCTAGCAGCATGGCGCTTCGTGAGTAGTTGGTCTGTGAAAGACCCAGGCCTCCATACTTGGTGGGAATCTTGATGCCGAAAGCTCCAAGATGGGCCAGTTCGTCCAGCAGGTTTTCAGGGATCTCTCCCGTGCGGTCAATTTCGTCCGGGTCTGCGTGCTCATCCAACACACGTTTGAGCCGGGCCAGGAAGGCATCCCCCTGGTCATGATCTTCCACGGATTGAGCGGGGAATGGCAGCACTTTGCTAAAGTCAGGTGTGCCAAAAAAAAGCCCGGCGGCGAGGCCTGCATTGTTACGTTCATCACGCGCCGCCTCAGCCATTTCCAGGGCGGCTTTCTGGCCAGCGGACATCTTTGACATGTCAATGAGGGCCGCTGGAGGTGGGGTGAGTTCTGTTTTCATGAGGATGAGAGGTTGAAGGTTGGTGTCTTTATTTCATCATACGTTAGACTTGTGGGATGGATGAAGGTTCAAAGGAGTTAGGCTCAGGGGTGCTGTGCTGCAGCATGCGCAGTTCCACACTGGCATTGTCTTCACCCAAATCATGCAACCAAGTGAGCGGCCCCCCACGGAAAGGCGGGTAGCCTGTGCCCAGGATCATGGCGAGATCAATGTCTGCCGCATCACGCGTGAGGCCCTCCTTGGCGCAGCGGGCGGCTTCATTGGCCAGCAGCAGGGCAAGGCGGTGCTGCGCATGCTCGACGATGGCTTGATCATGGACAGCAGGGGATTTTTTGCGCCCCCCCGCATCGTGTTTGTAAAACCCTTGGCCAGTCTTTTTACCCAGCTTGCCTTCCGCCACTAGGCGCTCCAGCAGCGGTGAAGTTGCCAGTCTTTCAGGAAAGGCAGCGCAGAGGGTGGCGCCGACATGCACAGCCACATCCAGGCCAATTTCGTCCAGCAGACGCATCGGGCCCATCGGCATCCCAAACTCCAGCATAGCTTCGTCAATGGTCTCCGCAGGGATGCCGCTTTCATAAAGACGCACGGCCTCCATGAGGTAGGGCATGAGAATGCGATTCACCACAAAGCCAGGACTGTCTTTGACCACCACGGGAACTTTGCCCAGCTTCTGCACAAAGGCCACGGCGGTAGCGATGACATCGTCTGACGTGTGCGCAGTAGTGATGACCTCCACCAGTGGCATGCGATGCACAGGATTGAAGAAATGCAGACCAATCACTCGCTCGGGGTGAGGTAGAGTTTCAGCGAGTTCCGTGATGGAAAGGGCGGAGGTATTGGTGGCCAGGATTGTGTCTGGCCCACTGCGGGCAGCGAGATCGGCAAAGATCTTTTTCTTCAGGGCCATGTCCTCGGTGGCAGCCTCGATCACGATCGGGTAGTGGCCCAATGGCACAGGCTTGTGTTCGGGCTTCAGTCGATCCATAGTGTCGTTCAAATCGTGGCGAGAAATGGCGCGGCGTTTGAGACCTTCAGTAAGCAGGTCATGCACGCGGTGCATGCCACGGGCCAGAGCATCGACATTGACATCTTGCATCAAGACATGATGCCCACGACTGGAGATCCAGTGGGCGATGCCAGCCCCCATCACTCCGGCACCGATCACCGCGACATCATGCACATGGAGAGCGATTCCGCGTGGGAACGGTTTTTTGGAGGCTTCTTCTTTGCGGAAAAAGAGATCAATCAAGTGCTCGGTTTCCGACGTGAGCGCGAGGTCCAAAATGGCGTGGCGCTCCAGTTCTAAAGATTTGGCTAGGGGCAACACCGCAGCCTCCGTCGCCACTTCAATGGCACGCAGGGGCGCATGGTAAAGGCCACGTGTTTTTTCCATGACCTGACTGCGCACTCGATGCGCGAGTGCGGTGCGGATGCCGGGCAGTTTCCAGAAGCCATGACTGAGGGGCGTTTCACGCTCCGGCATGCCTGCTGCCAGCATCTCTGAGGCCGCTTTTTCCAGCAGTTCTCTAGGAACGATTTTATCCACCAAGCCCAATCGTTTAGCGGCAGAAGATTTGACCTGTTTGCCGCTGACGATCATCTCCAATGCAGCGGGTAGGCCGAGTAATCTTGGCAAACGAGTGGAGCCACCCCAGGCGGGAATGAGGCCGATCTGGGTTTCGGGTAGGCCTAGGCGGGTGACTTCAGCGTCACTGGCGATGCGGGCATCACAGGCTAGAGTGAGCTCCAGCCCGCCTCCTAGGCAGGCCCCATGGATGAGGGCGATCTTGGGCAATGGTAAATTGGCGAGGCGGTTAAAGACGCCCTGGCCGAGTTCGATGAGCGTTTCCACCTGCCGCACGGGCGCACTTCGCAGTGCTTTGAGATCAGCACCCGCGATGAAGATTTTATCTTTCCCGGAGCGGATGACCAGTGCTTTGGCGGCCTTGTTGCGATGAACCGCTTCTAGACAGAGATCAAACTCACGCAGGGTGGATTCATTCCACACATTGGCAGCACTGCCTTGCATGTCAAAAGTGATCCAGGCCGTGCCCGCATCATCCATGGTTAGGCGAAAATGGCTAACAGGCTGAAGTCGCAGGGTGCTGGGCGGTTTTGGGAAAAAGGCATCTTTCTCCGCCGCGAGGGTATCGAGCAGATGAGTATTCATAATCGTGATGGGTTAATGGATTCGTTAGTTAAACTCGTTCTAGGATGGCAGCGCCGCCCTGGCCCCCGCCGATGCAGAGGCTGATAAGGGCATGCTGGCCTTTGCTTTCATGAAGCTGATCCAGTGCGGTGAGTACTAGGCGGGCTCCGGTGGCCCCGACTGGGTGTCCGAGGGCGATAGCTCCGCCACGAGGATTCAAAACTTCGTCAGGGATTTCTCCCAATGGAGCTTCCAATCCTGCACGGCGCGCACTCGCAGGGTCTTTGAGACATTGCAAAACGGCCAGCACTTGGGCTGCGAAGGCTTCGTTGATTTCAACGTGGTCCATGTCGCTGAGCTTTTGATTCGTGCGATGCAAAACGGCATCCATGGCGCGCACGGGGCCTAGGCCCATGCGGCGGGGATCGCAGCCTGTGTAGGCGTAGTCCACCAGGCGACCTAGAGGCTGCCAGCCATGTCGTTTCACCGCCTCTTCACTGGCCACCAGCATGGCCACCGCTCCATCCGTGATCTGGCTGGAATTGCCTGCTGTGACGGTGCCATGATGACGATCAAATAAAGGCTTCAATCTTCCCAATTTTTCGAGGGTGGAGTCATCCCGTATGCCATTGTCAGCCAGCACGGGCTCCACCCCGTGACCCATGATGTAGAGCGGTGACGTCTCTGCCTGCAACCGAGTTGAAGCGGCGAGAGCACGCTGATGGCTGCGCAGAGCAAAGCGGTCCTGCATCTCGCGACTGATCTTGTATTCACGCGCCAGTAGCTCAGCCGTTTCGCCCATGTTCATTTCGACCACGGGATCGGTAAGGGCCAGTTTGAGACCGATGACGGGTGCAAAGTCCACTGGGCGAAAGGTGGTCATGGCGCCGATCTTTTGACCCAAGCTACGGGCTTTGCCCAAAAGACCAAATTTATCCGCCGCTTGGCGTGAAAAGTAGAGGGGGGTATTCGACATGCTTTCCGTGCCGCCGATGACAAAGACCTCGCCATGGCCGCCACACATTTTGGCATGAGCGGTGGTGAGGGCTTCAAGGCCAGAGGCACAGTTGCGATGCACGGTCATGGCAGGCTTGGCCTCCGGCAAACCGGCACGCAAAGCGATGACGCGGGCGATGTTTTGCGCATGAGCTGGCTGGCCCACACAGCCAAAAATTATCTCATCCACAGCCTGCGGATCCAAACCTGTGCGCGCCAGGAGAGCCGACACGGCTGCCTTGCCTAGATCCACTGCATCCAGCCCAGATAGACTGCTGCCTGCACGGGCAAAGGGAGTGCGGATGGCGGAGATGATGTAGAGAGGTTTCATGACGGTGATGGGAGAGGGATTGAGATAAGGCGTGGGCAGAAAGCTTCAGTGAGCGGTGAGGTTCACTTGGGCTTGTTGCAGTTCCTTACGTCGGTCGAGAATTTTGACCTCTTTGAGAAGACGACCCACGCCGAGCCGTTCGCGGAGATCAGGTATATCGTGGAAGCAAATGGAGTTAGGATGGATCTCGGTGACTTCGGCAAAGCGGCGATGAATGCGCTGCTTCAGATCCTCCGTATTCATGCCGGGTTCAGGGGCGACGTGGAGAATGAGCTCGTCCACGTCATGAGGATCATTGTTATGCTTGGTCAATTCGATTTGCCATGCCGCGACGCCTTTTTGGTCATCCAGCAGGTGCTCGAGAATATTGAAGTTCACCAGAGTACCTTTGACCTTATCCAGGTGCAGTTCGCGGATCTCGCTGACGCGGCTGATGGGGCCTAGGAGGCGGGGGCAGGTGCGGCCGCAGTGCGGGCAGCGTACCCAGGTGAGGCCTCCCTCGGCAATGTCGCCAGTTCGATAGCGCAGGACGACGGTGCCTCGTGCATCCAATGGGGTAAAGACGATTTCACCTGGATGTCCAGGCGGCACAGGCCTGCCAGTGCGGGGATCCACCAGTTCAATGAAAGCGAGGTCGGGACTGAGGTGAAAACCACTGGCACCATTCTCTGCGGGGCATTCTGGAAAGGCCATTTTGGCCTCAGTGAAACCATAGGTGCTGATGACATGTACCTCATCTCCTCCAAGTTCATGCACCAGTTCGATGAGGTGGGCCCGCAGACCTTCTGCCACCTTTTCACCACCTAAGACCACACGCTTGATGTTAGGCCAATGTTTGCCCTCTTCCACTGCTTGCCGCAGCAGGTGGTAGATGAAAGTTGGGATGCCGATCAGCACATCCGGCTGGATTTTATCCATGAGGTTCATATTGCCCTCCGTGCCCAGGGTTTTTCCCCCGCCCGTGCTCACCATGAAAGTGCCAAAACTCTGCCCCGCATGGTGTGTTTGCCAGAAGGCGAGGTGTGGCGCAAAAGGGAAGGCATTGAGGTGGCGAAAATCCCGCTGCGAGCGTCCGCACTCCATCAGACGACGGCCTGCGGTGTCTAAATTCGCCAGGTCATGCTTGGTGAAAAGGAAGGGGACTGGGTCCGAGGAACGCCCGGTGGTGCTAGTCAGCATCACGGGACGGAACTCATGCTCCAGGGCCTCCTTGGCCGCAGCACGTCCGTGCAGCAGAGCATTCATCACGACACTCCATTCTCGGCGCAGTTCCGCTTCTTCCGGCATCAGTACAAACTCACGCTGCTGATCACGCGGCACGGTGAGATCGCTCTTGCTTGTGAAGGGAGCGTTGGCCCAATCGTCCAGGGTATGAAGGTCATGGACGGAAAGGTCATGCTCCTTAAACAAACGCTGGTAATGAGCGCTAAAGGGAAGCACCCGATGGGCAAGGTAGTCGCGCAGGCGACGCAGTTGCCAGTGTTGCCAAAGTTCAGGCGGCGCAGAGTCCCACGCAGGGGTTGTGGACAGGATTTTCATGGTTGTACTCCTGGTTAGTTGATGTTTGACCCGTCAGCGCCAGCAGGCGTGGCAGGGCTTCCTCAGCCGCACGGCGACCCGCGCGGATGTAGCGGTCGAAATTCTCAAAATCGAACCACGTGCTTTCACAGAAAAAGGGGTGGATCACCACATCCGCATAACGGCATTCCTTTTCGGCTAGACCGAGCTGGGCGCACATGAGTGCCCGGCGAAAAGTGTCCATCACATTGCCATAGGCCAGTAGGTTAATCGGTCTCAAGGTCGCATTCAGCAGACGTAGGAGAGGGTTTTTCTTCGTGGTCAGAGGGACGAAAGCCGTGTCTTTGCAGTGGAGAATGTCTTGTGTGGTGGGCAGGACATTCACAGCGATGACGGCATCCAGTTTGAAACGATCACGCAAGAGCCGCACGGGTAAGGGTTCGGCCGCGCCTCCGTCCGTAAATCGACGTCCATCTAGATGCACGGGAGCACACACACCAGGGATGGCGGCGCTGGCATGCACGGCAGCCCCTACGGAGCCAGAATCAAAAACATGGGCGGCCATGGTATCTAGATCTGTGGCGACGATGAGAAGCGGTTTTTCAAGCTCTTCAAAAGTGCGTGTGCCCAGAGAGCGCTCCAGATGACAGCGGATTTTGTGGCCCCGAATTAACCCCGTGGTGGGAGGAAAGATGGGGTCAAGCAGACGCAGCAATGTGCGGCGATCTTTGATCTCTCGGGCCAGCCCTTCGAGGTCCACGGTATTAAAACCAGCGGCATGCAGGGCACCGACATAGGCCCCCATGCTGGTGCCCGCTACGGCGGCGATGGGAATATGATTTTCTTCCAGCACCTGTAGCACACCCACGTGGGCAAGGCCACGGGCACCGCCGCCGGATAGAGCGAGACCGATGCGACGTTGATCTTTGCGTGGCTGGCAGGCGGCACTTCCTGCCATGCCAGGATCTTCGGCATTTCGCATCCATCCGGTGGGGGATGGATTCAAGTTGGGGTTCATAGGGTTTACCTCCTTCTTGCTATTTTTGACGCCCTCATGAGCTGAATCGTTCAACACGTAGGTGTGAATTTAGGTAGATAGAAAAGGCATCCAGGCTTTGCAGAAAGACGTAGCTTGCGCCACATCCAGCCATGCTGAAATTGCGTTCCATTTCCGAGCTTTCCCAGGTGCCTGGTCCCGTGGCCTTGGCCATCGGCGTCTTCGATGGCCTGCATCTGGGGCATCAGGAAGTCATCCGTGCTGCGCAAGAGCATGCGGTTCAGCATCATGGGCATGCCATCGTCATGAGCTTTGATCCGCACCCTCTCAGTGTACTCCGTCCAGAGGCTCTGCCGAAGAGGCTTTGTGGTGAACGCCAGCGGACGCGACTGCTGGCAGGGATGGGGGTATCAGGAACCTTGCTTTGTCCCTTTACCCGAGAGGTGGCGGAGACCACTGCGGAGGATTTTGTAAACTCATTGGTTCAGGCTTGTCGGCCGCTGGGCTGCATCTCGGTGGGATACACCTGGAGCTTTGGCAAGAATCGCAGTGGCAATATTCATTCGCTCATGGACCTGGGGCAGCGGCATGACTTTGCCGTCTATGGCGTGCCACCCATCCGCAGCCATGGGGATGTGGTCAGCAGCACCCTCATCCGCGATGCCGTGGCGGCTGGGGATCTGGTGCGTGTGGATGAGATGCTCGGGCGACCTTACTCTTTGTTAGGCTCCGTGTTGCAGGGGCGGCAGTTGGCACGGCAATTAGGATTCCCTACTGCGAATGTGGCCCCCGAAGCCGAAGTGCTGCCGCCTTATGGAGTGTATGCGGTGGAAGCCCATGTGGCAGGCGAATGGCGGCCTGGCATTGCCAATCTAGGGGTGCGCCCCACCGTCGAACAAGAAGGTGTGCGACCTTCTTTGGAAGTACACCTGTTTGACTGGAGTGGAGATCTCTATGGCCAGGACTTGGAAGTTCGACTGAAAGCCTTTGTGCGGCCTGAGCAAAAGTTTGTTAGCGTGGAGTTCTTGAAGAACCAGATCCGTGAGGATGTACAGCAGGCGCGCTCACTTTTGGGGGCCTGAGACTTTGCGCTGGGGATTTAGCTTCATCACGATGGGGCGATGGTCGCTAGCTTTGTCAAAGTCTGCTGCCGTGTAGATGAGGGTGCCTTTGGTATCCACATAAGGGCGCAGGCTGCGGCTCACAAAAAGATAATCCAGACGGCCGTACACATCAGCCGCGTCCCAAAAATGAGTCCACACCTGCCCGTGGGCATCGCGTAGATAGAGATCAATCATGTATCCTGGGGTGGAGCGTGAGCCGATGATTTCGCTGATCGCGGGCTCATTACGATGCTCATTAAAATCCCCGTAGCTGACGATCTTCGCCTGGGGCTGCGCCTCAAAGATACGATCCAGGTGTTTCCGGAGAAGATGGGCCTCATTTCGGCGCATCAGGGACTCATCGGCCTCCGGGATGGCTCGTTTGGACTTGAGATGCACTCCTAAACAGCGGATCTCAAAGCCACCGCCCACATTCACGGTGGCATCTAAAATGCCGCGCTGCATGGGAAAGGTCTCTGCCCCCATCTGGTAGGTGAGTTTCGTCTGCGAATCACGGGCCGAGATGGGAAAACGGGATAGCAGCCCCAGGCTGCGGGTGGTATCACCTCCCGTGCAGTGTTCTAGGTGCGGCAGATCCAGTCCCTGGTCGCGGAGGCGAGATTGCAGATCTTTGAGATCTTCTAAGCTGCCGATCTCACAAACGCCGAGGATATCTGGCTGGATGTCCTTGAGAAATGCAACGACGAGTGCTTTTTCAGCCTCAGGTTTGGCGGTGAGAGGGCTGCTTTCGTCCCCAAAAGATCGCTGCATGAGCAGCCAATTTTTAAGGTTGTAGGAACAAAAGGTGACCGATTTGGGCACTTCTTGTCCATGGAGGGAAGGCCAGCTAACCAGGAGAAAAAAGAAAACGGCGAGGAAGAATCCTCGCCGTTTAAAACATGTTTGAGAGGCTTCCATAGGGGTCGCCTGAGAAGGATCAAATGTCTTGGGAAGAAGACACTGGCTGGCGTTTTTCGACGGTCTGGGGGATCGTCGGGCGCTGGACTTCTTCCTGCGCGTTGGTCAGTTCGTGCTCAAATTCCTCGCGGGCTTTTTTGAACTCACCCATGCTTTTACCCAGGCTGCGGGCGAAAGTCGGGAGCTTTTTAGCCCCGAAAAGGACGAGAACGAGAATGGCAATGATGATCAACTCGGGGGTGCCGAGAGGGCCAAAGGCGGTGAAAAGGTGACTAGTATTCATGGCTGTAGATAATTACGTTCGAATATGCAACGGTGCAAGCCGACCTTTTCTCCACGTGGGTGGCCAGGATGCACGACAAGAAGGACGATTTGGGGGAAAGTCCGTTCAGGAGTTGTCATCGCTCGTTATGTGGTCTTTATTTCAAATCCTCTCAAAAAATATTCTGTCAGACTCATTTCCCCCCTCGCAATGATCTCCGTCCAAGACCTCACCAAGCAGTATGCCGGACGCATGGCGGTGGATCACATCTCTTTTGAGGTTCAGCCAGGTGAAATTGTTGGTTTTCTAGGACCCAACGGGGCAGGGAAATCGACCACTATGCGGGTTTTGACCGGTTTCATGCCGCCCACCTCCGGTCAGGTGACCGTGAATGGGTTTGATGTCTTTCGTCAGTCGCTCGAAGTTCGCCGTTCCATCGGTTACATGCCTGAAATGGCCCCGCTTTACACGGACATGAAGGTCAAAGAGTACCTTCGCTTTCGTGGGGAGCTCAAAGGGCTGCGGGGGCGTGACATGCGCCGCCGGGTGGGCGAGGTGATGGATCTGTGCTCCGTGGCGGATGTGCGCCGACGCTTGATCGGCAATCTTTCCAAAGGCTACCGCCAGCGTGTGGCCCTGGCGGATGCCCTGCTGCATGAGCCGCCTCTTTTGATTTTAGATGAGCCGACCAGTGGCCTGGACCCCATCCAGATCCGCCAGGTGCGTGAGCTGCTGGCCAGCCTGAGGCCCAAGCACACCATTCTGCTTTCCACTCACATCCTACAGGAAGTGGAGCAAATTTGTGATCGTGTTATCATGATCCACCACGGCCGCCTGTTGGCCAACGACACTCCGGCCAACTTGACCAAAAAACTGCGCGCTCTGACCCAGGTTTTTGTTGAAGTGAATGGGGAAGGGGATGTGGCCGCCGCTCTGGAATCTCTGCCTACGGTCCGCAAAGTCATTGAAGACTCTAGAGACGGTTCCTGGACGCACTATACCCTGAGAGTAGAGCCTGGAAATGATGTCCGCGAGGCCGTGATGAATCTGGCCGCCTCTAAAAACTGGAAACTGCGGGAACTCCACCGCCAACTCCCCAGCCTGGAGGATGTCTTTGTGGAACTGGCAGCCTCTGAGCCTGTGAAATCCTGACACCGCTAACCGACACCATGAGAATCTTCTGGGTGCTGCTGAAAAAAGAACTGCGCGCGTTTTTCGTGTCGCCGATGGCCTACATCGTCCTGGCTCTCATCATGGTGCTGAATGGCTTTTGCCTGCGTGCCGCTCTTTCTTTATTGGAAAGTGCTCCTAGCGAGGGCTCAATCGTGACTTGGACTTTTGATGCCATTTGGTTTTGGCTGTCTTATTTCTTTGTTTTCCCACTGCTGACCATGCGTCTTTTCTCCGAGGAGAAAAAGATGGGTACTTTTGAAACGCTATTTACCGCCCCGGTGCGTGCCTGGCAGGTGGTATGGGCTAAATACATCGCCGCCGTCATCATCTACTGTGTGCTGTGGGTGCCGAGTTACCTAAACTTTGAGCTTCTCGACTGGATCACTCTTGGGCAGATCGAGATGCCAGTGGGTGCTTTAAAAGGCAGCTACTTGATCCTTTTCGTGATGGGACTTTTCAATCTTGCCATGGGTTGTTTGGCCTCCGCCTTGACTTCCAATCAGATCATCGCCGCCGTGATGTCCTTCACGGCCAGCCTGCTGCATTTCCTGGTGGGCCTTTTCATCAGTGTCATTGGTCGTCAGGTGAATGAAACGTTTGTGGACATCACCAACTACTTTGCCAGCCGGGAGCACATCCGCACCTTCACCAGTGGCCTCATTGATACACGCCCCTTGGTCTATTACAGCAGCTTAGCTTTGCTGTTTCTAGCCCTCACTCATCAGGTGGTGGAATTCCGCCGCTGGAGGTCCTGAGCCGCCTCCGCACACGATCCCTTTTGCCATTTCGTAGCAATGCCTGACTCCCTTCCAGATTCCAGCCCCTCTCCGAAGCCTTCTCTGCCAAAGAGATGGGGCATCGGCTTGAACGTGGTTTTGCAGGTCATCCTGGTGCTGGGCATTTTCTTTGGCGTCAATCGCCTGAGTTACCGCTACCACGCCCGCTGGGATCTCAGCCCGCAGCAGAGTTACACGCTCAGTTCGGCCACGCTGAACTATTTGGGCAAGCTCTCCAAAGATGTTTTTATCGCCAACGTCTTCGCCCGCGATTCCAAGATTTTCCCGGATGTACAGGCCCTTTTGGAGGAGTATCGCATCAATGGTCGTGGTCGTGTCAAACTGCGTTCCATTGATCCCCTGCGTGACATTGACCGTGCTGAGTCTCTGAAGGCTGAAACCGGGCTGGCACTGGATCAAAACGGCATCGTCATTCGCGTGGGAAACCGCACCCGCTTCATTCGGGAAGAGGAGATGGTCATTCGTGAAACTGGCAACCAGACCGTCCGTGTCATTAAGGAATTTCGTGGCGAAGACGCGGTCACTTCAGCAATGATCAATTTGATCGAAGGTGGTGAACGCAAGTTCTACATGGTTTTAGGCAAAGGTGCCCGCACTGAGGCTGCTCTGGCCGATGCGATGGCGGCGCTGGGTGGACTGGGACGCCAGCAGAATTTTCAGCTTCTTCCCCTCAATTTGGCGGACATCAAACGGGTACCCGAAGATGCGGATGGGCTGCTCATGGTGGGGCTTCGTTATGATCTTTCAGAGCGCGAGGTGGACATGCTGAAAGCTTACTGGGGGAGCAAACGCGCCGGCTTGCTAGTGATGCTGGATCCAGCGGGTGAAACTCCCCGCTTGCACGCCTTTTTGGGGATGAATGGCGTCACACCACGTGAAGACCGCGTCCTGTATGCAGAAAGCACCGGCACGGGCACTCGAAAAGAATTCTCAGTGCAGGCCGTTTTTGACAACGAGTCCTCCATCACTCAGCCCTTAGCCGCTTCCACCGTCACCATGCCGGGGCAGTCGCAATCATTGGATCTGCGCTTTGACGATGATTATCTGCAAAATCAGAACATCACTGTGCACGCTCTCATTGGTGCATCAGACCGCTACTGGGGAGAGAAAAATTACCTCGAAGACCTGCCTTTGGTGGATGAAGAGGATACGAAAGCCCCCATTTTCCTAGCAGCTTCTGTCGAGCGTGGAAGCGTTACGGATGAGCGCCTGCGTGTGGATACCTGTCGTATGGTGGTGGTGGGAAACTCCTCCCTCCTAGACAAAAAAACCGCTCTGGCTGTGAATCGTGACTTTGTCGCTGGCAGCCTGAATTGGATCATCAATCGAGACAAGCTGGGCGGCATCACTCCCAAGCTCAAACACAGCTATCGGATCCAGCTCAATCCACGGCAGAACGAGCTGATTTTTTGGATCACTACCATCGCCATGCCGGGGCTTGTTTTAGGCCTTGGCATGATGGTCTGGGCTTCCCGCCGCGCCGCCTGACACCACCACCATGCACCCGCGTACCACGGCTTTTTTGCTGCTACTTGTTGTCGCCCTCGGCGCAGTCATCCTTGGGGTTGAGCGCTACTTGCCATCCACGCGGGAATTGCGTGAGATGAAAAAAGGCCCTGCGAAATTCAATAAAGGGGAAGTCACCCAGTTTGAGATTGATTCCAGCGGTGGCGATGGCGTTTCTCTGGCACGTGAAAAAGGCATCTGGTGGGTGCGGCGCCCCTTCAATGACCATGCAGATCCCGACAAAGTCACCAAGCTGCTGGATGAACTTCTCGCCATCGGTTGGATCGAGCGTGTACACCGTTCTGAATTCGATGAAGCTGGCTGGGCCAAAACGGCTCTTGAGCAGCCCCGACACAAATTGCGTCTCATGGCCGGCAGCGAGCTAGTCTTAGAGCTTTGGCTGGGGGCTGCGGCCCCGATCGAAGGCAGCCATTACATCGCCCTGCAAAAGGCCCAGGATAGCACCGAAGTCACTTATTACGTGGCTAAAACCACCCTGCCAGATCTCCTGAAACCTGCCCCCAAAGATTGGCGGGATAGCAAATTGGTCAGACTTTCCGCCGAACACGTCATCGGCATCAAATTGGTCCAAGAAGGTGGTCAGATTGAGTTAGCACGCGTCCAAGACGGTGGCAGTTGGGTTTTGACGAAACCGCTTAGCACTCGCGGTAGCAAAGAGAAGATTGGCGAACTGCTTTCCACCTTGCTAAACCTCGAGATCAAGGATGCCGTCGAGGTTGCCAGTAGCTCCGCTGCCTCCATTGACGCTGGAAAGAGTCCCTCAGATACGCAGGCACAACCACTGAAAATCACCCTTACGGCCAAGCAGGGCGAGACAATGATTGAGACCGAAATCAATCTAACTAAACCTGTCGGAGATGCGCTGGAAACGAAGGCCACTGTGAATTATCGCCGTCCTGTCTTCACCGTCTTATCGAAATCCTTGAAGGAACTCTGGGCTCAGCCCAACGACCTCCGGGATCGAATGCTCGCGCGGGTAAATTCGGAAGCCGTGAGTTCTGTACGCATTGAGTCACTGGCCTTCCCTCCGGTCATCTTGGAAAAACAATCGGAGTCCTGGTTCCTCCGCCGTCATGGTAAACTGGAGCCTGCGAATGGCGATCGTGTCGCGCGGCTATTTGAGTCATTGAATACTCACCCCATTCGCAATTACGCCTCGGATTCGGCGGCCAATCTAGCGGGTTACGGCTTAGATAAACCTTTCCTCACGCTAATCTTTGGTGCAGCAGATGGTCGCACCTCGAAGATGTTTTTTGGGGCGAATGCCGAGCGGACGGAATTCTTCGCCAAATACGAAGCTGAGCCGAGTGTGTATCAGATCGATGCCTCATTGCTACCCAGCATTCCCCAAGACGGCATCAAGTGGAAAGGCTTAGGGGCGCTGCGTTTCACCCAATTTGCCTTGCGCAGGATCAGCCTCGGCCTTGGCACCCAACCACCCGTGGAGCTTTCCTATGATCCCACCACCGCTCAGTGGACGGGTGTACGTGCAGGTCGTGACATCACCGCTATGATTGATCGAGTAAAGGCCGACCGCCTTGCTGGCTCTCTGGCTAAATTCAATGTCCAGGACTGGTCCGCAGATGCCACGAATGCCATTCAGGCTCTGAAAACACCTGCTCTCCGCGTGGTAGTCACCCTGGGGGAACCGGGAGTTAATACAGGTCCCACACGTGACATAGAGCTTAATTTCTCGCCGACCCAGCCGGATATGGATACTGCTCTGTACTTTGGCCAGGTCGGCACTGGCCCAGATGTTTTTTACGTCACCCGTGCTTCCCTGCTCGAGCTTTTAGCCCCGGTCTTTAAGTCGGAGTAAAAGGCAGACTAAACGGACTTGGCTTGCATCCGCAGTTGCACGCGGGCGCGTTGGTTCTACTTTCACGGCCCATTTTCATCAGCCTCCTTCAGGCTAAACCAACCTCATGAGCACCCACGTCAAACTCTACATCCCTGGTCCCGTCGAAGTCAGCCCTGCCACCTTCGCAGCCATGTCCCAGCCTATGATGGGCCACCGTGGCAAAGGATTCCAGGACCTGTATGCTGAGATCCAGCCCATGCTGCAGACTCTCTTCGGCACGAAACAGCAGGTGTTTCTCAGCACCTCTTCGGCCTGGGGCGTGATGGAAGGTTCAATTCGCAATCTGGTGAAGAAAAAGGTGCTGAATTGCTGCAATGGCGCTTTTTCTGACAAGTGGCTGGATGTTTCGAAGCGCTGTGGCAAACAGGCCGAGGCTTACCAGGTCGAGTGGGGCCAGCCCATCCTGCCAGAGGAGATTGATAAGCGCCTCGCCACAGGTGAGTTCGATGCCATCACCTTCATTCACAATGAGACCTCCACCGGCGTGCTCAGCCCGCTGACGGAGATCGCTGCATTGAAGAAAAAATATCCAGACGTGATGTTCATCACAGATTCTGTTTCTGGTTTTACCACCCTACCGGTGAACTTTGATGAACTGGGCATTGATGTCCTTTTGACGGGCAGCCAGAAAGCTTTCGCCCTGCCTCCCGGCTTGGCCCTTTTCGCCGCCTCAGAGGCTGCTATGGCACGCGCTGCTACCGTGGAAGATCGCGGCTATTATTTCGACTTCATCGAGTTCAAAGCCAATGGCGAGAAGAGCATGACGCCGAGCACGCCTTGCATCAGCCTCATCTACGGTCTGCGTCATCAGTTGCAGACCATGTTCGCTGAGGGTCTCGAAAACCGCTACGCACGTCATGCTCGCCTCAATGGTCTGGTGCACGACTGGGTCCGCCGCAATGGCTTCGAATTCTTTGCTCCTGAAGGCTATCGCTCGAAGTCCCTGACTTGCGTGGCTAACAACAAGGAGATTGATGTCGCGGCCTTCATCGGCCTGCTGAAAAAGAATCATAGCCTCATCATTGATGGTGGTTACGGCAAGCTGAAGGGCAAGACCTTCCGCATCTCCAACATGGGGGATGAAACCGATGAAAGCATCGGTGCCGTCATCGCGGCTCTGGATGACAGCCTTGCTAAACTGTAGCTTGTTTAAATGTCGGCTGGCGCGGGTTTGAAAAAATCCCCGCCAGCTTTTTTTAAGCTCATTTTTCCATGTCATTTAAGCCTCCAGGTCAATGCCCAGCCTGTGGCGAATGGGTGCCACGAGGTGCGATGGCTTGTGATGATTGTGGCGCTTGCGCTAAGTCGGGTTGGAAGGGCAACTCCCAGATTTATGATGGGCTGGACCTTCCTGACGAAGACTTCGATTACGATGAATTTGTGGAACGCGAATTCGGTTCTTCCAAGCCGGGGCGTGGCATTTCTCGGGATCTTTTTTGGCGTTGGGTGGCTGCCATTGTGCTAGCCGTGATGGTGCTGGGTTATCTGTGGGCTGCTTTTTAATCGGGCCATTAATCTTCTACAAGGCGGGGGGAGATCTTCCTTTCCCCTCAGTTGTGCTCTTGAGAAGATGATTGTAAATGATAGCCAGCATCGCATGTCACTCGATCTCACCTCCATTGCCCTTATTGCCGGGAACGGCATTTACCCAGAGACTTTTGTCAAAGCCGCGCGCCGTGCGGGGGTGCAGCGCTTGGTGGTGGCGGCCTTTGTCAATGAGACAAAACCAGAGCTCGCTGCCATGGTGGACGCCATCGAATGGTTCCGCGTGGGTCAGCTTAGCAAAATGATCTCCTTTTTTGTTAGGCAAGGCATCAAGCAAACGGTGATGGTGGGGCAGATCGCACCCAAAAATCTTTTCGACCTACGGCCCGACTTGCGGTTGCTCATGATGCTAGCGCGGCTGAAGCAGCGGAATGCCGAGACCTTGTTCGGTGCCATTAGCGATGAGATGGCCAAAGATGGCATCACGCTCCTACCTGCCACCACTTTTCTCGAAGACCTCATGCCGGCGCGTGGTCATGTCGCAGGTCCCACCATCAAAAAACGTCGTTGGGAGGATGCGGACTACGGTTTCCACATCGCCAAAGAAAGCAGCCGTCTGGACATCGGTCAGACGGTCGTGGTGAAAAATGGGACCGTTTTGGCTGTGGAGGCCTTTGAAGGAACCAATGAAGCGGTCAAGCGTGGCGGGGCCATGGGAAAAGGCGGCGCAACGATGGTCAAGGTTTCTAAACCCAACCAGGACATGCGTTTTGATGTCCCTGTGATCGGCCCAGACACCATTCGCACGGCTGCGGAGGCAGGGGTGGATTTGATTGCGGTAGAGGCTGGAAAAACTTTATTGTTAAGCCTGGAAGAACTGCGCCAAGAATGTCACCAGAGAAAGGTCGCAGTTATCGCTTTGTGATCTTACCGAGGGCTTTACTGGGCATAATTTTCTAAAAAGAGTGGTAAAGTCTTGATTTATCAGGGCAAAACCGGAAAAAATGAGCGCTTCCCGCTGTGGCGGGTCAAAAACCGAGTTCTTCTTAACCAACCCCATATGTTACTCACAGCCCTCAAAGTTAAATTGGCCGCCATGGTCGCAGTTGCCGGTCTGAATACCGACGAAATGGACAAGCCAAGCGAGGCGTTCCAGGCCATCCTTAAGCAGCTCGAAGCTGACCAGAAAGCCGCCGCTGAGAAGCCGGGTGCTGGTCCAGACGTCAATGCCTCTTTCAACAACGCTCTCGCCAAGGTCAATGAACTGGCCAAAAACGGCGACAAAGATGCTCTGTATGCCTTGGGGCATTGGGGCGTGCTGAGCAACAGCAACGTGAACGAGATCATTGAGCTTTATCGCAAAGCCGCCGCCCAGGGCCAGGTCCTGGCCAAGGCTGAACTCGCCCAGGTGCTTCTGCAGGCCGCTCCTCAGGATCCTGAGCGCGTCGCGGAAGCCGTGAAGCTGATTCAGGAAGCTGAAGCTGCCAATAACAAAGTCGCACGTCGCCTTCTGGCGAATCTTCACATCGCCGGCATCGGTGGTGTGGAAAAAAGCGTGGATAAGGCCAAGGCTCTCCTCGAAAAAGGCAGTGCTGAAGGCGATGGCGAATCCACCCTCGGTCTTAGCCAACTATACGCAGCCGGCATTCCCGGATTGCCTAAAGACGAAGCCAAGTCCCTCGAATATCTCATCAAAGCCACTGAGCAGAAAAACGCTGTGGCCATGAGCACCTACGCTGCACGCCTTTTTGATGGCGATCCAGTCGTGGAAGGCAGCAAGCAATTGGTCAAAAAAGACCCTGAAGCAGCCATGAAGATGTTTGAAGATGCGGCTGCTACCGGCTTTGCCGCAGCGAACCGCCTCCTCGGTGCCATTTATGAAAGTGGTCTGGGTGGCAAAACCCGCGATCTGAAGAAGGCCGTCGAATATTTCACCAAAGCTGCAAACGCTAACGACGCCCAGGCTCTTTTCCGCCTCGGCAATTACTTCGAAGCAGGTCTCACTGAAGGCGAAGGCGAGAAGGCCGTCTCCGTGGTGCAGCAGAATGCCAAGAGCGCTCTGGATCTGTATCGCTTGGCTGCCCAGAACGGTCTTTCTGAAGCCTTCTTCAATGTGGGTGTCTATTATGAAACCGGCACCGTGGTGGACAAAGATCCTGAAAAGGCCTTCACCTTCCAGCTTCGTGCAGCCAATTCCGGCCTGCCTCAGGCTCAGCATCGCCTGGCCACTTATTACCAGAACGGCACGGGCGTCGCTCAAGACCTCGTCGCTGCCATGGGCTGGTATCAGCGTGCAGCGGGTGCTAACTTTGTGCTCAGCCAGATCGCTCTAGGCCAGATGTACGAAATCGGTGCGGGCACTCGCCCAGACCCGATCTCCGCATCTCAAATGTACCTCAATGCGGCTGAACAGGGAGCTCCTCTGGCCATGCTCCGCCTCGCTAGCCTGAATGAGCGTGGTTTGCTGGATAAGGATAACAAGCCAAACCTCCCCCAGGCCTTGGCTTACGCCAAGCTGGCTATGGACGCCTCTAACAAGGCTGAGCTTGCCGTCAAATATCATGACGAACTGAAGGCTAAGATGACCGCTGCCCAGATCTCTGAGGCCACGAAAATCTATGATGGTAAGAAAAAGCCAGCCGCAACTCCAGCCACCCCGGCTAAGCCTACAGGTTCCGGCAAAAAGTAATTCAAAAAAAGAGCAAAATCAACTTGCCAACATTAGCGCCAACGCTAAGCTCCGGCTCCCCAAACCAGGGGAGCCGGTTTTCTTTTCCGGGGCATTAGCTCAGTTGGTAGAGCGCCTGCATGGCATGCAGGAGGTCAGCGGTTCGAACCCGCTATGCTCCACCAAAAGGTGGTACATTAATAAATCGCCTTTTACTTCACGGCCCGTGCATTGCATCACCCCTCTTTATTTGCATTGTGCAGCTTCGTGGCCGATAGAGCCAGTCTGACTCCCCAACTAAAATAATTGTGAGCGAACCGAGACATTCCGAGCCCAAGAAAAAAGCATCCTTGCTGAGCCGCCTGAAGTCAGGCATCAAAAAAGCCATAGGACTGGGCGATAAAAAGCAAAAAACTCAGCCGACTGAAAAGGCGGAGCCCCATCGCATCGCCAAGATGTTTCCTCATGAGCCTCATGCACCTGAGGCCAAATCCGGCGAACGCCGCCGCGAACGTGAAGGCCCCCGCCGTGACCGTGGCCCACGCCCCGAGCGCAGTGGTGAAGACCGCGGTCCCCGCCCGCCTCGTTCTCCCCGTGCCGAAGGCCAGGGAGATCGCCCTCCACGCGCAGATCGTCCTGAAGGTAATCGTCCACCTCGTCGTGAACGGTCCGAAAGAGGTGACCGCCCAGAGCGCGGTGGCGAGCGCCCCCGCCGTGGTGAACGGCCCGCCCGTGAGCGTGATGCTGGCGATGCCAAGCCACGCGAAAACTTTGCAGCACTCCCACCTCCGCCTGCGCCTCCCGTGCCGGAAGGTCCATACCCAGAAGCGTTTCAAGTTCTTGGCCTCAGTGATGCCGTTCTGGCAGCCATTCGTGAGACTGGATACGAAAAGCCTACTCAGATCCAGGAACGTGCAATTCCCGTCGTGCTGGAAGGCAAAGATGTGGTCGGTGCTTCCCAGACCGGAACAGGTAAAACCGCAGCTTTTTCTCTACCTACCCTGAGCCGTCTCGGTGCTCCTGGCGGCTTCCGCTGCCTCGTGCTGGAGCCGACTCGTGAGCTTGCTGCCCAGGTGGTGGAGCAGTTTGAAAAATACGGCAAACATACCGGGCTGCGTGTACTTTTGGTGCATGGCGGAGTGGGTTATGAGAAGCAGCGTAAGGGCTTGCAGCAGGGCGTGGATGTGGTCGTGGCTACTCCAGGACGTTTGTTGGACTTCATGCAGGATGGTACGGCAAATCTGGACAATCTGGAAGTCTTGATCCTCGATGAAGTGGACCGCATGCTGGACATGGGTTTCCTGCCAGACGTCCGTCGAATCGTCGAGCGCACGCCGAAGTCACGTCAGACACTGTTTTTCTCGGCCACCATGCCGCCCCAGATTCAGACGCTGGCAGAGTTTGCTCTGAAGGACCCCGTAAGCATTGAGATCGGCATTCGTTTTTCCCCTGCGGAAACCGTCAGCCACTACATGTATCCCGTGGCGAGCGATCAGCGTCAGGAACTCCTTCTGGCCATTCTCAAGCAGACTCACATTGACAGCCTTATGATCTTCACCCGCACGAAAGCGCAGGCAGATCAGATCTATGCAGCGGTGAAAGAGCAGGGCACCTACAAGGTGGCCGTCATGCACTCCGACATTCGCCAGAGCGAGCGTGAACGCGCCCTCAAAGGCTTCCGTGAAGGCGAGTTCGAGGTCATCGTGGCCACGGATCTCGCGGCGCGTGGTCTGGATGTCAGCGGCGTCACCCATGTCATCAACTACATGGTACCAGAGAACTCCGAAGACTACGTGCATCGCATTGGTCGCACGGGTCGTGCCCAAAAGGAGGGTGATGCCTACACCATGTTCAGCGCCGAGGAGTTGCCCTATGTGGCTAGCATTGAGCGCCTCATCAGCCAGAAGATTGAGCGCAAGAAATTGGAAGGCTTCAGCTACAAATACACCACCGTTCTGGATGAAGAGGACAAGGCTCGCGCCATCCTTCATGGCCGTGGCAAGAAGAAGCGGCGGTAGTCTGCTTTCTTTCCAGGCGCGGCTCTTCCATTGAAGACCGCGCTTGCATCAACGGTGGCTGGTGCGAATGCCTCCCGCCGATGTTCGCTCATCTGACACGATTTCGAGAATCCGCCACGGTGGCCCACGTGCTGCCGCTGGCGGTTTTTATGTTATTGAACAGCGTCCCCGGCTGGTTTCGAATCGAGAACCCTGAGCTGCCTTGGTATCGGCAGGCGCCCGAGCATTGGCTTTATCCTCTCCAGACGTTTTTGACGGGAGGCCTGCTCCTCTTTTTTGCGCGTCATTATCGTCTCGCTCCATGGCGTGGACTTGGTTTGGCCGCCGTGCTTGGTCTGATCGGCATCGCTTTCTGGGTCGCGCCAGCATGGCTATATGAGCGGCTGGTCGCTTCAGGCACACCGTTACCCGGCTGGGTGGAGTGGCTAGGCTTGGTGGAGCGGAAAGAGGGCTTCAATCCCGAAGTGCTCAGTGCCTGGCCAGCGTGGCAAGGGGCCTCCCTCGGCATGCGTTTTGTCCGCATGGTGGTGGTGGTGCCATTGATTGAAGAGATCTTTTGGCGTGGCTTCCTCATGCGTTACATCGGGGCAGGGGAGCGTGACTGGCAGCAGATTCCCTTTGGCCTTCACTCCTGGCGGGTCTTTGGGGTGGTGACACTGCTGGTGATGCTAGCGCACAACCCGGTGGATTACCTGGGGGCGTTTGTTTGGGGGGGGTTGGTGTATTTCGTGGCTGTGCGGACGAAAAGCCTAGGGGCCTGCGTGTTCATGCATGCGGTGGGAAATTTAGCCTTGGGGCTTTACGTATGTCAGACCCGCCAGTGGGGTTTTTGGTAATTCTGCCATAAGACTTGCCACTGGGGGTTAAATGTTAAAAGCTCGCGCCCCAATTCATGAGTCAGTCTGCCGCGCCCCAAGAAATCACCCGTCTCCGGGACCTTTCCTCCCACCAAAAAAAGTCGGGGCTAGCTGCCTGGTTAGGCTGGCTGTTCGATGGGTTGGACATGCACATCTACACGCTGGTGGCCACGCCCTTCGTCGCAGCCCTACTGATGAAGGATGGCATCGCAGCCCCCTCGGGGGAGGTGGATACAAAGGCTTCCATCATTCAGGCCGCCTTCTTGGTGGGCTGGGCCCTGGGCGGTGGGGTGTTCGGCTGGATTGGCGATCGCCTGGGCCGAAGCCGCACGCTGGTGCTCACCATTCTTTTTTACGCGGGTTTTACCGGACTCTCCTACTTCTGTACCGAGTGGTGGCATCTGTTGATCTGCCGTTTCTTGTCCGCTTTGGGCATCGGTGGTGAATGGGCCGTGGGGGCCTCTTTACTGTCTGAAACTTGGCCGAAGAAATGGCGGCCCTGGATCGCTGCCACACTGCAAACGGCCGTGAATATGGGCGTCCTTCTGGCCTGCCTAGCCGGGTGGCTGCTGAAGGATGACGAAAGCCATCGCACCATTTTCCTGGTCGGTATTCTACCGGCATTGCTAACTCTGTGGATTCGCAAGGCCGTGCCTGAAACGGAGGAGTGGGAGGAGGCCCGCAAAGGTACCAAACCCCCACGCATTGGAGAGCTTTTTGGCAAACAGGTGGCCGGGACGACTTGGCGTGTGATGATCATTTGTGCGGTTTCCCTCACGGCTCACTGGGCCTTCATGTTCTGGCAGCAGAGCCTCATACGCGCCCTACCGGAGGTCAAAAATTTAACGGGTCCAGAGCAGACGAACGCGGTGGTCGTAGCCCTGATGTACATCATGGTGGGCTCCATCATCGGCAACTACGTGGCGGGAGCTGCGGCGAAGATCATGGGCTACCGCCGTGCCATCACGCTGATGCTGCTGGCCTATGGCATCTGCATGCTGACGGCCTTTTCGCAGACGTGGACACACCAGCAGATGCTTTGGTGGTATGCCGTCATTGGTTTGTGCCAAGGGGTCTTTGGCCTCTTCACCATGTGCCTGCCGCCGCTCTTTCCCACGCTGCTGCGTACCACTGGGGCGGGCTTCTGCTACAACATTGGCCGCATCGTCGCCGCCGCAGGCACAGTGATGTTCAAGCTCTACGTGCCCGTGGGCGACTATCGCCTCGCACTCTACTACGCAGGCTTGCTCTTCATCCCCGCCGCCGCCATCGCGCTGCTGCTGCCGGAGGAGGAGTGAGGTGGAGATTGATTTTTGGAATTGAGTGACTAGGTTCTCTTTATGCCAGTGACTTTGGACACTCTCTACGCCTCTGCATGCGGGCTGCCTGTCATAGATCAAGGGCAACTGGTCTCATTGCTTTTGGCTGATCTCTCCGCGGGCTTGGTCGAAACTCAAGATGAGGAGCTGGAAGCGATGGCGGATGAGCGTGAGGCTGAAATGGATACGGATCCAGCAGCCACACTTTCCCACGAGGACCTGCTACATTTCATCAACAGCCGCCGCCAGTGAAGGTGGTTTATCACAGGCTGGTGCAGGCAGACTTAGATCAGGCCTGGCACTACTACGAAGACGCCTCTGCTGGCTTGGGCGATCAGTTTTTTGCGGAGTTTTTGGAGATGATTGCGGCCATTCAGCGGCACCCTCAGCGCTGGGGTTTTGCCAGCCGAGGGCGTCGTCTGGCCCAGTTCAAACGCTTCCCTTACAAAAAAATGCTGTACCGCGTGGAGGCTGAGCGGATTAAAGTGCTCGTCGTAAAGCATCAAAAGCGTCGTCCTTCGTATGGAGATGGACGTTACTGATTTTTCGCTGCCTTCTCTTCTGACATCTCATGTTCAAACTCCTCCTCCATCTCCTCTTCGGCAGCATCTTTGTGTATGCAGGGGCGGTGAAGGCTTGGGATCCAGGGCTGTTTGTGATGGATGTGCGCAGCTTTGATCTGCTGCCAGATCCGTATGCGGCCTGGTTGGCCATGTTTCTACCCTGGCTGGAGATCTTCTCCGGGCTGGCGGTGATCACGGGTGTCTTGCGCAAGGGCGGTCTGTTAGTCTTGAATGCCAGCTTGCTGGCCTTTTTGGTGGCCATCGGCATCTCCTGGTATCGGGGCATCGACATCCAGTGCGGCTGCTTCGGCAGCAGTGAGGCCAGCAGCAACTATGCTGAACTCATCGTTCGCGATCTCGTCCTGCTCGCCCTGGGGCTTTATCTCCAGATCAAAGGTGGTCGGAAGGTCACTTCGTCGCCTTCTTCTTCGCCGGTGGTTTGACCTCCACGCCGGCGGCTTCCATGACGATTTTTTGGAAGGCATCGCGGGGTTTGCCGCTGTCGGGAACGAGGACATTTTGCACCAGGAAGACGGTGACGATGCCGTGTTCCGCATCCACCCAGCCATTGGTGGCAAAGGCACCGCCGTGGCCGAAGCTGCCGACTGGCATGGCTCCGCACACACGCTGGTCGGGGCGGTTCACCTGCCAGCCAAAGGCATAGGGCAGGGGACGGTCACCTGCGGTGGTGGGGGTGGTCATCTCCTGGATGGATTTGGCCGTGAGCAGGCGCACGCCGTCCAGTTCGCCACCGGCGGCGATCAGGGCATAAAAGCGGCCCATGTCAGCCGCAGTGGAAAATAGACCACCACCGGGCTCTGGCGTGCGGCGGACTTCGGCATCGCTGGTGACAAAGGGATTGAAGGCACGCTGCAACTCATGCGTGTCTTCATTCATCGTATAGGTGCCGGGAATGCGGGCACGCAGGGCATCATCTGGATAAAAGCCAGTGTCCTTCATGCCCAGCGGCTCAAAGATGCGTGTGCGCAGAAAGTCAGCGTAACTCAGGCCGGAGGCGATCTCGACAATGCGGCCGCTGACGGTGGGGCCAAACCCGTACTCGTAGTCACTGCCGGGCTGAAAGGCCAGGGGGGCTTTGAGCAGCTCGTTCACATAAGCCTTCAGTGACGAGGCCCCGTCCGTCGCCTTGCGCGGAGGAAAGGCGATACCCGCCGTATGGCTCAGCAGGTGCCGCAGGGTGATGGCTTTCTCCGGGGCTGTTCCATCGGCCAGCTTCGCTTCACCCAGGGCGGGAAGCCATTTGGCGGCAGGCTCATCCAGCGACAGCTTGCCCTCTTCCACCAGGATCATGACCGCCGTCGCATTGATGGACTTGGTCATGGAGGCGATCCAAAACAGCGCATCTTTGCCCATGGCCTTGCCTTGGGAAATGTTGGCCAGTCCAACAGCTTCGTGATGCACCACTTTGCCCTTTTCCATCACCAGCGTCACGATCCCCGCCGCCTGCTTCGCCTTCACCGCTGCTTCCATCGCGGGCTTGATGGCTTCGAGCTTGGTGGTGTCGAGAGCCGGGAGAAGGCTGGGAAAGAGGGCGAGGAGGAGAAAAGCGCGAAGCATTTGGCATGAACGCACGCCGATGACAGGGTATTGCAGCACATGGAGTGTGATGAGATTTCGGAAATTTATCCGACCCTGACCCTCTGTCGCATCACATCTATTTAACGGCCCGATGATAAAGACGAACGTCAATGTGATTCCGTCGTTATTGGTGAAGGTTGCGGTGTCCGGTGGCGCCGCGTTTTACGGACGCAACCCCTTTGGGGTTGATCGAAGAGCACATGTCTGATGCCTTGGAGACCCAGGGTTGTGCCAACCCTGGGCTGAATGCCACAAGCCCTTTGGGCTTGGGGGAAAGGGCGAAAGGTGAGTAATGACGGAGGTTGTTGGCCGTCAGGTTTTTTAAGCCCAAGGGGCTTGTGTATTTGAGCCCAAGGTTGGAACAACCTTGGGATAGGACGATGATGTGAATCGATGAAGGGCGAACCTCAAAGAGGTTCTGTCCAAGGTGGGATGAGGGAGCGATTCGACAGAAGGCCGCAACCCCTTTGGGGTTGATCGAAGAGCACATGTCTGATGCCTGGAGACCCAGGGTTGTGCCAACCCTGGGCTGAATTCCATAAGCCCTTTGGGCATGATCTTTGTCTGCAGACCATATTCAAACCTGATCCAGGGTGTAAATCCAAAGCCACAAAGAAGAATCCAATGAGCGAGGATGGCCGTCCCGTTCAAAGCGACTAAGTCAAACAAAAACCCCTGGCTCACGAATGAACCAGGGGTTGAACAACGAATGGTTAGGCCTGACTACTTCCCGGCGCGCACCTCATTCACGAACTCTTCCATGAGGTCCATCGCCTTGACGATGAGCTCGGGGGCGGTGGCGTAGCAGCAGCGGACGAAGCCTTCACCAGCAGCACCGAAGGCGGTGCCGGGGACGACGGCGACGCTCTTTTTCTCGAGCAGGCCGATGGCGAATTCCTTGCTGGTGAGGCCAGTGCTGCGGATCTCCGGGAAGACGTAAAACGCTCCTCCGGGATTGAAGCAGTGCAGGCCCATGCCATTAAGGCGGCTGACGATGACGTTGCGGCGCTGCTCGTAGCTTTGACGCATGTCTTCATAGGCACTGGCACCCATTTTCAGGGCTTCGATGCCGGCCACCTGGCTGAGGATGGGGGCGCAGAGCATGCAGTACTGGTGCACCTTCATCATGGCCTCGATGAGCGGGGCGGGGGCGCAGGCATAACCGAGGCGCCAGCCCGTCATGGCAAAGGCCTTACTGAAGCCGTGCAGGAGCACGGTACGCTCGCGCATGCCGGGGTATTCGACGATGCTCTTGTGCTGCTGGTTGTCATAAAGCAACTCGCAGTAGATCTCGTCAGTGAAGACTAACAAATCATGCTTCACGGCCAGGGCGGCGATCTTCTCCAGCTCCTCAGGTGGCATGACGCCGCCAGTGGGGTTGGTGGGGAAGTTCAGGGCGATGACCTTGGTCTTCGGCGTGATGGCTTTCTCCACATCCGCCGCCATGAGGGCGAATTTGTTTTCCTCCCGCGTCTCGACCACCACGGGCACGCCGTAGGCCATCTTGATGCTGGGGGAGTAGGAGACGTAGCAGGGCTCGTGATAGATGACTTCGTCGCCAGGGTTCAGCATCGCACGGAAGGCGATGTCGAGAGCTTCGGAAACGCCGACGGTGACCAAGATCTCCTTTTTGGGATCGTAGGTCATGCGGAATTGGTTCTCCACGTAGCCACTGATGGCGACACGTAGAGATTCCAGACCGAGGTTGGAGGTGTAGCTGGTCTGTCCCTTTTCCAGAGAGCGGATGGCCGCTTCACGGATGGGCCAGGGAGTGGGTTTGTCCGGCTCACCGACGCCCAGCGAAATCACATCGCTGCGGCCGATGACCAGCTCGAAAAAGTCCCGGATGCCAGAGCGCGGAAGGTCGCGGATCTGGGTCGAAAGTTTGCTGTTGTAATCCATTTGGTTGGGCCTCTCAAACTAAGGTCATGGACTGACGGGCAGACGTTCTTCATCATCTCCGGAGTTCGCGAGGAACCCGGACTGCTTGTAGGCCTTCAACTGGAAGTGGGTGGCCGTGGAGAGCACACCGCCGAGGGTGCTCAGTTTTTCTGCCACGAAGTTCGCGACATCAAGGAGGTCCTTGCCCTCGACGAGCACGGCGAGATCATAGCCGCCGCTCATGAGGAAGCACTCGCGCACTTGGTCGAATTTGGCAATGCGCTTGGCCAGACGGTCAAAGCCTCCTTCGCGCTCGGGGGTGATACGCACTTCGATCAGGGCCGTGACTCCGCGATGGCCAGCCTTGTGCTTGTCCACCACGGCGTTGTAACCCAGGATCGTCTTATCCGCCTCCGCCGCTCGCATCTTGCGCACGACTTCGTCTTCAGTGAGGCCCAGAATTTGGGCCAGCTCGCTGGTGGAGCGGTTTGAGTTGATTTGGAGGAGTTGAATCAGGGGATCCATGGGAAGCGCAATTTAACGCACCTCTGAACTCCTGCACAAAGTTTGTTTAACTTCTCACAAAGGCTTTCCAGGAAGCAAAAGGATCACCAAAGGGGGCAGGCTAATGCAGACATCGGCCCAAACACGGAAGGCCTCCATGGATAGTCTTTGACGCAGGTGCCATAGAATTTCCAGACTCACGAGACCTGCCCACACTGCCATCGTGAGCAGTAGCAGGCTGGAGGACAAATAACCTAACGACATAGCCGCAAGACCCAAGGTGGTGAGGACCAGTGACCCCCGCAATGTGCCCTGAGTCCGCACGCGGGTATCATCGGTGCCGATTTCACGGGCATTGATGGTGGCCAAGTTGCTGATGAAAAGCAGACCCAGCAGGATGAGTTCCATCCACGTTTCAGGCCCCTCGCTTCCGAGAGTGTGAAAGCGGGTCCAGGTGGTGCAGCCGAAAGCAAACAAGATCCCTGCGGCCATTTCTTTGCGGAAGTAATTTTCCAGATGTTCATGCCAGCGCAGACTGATGAGGATGGCCGTGCCTGTAGCAATGAGGAGGGAAACAGTCACTCGAATCTCGAATGAAAGGGGTAGCGCATTGATAAAGAATAATAGCAAAAGAATGCCTGCCTGGAGCAGCCAGCGCCGCACACGGATGCTGGTCACGGAGTAGAGGACTAGGTAGATGGCAATGGGGAGCACCTGGGTGAGAGAGTGCGCCAGCAGGCCCGAGGGCACCACCCACAGGGCTAACCAAGCCAAATATGCCATGCCTGCGGGGAGCGCCACCAGGACCAGCGGCCAGCGGAAACGGCGGTAAAACAGGTGGCGGATGCTCAGGCTCTCCTCCGGCACTCCCCAGGCATCCAGCACGCGATCTGCCAAGTAGATGAGCCACACAGCTAGGCCCAGGCCTGGAAGAACCCCCGGCATGAGGGCAAAGTCATCCAGTTTAGCCAGCGCTGCCAGCCAGAGCATGGCCACCAGGGGGGCCTCCAGGCTGAGCGTGTGCGGCCACAGCCATGCGGGGGTGCGTGGGGAAGGGGAGAAGTGGGGGGCGGCAGGCAAGCGCAGACATGAAGGCCGCTAGCGAAGGATTGCAAACAGAGAGACTTTTCCGTTTCCATTTCGTCATTCCTCCTCTTCCATCCTCCTTAGACATGCCGTACCCGCTTTCCATCGCCATCATCTCTAAAAATGAGGAGGCCAATCTGCGCCGCTGCCTAGCCAGCACGGTGGGTTTGGCGGAGGAAATCGTGATCGTGGACAGTGGCAGCACCGATGGAACCGCCGCTGTGGCTGCCGAGTACGGCGCACGTTTTGCCTACCAGGAGTGGCTGGGGTTTTCAGATCAAAAGAACCTCTGCAACAGCTTTTGCACCCAACCCTGGATCTTAGCCCTGGATTGTGATGAAGAACTTTCACCCGAGTTGTTAGCCTCCATCCGCGCTTTTTTTGACCAGGGCTTGGCCAGCCGTTTTGACGCTGCTTGGATGGCCCGGCGCGTTTGGTTCCTTGGCCGCTGGATTCGTCATGGCGACTGGTACCCGGACAAAAAGGTGCGCCTGTTCCGGCGCGACAAGGGGCGCTGGGAAGGCCATGAAAATAGCCAGGTGCATGAGCGACTGGTGGTGGACGGGCCACACACCACGCTGAAGGGGGATCTTTATCATTACTCCTTCACCGACATGGCTCACTACCTGGACAAACATTTGGTTTATACCGATGTCTTTGCCGATCATGAAAAGGCGTCTGGACGCGGCTGGTCCGTGGTGGCTGTGGCCTTCAGGCCCTGGTGGCGCTTTGTCCGCGCTTATCTTTTGCGGCGCGGTTTTCTGGATGGGTTCCCCGGATTTTGGATCGCTGTGGCGACTGCTTTTTTTACCTTCATGCGCTACAGCCGGGCTTATGAGGCGAAGCTAGCCCAAAAGTCAGCGAAATAAGCAAAGTGCTTGCTCGCTGGCCCGCATGGCCCACCATCCGCCGTGCTCTCCCGCCATTTTCTTTGTTTCAGTGCTCTTATATTGCTCCTGGCCAGTTGCATCGGCCCGCCCAAGGCCCCGCAGGTGCGGGAGCCCGCGTGGACGTGGCCTGGGCTGACCGAAAGGCGTGTAGGCGTGAATCTGGAACGTGCTGCGGAGGCCTGGGACGCCCTGCAAAACCCACGGACCACCCGCAAAGAAAAACGGGAGGCTGAGGCTGCCTATGAGCGTGCCCTGGGCTTCATGCTGAAAGACTGGTCCCGTGGCGAGCTGCCACGGGACTGGCAGACAGGCAGCGTCTTTCAAGGTAAAAAGGGCAGTTATGCGGTCAATCTCCAGCCCGGCCCAGGAAATCCCCTGGAGGTCTCGCCTGCCAGCCTGGACCGCCTTATCTTAGCGGAAAAGGTGCGCATTGCGCGGGATTGTGAACCTGTCATTGAGCCTGGCCTTGGGGTGCCTGTCGTCGGGCAGGTGCTGCATTCAGAGGAACTTGCAGCGAAGTACCCCATGATGCCTCTGAATGGGGCACAACTGACGCTGACGGCCGTTCTGGAATTTGATCCCCCCCAGGCCGATCTGCCGCGAGCCTGCCATCTGCATTTTTACAATCCGCTGCGTCAGCCGAAGGCGACGGTGGCTGGGCGCAATACCACGCTGGCGGCTAACTACACAGCCTCCAAGGAACTGGCGCTCAATGATGGTTTCCTGCGCCGCTTTTCCCTCACCGGCCTGCTGTTTCCAGACAAAGTTCTGAACGATGCCGAGCTCTATCGCCTGGAAATTTATGATCCCAAACGCATCCCTGTGGTCTTCGTGCATGGGCTGATGTCAGACCCCCACATCTGGTACAACACGATCAACGCCATCTACTCCGATCCCGAGCTGCGGGCGCACTACCAGCCCTGGTACTTCCTTTACCCCTCCGGCATGGCCGTGCCTTCCACCTCCTGGCAACTCCGCCGATCACTGGAACAGGCCCGCGCAAGGCTGGATCCAGAAGGCGATGACCCCGGCATGAATCGAATGGTCATGGTGGGCCACAGCATGGGCGGCCTTCTTAGCCGCATGCAGACCATTGACAGTGGTGATGGCATCTGGAACGCCTATTTTAACTGCGAGGCGGAAAAGCTCAGAGTCTCTAAGTCCACCCTGCAGCGCCTCAAGAACACACTGCGTTTTGAAAAGCAGCCGTACATCAAGCGGCTCATATTCATCGCAGTGCCACATAAGGGAAGCTCCATGGCAGATCGCGGCATCGTCTCGCGTCTTTCTACTCTTATTCGTCTGCCCACAGATTCCATGGTCTTAGCAAAGGAGATCGTCACCGGGAACATTGATTCCCTGACCCCGCAGATGCGTGACTGGGGTACGTTTGGTTTTGTCAGCCTAGGCACACTCTCGCCCCGGCATCCCTATTTGAAAGCGCTGAATGCACAGCCCATCCCGGTGCCGCATCACAGCATCGTCGGCCAGTTTGGCAAAGGACCGCTGGAAGACAGCAGCGACCGCGTGGTGCCCTACTCCAGTTCCCACCTTTCCACGGGCACAGAACTCGTGGTGCCCTACTGGCATGGTTGTGTGGAAAAACCCGAGGTCATCGCCGAGGTGAAGCTCCGACTCAAACAGCACCTGCGGGAAAGCGGGAAACTCTAGTCGAGGGGGCACTCCGCTTTCTCTCAGATCCCCACGGACAGTGGCAGCGTGAAATGAAAGTGGCTGCCCCTGCCAAACTCACTGCTGACTTCGATCTGCCCTCCATGCGCCTCAACGATGGCTTTGCAAAAGGCCAGTCCCAGCCCGGTGGAGTCTTTCGTGAGCGCGTCTGGATTGACTCGGTAACCTTCATTGAAGATCAAACCCACATGATCTTGCCGGATTCCGATGCCGCTATCCACCACACTAAAACGCACTTGTGTGGACGCATGAGGTTTGGCGACATCTTGAATCTGAACCGTGACTCGACCTTGAGCAGGAGTGAATTTAATGGCGTTGCTGATCAAGTTCGCCAGAACTCGCACGATCTTGTCATGGTCCACCGAAAGCCATGATTCACTGCTGCAGGTGTGAGTGAGTTCGATTTTCTTTTGGAGCGCCAGGATGACCGTTTGATCCAGAGCTGCTGATAAAAGGTCTGCCGCTTTCGCTGGGCGTAAATGCAGCGCCGCTTTGCCCAGATGATGGACGTTACCGATGTCCAGCATCTGATCCACCATGCCAGCGATGAGAAGACCGTTCCGGTGCGCCATCTCCAGATATTCTTTCTGGTCTTCATTCACCTCGCCAAACTGCTCGATGGCCTGGAGACTGAGCATCATCGAATTCAACGGGGTGCGCAGATCATGCCGATTCGCTCGATTGATCTTCGCCCGATTTTTTTCCAGTTCATTGAGAGCCGCATAGTCCTCCTGCGCTCGGTTTAAGGCAGACCTGAGTTGAATCTCGCTAGTGACTTGCAGCGCGAGCATGCGCAAGATTTCCACGTCTGAGGCAGACCAAACATGAGGTTTGTAGTCAATGGCGCAAAACGCGCCAAAGGGCAGGCCGAGCTCATTGATCAAAGGAAACCCGGCATAGGCTAGAACACCCACCTCCGTGACCACCGGATTATCCAGCGTCAAAGGGTGTTCGCGCGTATCATTGATGATCAAAGGCGTGTCTAGCCTAACCACATGCGCGCAAATGGAATGGGAAATGGGGGTTTCCTGCACGCCGACGAGAGGCCCTGAAAGCACACAGCGCGAAGGGAAGACCTGACGGTCCTGTTCGACGATCGAAACCAGTGCCACAGGGATGCCCAAGGTGCTGATGGCAAGACTCGTTAAGCGATCAAAAAATGATGCTTCAGTTGACACTAAATCTTGAGCTAAAGGAAGTGGGGCTTTTTCCACAAAGTTAATTTGTCATCTAAGTCTGTTGGTAGGAAAAAGCGAATCCTTTCTAATTTAGTGCACTTTGCAATTGGACGCTCATTCTTGGGAGGGGGGCTTTGTCCAAAGATTCTCAAGGCCCATGCTTAGCATTCACTTCGCCTTCCTTCGAGAAACCATTGCCAACACCCGCAAACGACTGCAAACAACGGCCAACCCCGCTTTTCCTCCTCTTACCGCATGTTTACCACTGGCCAAAAAGTCGTCTGCATCAACGATCAATTCGAGCCCTGGGTCTATGACCTCTACCGCGCCCTGCCCAAGAAAGGCCGCGCCTACACCATCCGGTCCATCTCCGTAGGACGCTCGAACCCCAAGTTCAGCGTCAATGACGATGCCGAGCTGAAGCTGACCGATGCCGAATTCGACATCCTTGTACTGCTGAAGGAACTGCAAAATCCCGAAGACCCGCACTCCTCGGTGAAGCAAGAACTCGGCTTCCGGTCCGAGCGCTTCGCCCCGCTGGAGGAAGACAGCGAGGAAGTGGAAGACGAGGCCGAAGAACTCATCGGCGCTGGAGCCGCCACCAAAGGCTGGTAACTTTTAGTCCCCTCTTTTGTATGCTGAAAGTCTATGCCTATCAGGGTTGCTCCACCTGCAAAAATGCCCTCAAGTGGCTGAAGGCCCAGGGCATCGCCCATCAGGAAATCGCTATCCGCGAGACCCCGCCGACGGTGCCCGAGCTGCGCTCCATGCTCGCGGCTAAAGGTGATGACCTCCGCCCCCTTTTCAACACCTCCGGCCAGGACTACCGCGCCCTCGGCATGAAGGACAAACTGCCTGCGATGTCCACCGACGAAGCCCTGGCCATGCTCGCGGAGAATGGTAATCTGGTGAAGCGCCCCTTCGCGCTGGATGAGACGGCAGGTGTGCATCTGGTGGGCTTCAAAGAGAAGGAGTGGGCGGCGGCGCTGAAGCGTTAAGATCATTTCGATCTACGCACAATTCGTGCATCTTGCTTGTTGCGCATATGCTAATGTGTAATGTCCATCTATTTAAATTTTTCCTTTCCATAGTATGCATAGTCGCCCCTTTGATCGCGAAGAACACGTCTATCGTAATGACGCTTTCGCTGAGTTGGTTAAAGACGGGGTCCGTTTTTTCAATGGCACGCCCGTTTTAGAATTGCCACCACAAGAGCGCTTTTGCGGCACAGGCGTTTATGCAATTTATTATACAGGAAAGTCTTCGATCTACGGGAAGTATGGCAAACTAAATCGGCTCTCCTACGGATATCCAATTTATGTCGGAAAGGCAGTTCCCAAAGGCTGGCGACAAGCACGCACCTCACATCTGAAAACAGATCGTTCAACTGAACTCTATCTGCGGCTTCGAGAGCACAGCCACAACATTGCAAAGGCCCCCGATCTCAATCCGAAGGATTTCATGTGTCGGTTCGTCATTTTTGAAGGTGACGGATCGGACATGATTAGCACGGTTGAGGCCGCTCTGATCAAGATTACTCAACCTCTGTGGAATACTGTAGTGGATGGCTTTGGAAACCATACTCCGGGGAATGGCCGATTTGAGCAGGCCCGCAGCGCTTGGGATGTGATTCATCCAGGACGTGCTTGGGCCGATAAGTGCAAAGGTATAGCTGCGAAGCCGGAAGTGATCATTGAGCGCGTAAAGAAGCATCTCAGCACGCTAGGAGGCTCCGTAGTATGAGATCGGTAGAAATCTTCTCTGGTGCTGGTGGTCTTGCCAAAGGGCTTGATCTGGTCGGGTTTGATCATGCTGCGTTTGTCGAGTGGAATAAGGATGCTTGCTCCTCGCTCCGTCTTAATTTTTCACCGGAGAGGGTCTATTGTGGAGACATCAAAGACTACGACTTTAGTAAGTTGGGTCAGGTAGATGTCGTGGCAGGTGGACCACCTTGCCAGCCGTTCTCTTTGGGGGGCAAGCATCAGGCGAACTTGGATCACCGGGATATGTTTCCATATGCGATTAGATCCATTGAAGTCCTTCAGCCCAAGCTCTTTATCTTCGAAAACGTGAAGGGCCTTCTCCGCGAATCTTTTGCCGACTATTTCTCATACATTTTGTTCCGCCTCGGGCATCCATGCTTGTCAGCGGAGCATGGCATTGATTGGCGCGATCACTTGAATGAGTTATTGGCGATTAGTCCGCGCGCCAATAAAGGCACCAGATACAGTATATCGCACCGTCTGGTGAACGCAGCCGACTACGGTGTCCCCCAGTGTCGTGAGCGCGTTATCATCGTCGGCGTGAGAGAGGATATTGATCAAAAATGGCAATTCCCCAAGGCGACTCATACCGAAGAACGGCTACTCTATGATCAATATGTGACAGGAGAGTATTGGGACCGTCACCGGGTTCCCCAAAGCGAGAGGCCTCAACTCAGCCCTTCGCTCGCTGGAAGGATTGAAGCTATCAAAAGAGACTACGTTCTCTTTGCTCCCGAGGGAGAGCCTTGGAGAACAACCCGTGATGTCTTGGGAGATGTGCCTCATCCCAACGAAAACCATGGCATCCCAGATCATATTTTTCGCGACGGTGCCCGAAGTTATCCCGGGCACACCGGCAGTTGTTATGATCTTCCAGCCAAGACCATTAAAGCCGGAGGACACGGTGTACCTGGAGGTGAAAACATGATCCGCTACCCCGATGGCAGCATTCGGTATTTCACGGTCTTCGAGGCCAAACGCATCCAGACATTCCCTGACGACTACGTAATTACTGGCGCATGGGGCGAAGCCTTGCGCCAGATTGGAAATGCGGTGCCTGTTAAACTGGCGGAATGTCTTGGTAACGCTGCCAAAACTTTATTAACGACGCCCGCTAGTCATAGGCAGCCACCAGAACAAAATTTGGTTGGGCGTCGAATGGCAATGGGATCAGCTTCTGAGAAATTTTCACCATCCCTTGCGCTTACATAATCTGCGCAGAAGCATTTCTTTGTATTCATAATGAATCCTGACTTTACCACCATTGCCAGTGATAAGGCGGCTGGCTTATTCCCATCCTATATTGATTATATCAGATTTCCGCGTTTTCGCAATTTAGCGGCCAATGCCAGAGTTGATTTTGAATTTCCAATTACTGCATTTGTTGGGCAAAATGGCTGCGGTAAAAGCTCAGCCCTACAGGCGCTCTTTGGAGTACCCAAAGGCAAGTCTGTTAGTACTTATTGGTTCACGACCGCACTGGACCCAATTGAAAATCTAAGGCCAGAAGATCGGCATTGTTTCGTTTATTCATACAATGGCACTGGAGATGAAGTAGTTAAGAGAAGAATCAACAAAAAAGGACAGCCAGACCTTTTCGACACTAGTGAACCAATTGCGGCATATGGAATGACGATGGGGGTGCGGCACCCTCCAGTCGAAAAAGAGGTAATCTATATTAACTTTAGAGCCATTCCAAATGCCTTCGAAAAAGCGTTTCACAGAGTACGACCGCCTACGCCGGGCATTCAGGGCCATTTGCGAATGCGCTCAAAAGTGTTAAGAAATGCCCTCGATAAGCAGTATGACTATCGCTTCTCAATAGAGTCGCGGCCTCAAGAATTTGTGATCCGTGAGGATATGCTTAGGGTTGCAGAGAAAATTTTGGGACGAAGTTACAGGGGCGCAAAGGTAGTGAAACACGCGCTTTTTGGAGAACCTGGTTATTCGGTTTTTTTAGAGACGGAGAAGGCGAAGTATACAGATGCATTTGCTGGCAGTGGAGAGTCGGCAGTTATGCTTTTACTACATGAACTGAGCTACGCAAAAAAAGGTTCCTTGCTACTGTTAGATGAACCGGAGACTTCATTGCATCCTGGTGCGCAGGAGGAACTCATGCGCTATCTGGCAAGCATTTGCATCAAGCAAAGAATTCAAATTGTGTTTTGTACGCACTCGCCAACTTTGATCAATGGCTTACCTCCAGCAGCCATAAAAGTATTTTCACCTGACCCAAGCGGAACGTTTAGAATTGTACAAGGCGTTAGCTCTAGAGAGGCATTTGGATACATTGGACATCAAATCAGTGACAAGATGACCCTGAGAGTGGAAGACAGGTTAGCTCAAATGATTCTGCAAAGAGTAATCGACGACGAAGTTGTGCCATGTGCGCACATGTTCGACATTTGCTTTATACCTGGAGGGTGTGATGAGATGAAAAAAGACTCAGTGGTTTTTTCTAGTCATGATCAGAAAAATGTCGTTATGATTTTAGATGGTGGTAAAAAACCGTCTGGTCCTTTAATGGATCCTTCAATGATCCCCAATTCTCAATATGAGGATTTATATTGGGGATAAATAAGATCTTTGATGATGCCATTGAGGCGATGACGGAGCTAAAAATGAAGACTTTATGCTTGCCTTCGGATGGAGGTGACCAGGCACCTAATTTGCGGCAGAGTCAGCAGCGTGACATCAAGCGGCGATTTATCGAATTCTACAGAACGAGAGTATTCTATTTACCAGAAATAGATCCTGAAGATTGTATCTGGGATGACGATACTGCTTGGAGGCTTTTTGAAATGTTTTTCGGCAGTAAAGGCTTAGATGAATTTAAAGTAGAGTTGATGCAATTAAAAACCAAAAAAAAGTTTGAACAGCTAAGTTCAAAAATTTGCTCTAGAAGTGATGGCTTAACAATTGACGCGATTCATCGGATGTTCATCACAAAATGGGCCGTACAGAAGCCTTCAAGCTATAAGGAAATTCAATCACTGCTCCAAGATGTCAAAAAGCTCATTTAAGAGTGCTTCTGTATTGGGGCCTGAATTCGATTTCCTACCATGGCTGAATGCACCGACTTTTCCTGCAATGTCTGTGGTTTCAAAATCGAGTCTTGGAGCGATGGACATCCTTATTTGACGGATGGTTCGGGCAAACGCCACTTCTTTTATCATCCTGGGGATGAAGATGAGTGTCGCGAATTTTACCAGAAGGAGATGGGGCGTCTGAGGGTGGTCGAAAAAGACTATCTGGCTTTTTGGAGAGATCGAGGGGGCTGTGAGGTGAGCTTGATTTGCCTGCATTGTGGGCGGCAGACGCAGCGTGATCCGGAACGTGACACGATGCGTTGTACACACTGCCGCCGCAATGAACTAATGGACACTCAGGAACTGGAGGGCCGGAGCTGCCCGAAGTGTAAGAGAGGAGCTTTCTGCGGTGAGTTTGGCGGAATCTCTTGAGTCAGACCCGCCCTCACAAATCCTTCAAACGCGATCTGGCACTGCAATCCGATAGACAAGTTCCGGGTGGCACGTTACAACGGGCCATTCTCCAACCATGAAAGCACGTTTCCTCATTCCTGCCTTTGCCGCGCTGGCCTTCGCCGTCTCCGCTGCTGAACCTGTCCAGATTTTTAATGGCAAAGACCTCACGGGCTGGGAGGGGAACAAGGATCTCTGGAGCGTGCAGGAGGGGACCATCACGGGCATCACGCCACCGGACCCGGCGGACCCGACCAAGGGCATCATCAAGCATAACACCTTCCTCGTCTGGAAAGGCGGCACGGTGGGGGACTTTGAGCTGACCTTCAAATACCGCATCGAGAAGGGCAATTCCGGCGTGCAGTATCGCAGCAAGGAACTCGCTGCCGGTACTTTTGGCCCAGTGCTCAGCGGTTACCAGGCCGACTTTGAAGCGGGCAAGAAATACAGCGGTATTCTCTACGAGGAAAAGGGCCGTGGCATCCTGGCCCTGCGCGGGGAAAAGACGGTGATCAAGCCAGCGGCTGACGGTGGCAAAAAGACCGTGGTCGAAAAAGCCGGCACGGTGGGTGATAGCGAAGCGATCCAGGCCAGCATCAAAAGCGAAGACTGGAACGAGTACAAGATCGTCGCCAAGGGCAACCACGTGCAGCATTTCATCAATGGTCAGCAGACCATCGACGTCACGGATGAAGACGCCGCCAATGCGCCGAAGGAAGGCCTGCTGGGCCTGCAGATCCACCAGGGCCCGCCGATGAAGGTGCAGTTCAAGGATTTCAACCTGGTCCCCTTGAAGTAGGCATTGCCTATGCTGCCGGGCTGTCTTTAATCTACCGTTATGTCTACACGCCCCCATTTGGTCAGAGCCGCGTTTCTCCTCCTGGTGACCATGGTGCTTTCCTGCACCGCTGCCCAGGCCCAGAATGAATACATCATTTGTTCTGGCGGCCCGGCTTTGAGAAAGTGGGAAGACCTGCGCCAGCCCGCGCAGCAGCATGATCGGTGGTGGGGAAACTTCGTCCGCCCGGCCCGTGTGCGCATGCAGGAACTGCAGCGCACCCAGCCGAAGGGCACCATCATCACCTGGCTGGTGTATCGGGATGCCTACCTGCGCCGTGCGGGGGAGGATCGCGATCCGCTGACCAGCCACGTGGAGTCCGTGCAGAGCACCTACGGCATCAATCTGGTGTGGTTCCGCACAAAGGAAGACGTGATCAATTACATCAACCGGGGCGGCGGTTCCGTGTCCCGTGCCCGCAGCAAGATTTCGGGTTTTGAATTCTTCGGCCACTCGAACAAGTACTGCTTCCTCTTTGATTACAGCTCGGACGTGTATGCTGCCTCCACCACTTGGCTGCATGAAAATGATTTGCCACGACTGCATCGCAGCGCCTTTGCCCGTGGGGCCTATTGCCAGAGCTGGGGCTGCCACACTGGGGAAAGCATGAGCCGGGCCTGGAAACGGGCCACAGGGGCGCCGATGATCGGCGCGATCGGCAAGACGGACTACTCCTTCATGCACCTGCGCGGTTGGAAGGTGGCGTTGGGCCAGGGCGGACGCTGGACGCAGTAGGGCCTGGGCAGGTTTTGGACAATGGCGGCGGAAATCCCAAATTCGTTTTGCCCTCGCGGTTGTTTCGTGGCAAAGGCGTCACAGCACTTAGCGCATGAACTACGCCGACCTCCATCGCATCTACCACCAGCCTTTCTTCGATCTCCTCAAGCAGGCCCGTGCCGTCCATGAAGAGCACTGGACTGGCAATGAGGTGCAGCTATGCACTCTACTGAGCATCAAGACGGGTGGTTGCAGCGAAGACTGTGGCTACTGCGCCCAGAGCGCCCGCTACACCACGGGAGTGCAGGCGGAGAAACTGATGGAGAAGGCCGATGTCATGGAGCGCGCACGGGCAGCCCGGGCCAGTGGCTCCACTCGCTTTTGCATGGGCGCTGCCTGGAAAGGTGTGCGCGTGGGCACCCAGAAGTTTGACCAGGTGGTGGACATCGTGAAAGACGTGGCCACGCTGGGCATGGAAGTGTGCGTGACCCTGGGCCAACTGGGCGCTGAGGAAGCCGCTGTTCTCAAAGAAGCCGGCGTCACTGCCTACAACCACAACATTGACACGAGCCCAGAGCACTACCCGAACATCGTCAGCACCCACACCTTTGAGGACCGCCTCAGCACCATCCGCCATGCGCAGGATGCCGGCATGTCCGTCTGCGCTGGTGGTATTCTGGGCCTGGGCGAAACCATCGAGGACCGCCTGAAAATGCTGGAAGTGCTCAGCAATTTCAATCCGCATCCGGAAAGCGTGCCGATCAATGCCCTGATGCCCATGAAAGGCACCCCGCTGGGTAACAACGTGCAGGTGGACAGCTTCTCCCTGGTGCGCATGATCGCCGTCACCCGCATCGCCATCCCGCGTGCGAAGGTCCGCCTCAGCGCAGGCCGAACCAATCTCAGCCGCGAAGCACAGGCCCTGGCCTTCTTTGCGGGTGCGAACTCCATCTTCTACGGTGATAAGCTGCTGACGGCGGCCAATCCCCAGGCGCAGGAAGACCTGGCCCTCATTCAGGCACTGGGCCTCAGCGCCCAGCAGCCCAACCCGGACATGAGCGCCCCGGTGGCCGATGAAGTGCGGGAGCTGGCCCCGGCCTGCCACGTCACCTGTGGTGCGTAATAGCAGCACTGACCTCTTCCTTATTCATGAAAGGCCTTCCTTCGCGAAGGCCTTTTTTGTGGGCAAACGCCGAGGCCTCAAGTCCCTGACTCTGGGGGGAGATACAGATCCAAAAAAGACTTGGGTTTAAATATGCAAATACAATGCAATAAATGTAATGCTCTTGTCATCAACCAAACATCTTTTTTCTGTCTCCCATCCGTTAGGCTTCAAGCTTAAATGGGGAGACAGTGTCAGCCTTGGAGATTTCGTGAGTGCTGGTTAAAGATCCAGAAAAGTCAGATTTGATCGGCGGAAAAAAACGTTGTTTTTGCTTCAACTCGCTCTCGCCTTTGTGGCCAGATTGTGAGAGAGGGCGGCCCCCATGAACATCGCCCTTTCTGAATTAGCTGAACTTTTGGAAGGCCAACTTCTCTCTGGCAGTCCAGACACCCGCATCACGGGCTTCGCCTCTCTCAAAGAAGCCGCAGCCGGGGACCTGAGCTTTTTTTATGATGCCCGCTATCGGGATAAGCTGGCGGCCACCCACGCTACGGCGGTGCTGGTACCCAAGGGGATGGAAGGCTGCCCAGACAAAGTGGCGTGCATCGCGGTGGAGGATCCATCCCGCGCTTTTGAGAAAGTGGTGGATACTTATGGCTTCCACGCGGCAGCTTTTGAGGCAGGCATTCATCCTCGCGCCGTGATTGCGGAGGGTGTGAAGGCGGACCTCAGCAAGATCTCCGTCGCTGCCTGCGCCGTGATCGAAACCGGGGCTGAAATCGGCGACGGGGCCGAGATTGGTGCGGGTTGTTTTGTCGGTCGCAATGCCGTCATCGGGGCCGGGACGAAGCTATTTGCGAATGTGACCGTGCATGAGGCTTGCGAGCTGGGCGAGCGCGTCATTCTGCACTCCGGTGTGGTCATCGGTGCCGATGGTTTTGGTTATGAATTTGAAAAAGGCCGGCATCGCAAAGTCCGCCAGGCAGGCATTGTGCAGATTGATAACGATGTGGAAATCGGTGCTGGGACCATGGTGGACCGCGCCCGTTTTGGCCGCACCTGGATCGGTGAAGGCACGAAGATTGATAACCTGGTGCAGATCGGCCACAATGTAGTCATTGGAAAGCATTGCATCCTGGTGGCTGGCACGGCCATCGCCGGCAGCGCCATCATTGGCGACTACGTGGTCATCGCTGCTCAGTCGGGCGTGGCGGGGCATGTCAGCGTGGGGTCCTTCGTGACGCTGGGCGGGCGCAGTGGGGTGACGAAAGATATCCCTGCGGGCAAGGCTACGTACATGGGCTTCCCGGCGGTGCCGGTGATGGATGAACGCCGCCGCTTGGCCAGTATCAATCGCCTTCCGCATCTCTCCGCCCGAGTGAAGGCTCTGGAAAAAGATGGCAGCGTAGAGGAGGCGTGATTCCCAAGCAGCGAGCAAGCCGTCAGACCCTGACGGCTATTGATACGATTGTGCCAGATGTGGTCTCGTGTAGCGAGGACCTCACATCCTGGCATAGGCGCTGCTAAACAGTTGGTTACCCCCCCAACTGTCACACTCGCGAAAGCGGCCATTCCGGCTCAGGGATGTCCACGGTCATGAGGGACGGGCAGGGAACCCACCGTGAACCATGAAGCGCCTCTTTTTGACCCTGCTGCTGAGCTTTTCTGTGCCCTCTTTGGGGCAGCTCATCTTTGACGGAAATACCGGAACGACTGGAGTGCAAAACGGGGCTGGCGTGTGGGACACGAGCACGGCGAACTGGTGGAGCCCGACACTCCTTTCCAACACCACCTGGAACGATGGACTGGCCCAGTTTGGCAGTTCCTCCAGCGCCGTGGGCGGCACCATCACGGTCAATTCGGCGATCAATGCGACAGGTCTGGATTTTCTACCGCTGAGCGCCGCCCCCACCACGACAAACCAGGCCTATCATTTCAGCGGCACGGGTTCGCTGAACCTCACGGGCTCGGCACCGATCATCAACATTGGCAATCTGAGCACCTCCGGCAGCAGCACGGCGGTCTCGGCGGTGAACTTTTTGCTACCGGTGAATGCCAGCAATCTGACGATTCAGAAAAACAGCGGCACAGCCATCGGGTTCGTCCGCTTTACCGCGAACAATACCGGCCTCACGGGCTTGCTGACGCTGAAGGGGGATGCGGGCGGTATCTTTTTAGGCTTCGGTTCACAGACCATTTTCCCCAATCTCACCGCCGTGGTGGTGGAGTCCAATTCCGTGGTGCAACTGACAGGCACGGATGTCACCTACAATGTCCCTTTCCGCATTGCCGGAGGTGGTGGCACGACCAACTGGGGGGCTATCCGCATGGACTCCAGCGTCACGCTTGCTGGGGGGGTGGCCCTCATTGGCGATGCACGCATCCATACGCACACGAATGTGATTAACTCATTCATCACTTCGCCCATCACGGAGATGGGCGGCAGCTACTCCTTCACGCGCACCGCCCTGCTTCCCACCACCGCCACGGCGGCCCTATCCATGACCTACACGGCGGCGAATACTTACACAGGCTCGACGAACTTTGGCCGCGCTGTGGTGCCCGCTTTCCCTACCTTGCCAGTCTCGGCGGAGGGCGGGCTCAACGTGCTCGATTTTTCTGCCACCGGCGCACCCGCTTCAGATATCTTTTACAATGGCGTGACACCGGGTGCCCTGAACCTCTTTGGCGGTCATGCGCTGACCACGGTGATGAGGCTGCGTGGCAAGGATGGTGTGACCAACAGCCAAACGTTTAGCGATGTGACGGTGGCGCAGAATCGCTCAGAGATTGAACTCATCTCGGGCACGGGTGGCTCCATGAATCTGGCGTTGGGCGCCGTGAGCAGGACTGGCAACGGGGTGCTTTCCATCAAGGCACCTAGTTCTGGCAGCATTACGACGACAACGCCCACTCCCTTCCTGGGAGCCTGGGCCACCTTCACCAGCGCCAGTGGCAGCAGTTCCTGGGCGGCAGCTCCGACAGGGACACTCACAAGTTTCACAGGTGATACGGTGCATGGCACCGGCACCGTCCAAGCCGATGCCCCGGCGGCGAACCTCCAGGTGGGCAATGCCTCCACTCAGGTGGTGACCTTTGGTGCTAGCACAACAAACCTGAATACGGTTTCTATGACGGATACATGGTTAGGTCGTTCTCTGGAAATGGCAGCCGGGCAGACCTTGCGGCTGGGCGCAGTCGGTGGCATTCAGGCTGTCAGCGCTGCCTATGGACTGACGGTGAATGGGGGCAAGCTGACAGCGGGTGGGGCAGATAATGCCGTGGGGCAAGTGATCCTAACCAACTTTTCAACTTCGGATCTGACTGTGAATTCCGTGATGGAGAACAATGGCACTGGGGCGGTGAGCGTGCTGCTGAATGGTCCGGGCAAGACGGTGCTGGCCGGGGCCAATACCTACACCGGGCAGACGACGGTGAACAGTGGCAGTCTAGAGATACGCCACGGTTTGGCCCTGGGTACGGGGGCTGGATATACGCAAGTCCTCACCGGGGCTTCGCTGCTGCTTTCCGGCGGCATCAGCACGGCGGAGCAAATCATCCTTTCAGGCCGTGGTGTGGATCTGGCTGGAGCCTTGCGGAATGTCAGCGGCATAAATACCATCACTACCCAGACCGTGGCCCTCACGAATACCCGTATTCAGTCGGATGCCGGGGAACTGATCCTGAGTCCCGCCGGCGGTGCGACGGCGGTTTCCATCTCCGCTGCTACCGTGCCCATCACCTTTGGCGGGGCAGGCAACATCACCGTGACAGGGAGGGTCAATACGACGACCTCTACTTCAGCGATCACGAAGGAAGGAACGGGGACTCTGATCCTGGGGGGAGATAACCTTTTTTCGGGCACGGTCACGATCTCGGCAGGCACGCTGCGCATCACGCATAACAATGCGTTAGGCACTGTGGGAACGAGTGCGACAACAACGGTGAGCAGCGGGGCCGCCCTGGAGTTGAGTGGCGGCATCACCACGCCTGAAACCATGACCGTCAGCGGGACGGGGGTCGGAAATCAGGGGGCGATCCGCAGCTTGAGCGGCAGCAACACGATGGCTGGAACGGTGACTTTGGGAGCGAACCTGCGACTCCAGGCCGAGTCGGGCAGCACTCTGAACTTTGATGTGGCTAGCGGGAACTCGATCCTGCACTCCGGCACGGCCAGCATCGCAGTCACCTTTGCAGGCAATGGCACCATCAATGTCGCAGATCCCATCGCCAAAACAGGCACGGGCACACTGGGGGTGACCAAGAGTGGCAATGGGACTACCAATATTCGTGGGGCCAGCCCTACCGTGAATGGCAGTATCACGGCCAATGGTGGCATTTTGAACCTGGATTTTGCCAATGCGCCGGTGGCCACGGTGGACAACCTTTTGGGTTCAGGGGCACCTGCCATTTTCAGCGGCGGAGTGCTGCAGGTGACGGGCCGGAGCGGCGGCACGGTGGGCCAAGCTTTTGGCGCGGTGACCGTCAGTCCGGGCAGCGGTGAACTGCGGGTGGTACAAAATGGCGGCATGAACGTGAATGTGGCCCTGGGGGCTATCAGTCGCCCATCTGCCGCAGGCATGCTGCGGTTCACGCCCGGCAGCAGCGGCACGCTGACCACCACGGGCGGAGCGGACAATGCAGTGCTGACGAGTGACAGCATGGCCTTTGCCACCGTGGGCGCTAGCGACTGGGCTGCAACGGGCGTGCTGAGCGGTGGTGTGCGCAACATTGTAGGCCTTTCCACCCTCGCTGGGGGATATACAAATACTTCAGGCGGTGCGCTCTCCGGTCACGCCGATGTGACCACGCCGACGGTGAGTGTGCCAGATAATCTAACCACAAGCACGGTGCGGTTTAACACGTCAGGTGGCAGCGCGGTGACGATTGCTGCGGGGAAAGTTCTCACCACTGGAGGCATCCTGGTCGGGGAGGGGGCCGGAGCAGCGGATGTGACCCTCAGTGGCGGGACCCTGCGCAGTAGTTCCACTAATATCTCTTCTGCGGTAGCGGATCTGATGGTGATCCAGAATAACACGGCGGCGGGTTTGATCATCAGCTCGGTCATTGCTAACAACGCCACCGCCAGTGCCAGCACTGGCTTCACAAAAACGGGGCCGGGGACGGTTTATCTGGATACGGTTTCCCACACTTACACGGGCACCACACGAATCGTGAATGGCATGCTGCATCTTCGCTCGGGCAATATTTCGGCTAGCTCGGAAGTGACGTTAGGCGCAGGCAGCACCAGTGGGGTGCTGAAGCTAGGCAGCGGCAGCACAGCCGTTTCTTTGGCGGTGGACTGGCTGCGCACGGATGGCACCGGCACGGGCAATGCCGTGGTGGGTGGTGCCACGGCTTATTCCACTTTCACCCTGGATAACAACACCGTGGCCAGTGACTTTCGTGCGGGCATGCTGGGTGGTGCTGGGGTGAATGAAGACAATCTAAACTTCCGCCTCATCACAGGTGGTTCCCTGGTGGCGACTCTGGGCCCTGCCAATACTTACAAGGGGAAAACCACGATGCTGGCTGGTGTCATTGAAGCCACTTTCCTTGCGAATGCAGGGCTGCCCAGTTCACTGGGGCGGGGCGACCAGAATTCGGAATCCGCCATCCTTGACATGAGTGGAGCCACCGTGACTGGAGCGACCGTGCAAGCTGTTTCAACGCTGCGCTACATCGGCAGTGTGGATTCTGTGACGGATCGCATCATTCGAATCACCAATGCGGATGTAATCGCCGATACTTTTTCCGTCTTGGCGAATCTGGAAAACACTGGCACCGGCACGGTGAAGTTCACCAGTCAGTTCCTTTCGGAAGGCAGCAACACAGCGCCGCGCACGTTGCGCCTGGGCGGCACACAAGTCGGCGCAAATGAGATTGTCGGCATCAGCAACGCTGCCATAGCGACGACGGGCATTGAGAAATACGGCGCCGGCTCATGGACCCTCACAGGCGACAGCCCGCACACGGGCAGCACAACCGTGAGCAATGGCTTGCTCCAGCTTGGCAATGGAGGCACGACAGGCAGTGTGGCCAGCACAGAGATCTTTCTGAACGCCACAACGGCGATCCTCAGTACCAAACGCAGTAACACTCTCACCATGCAGCAGGCCATCACGGGCACCGGCACTCTGCGAATTGACAACACCACGACGGGGGTCACTCGCCTAACCAGTGATGCCAATGCCTATGGCAATACGGTGGTGCAAAGCGGCAGTCTTTTGGCCAACAATGCTTCAGCTCTTAGCTCGGCCACCGGTACGGGGCCAGTGTGGGTCCATCCTGGCGCGACTCTTGGTGGCACGGGCCGCATCGCCCCAGCTTTGAATCACTCCATCACGATTGTGGCGGGCACGCTCAGCGTCGGGGACTCCACCTTGCCGAGTCCAACGGCGGCAGATCTGATCCTGGCCACCAGTGGCACCGGCAGTCTGTCCTTACAGGCAGGATCCGTTTTTGCTTTTGATCTCTTCAGTGGCGCGGGTTTAGGCAACAATACGCTGACGAGCACGGCGGCGGACCTGGCGGTGATCCTGGGTCGGGTCAGCCTCGGCACGGACATCACGCTGAGGGTCAGCAATCCGAACGGGATGACGGGTTTTGCTGCGAATGATTCCTGGAAGATCTTCGACTGGTCAGGTCTTACAGAGCCTGTCAGCGGCAGCTTCACTTCCCTAGATCTTCCCGCTCTCAGTGCTGGGCTTACCTGGGATCTCAGCGAGCTTTACACCGGTGGCATCCTCAGCATCGCCCTGGTGCCTGAGCCTTCAAGGCTGGTGCTGGTGATGTTTGGTTTTGCTGCCTTGTTGGTTAGGCGTTGTCGGGTTGGCTGATCAGGGCGGCTGTTGCAGCCCTGCGTGGTCGACATGTTTCCCAAAGACACAGCAGCCAGCCTGAGACAAGCAGGTAAAGCATGAAGCCTGAGTTGAGGCGAAGAGTGTCTGGGCCGGATTCAGCAGTGGCCTGTTGCAGAAGTTTCGGACCCAAATGATACAGTGCCAAAGAAAGGGCGATGATGCCTGTCATAAGCACCAGGGTGACGAGGCGTGTACGCCTTTCCATCCAGATGGAAACCGCCGCCGCATACACCACCAGGCAGGGAAGGATGGCTGTCACCAGGGCTAGTGAGGCCGCCCAAGCCGGGGAACTGGATCGAGATGACCAGGAGCCCATCATGAACATCATCAACCACAAGCCCACAGCTGTCATGGCGCAGGGGGCGATGATGAGGATCGTCACGGCCGACTTCCAGGCCACAACATGGTAGGGCAAGTGGGGAGGAGCGGGAGAACGGTGAGTCATGGAGTGCTACTTTTTCTGAGGAACGATCAGTTCCCAGATAGCCTGCACATGCTCCCAGCGGCGGATGGCCAAGTCCACTAGGAAGAGGAACAGCAGGGTCATGATGAGTGAGGGCCAGAGTTCAATGTACTGCACCGCACGGGTCTGGCTGAGATCGGGCACCTGGCCGGGCTGTAGGACCTTCCCTCCAGTAATTTGTGTGGCCTGCTGGAGGAGGGATTCATTCACCGTGCCAAGGCTGGCCTCGCTGCCGGGATTGTGGACAAGACCTGCCGAGACCATCTCGGCCCCGCTTTGGGCGCGGATGAGATAAACACCGGGTTGGTCAGGGCGAAAACTGCCTTCATAACGACCAGGTCCGGTTTGGCCTAACGAAAGGTTTTGCACAGGTCTCAAGGGGGCTCCGAGCGCATCGGCTGCCACAAAAAAAACTTCTGCCTGCACGCGGGCATCATTGGCCCGCGTGCCTGCATCTTCTTCCAGGTCCACTTGCAGCAGGGCATCATCCCCGCGCATCTCGGTGGCCAGGTCCATGTGGCGGCCCTGCGGAGGTCGGGCAGTCTCGCGCAGGAGCTGCGACCAGAAGCGGCTGAAGTCCGGCCAGCGCACGATCCAAAGGGAGGCCCAGCGGCTTTTCGCGTCGCTCGTGAAGGCGGTGACCTTGCCCAGGCCAAAGCGCCAGTGGGCTAGCAGGGGATCGCCCGTATCGGTTAGCAAAGGGACTTGGGCGGTGGATTTGCGGATGGTCTTGACGTAGCCTAGCAGGTCTGGCGAAGTCCATTTGTCAAAACCGGCCAGCATGGGGTGCTTTTCCACCAGGTTCGGGATGAAGGGTTCCTCCCGCATCATGCGGCCCGTGTGCATGAGGGTGTCCTGAGTGAAAATGCGGCTGATGCTGCTAGCATCCGTGGTGGTGTAGGACTGGCCACCGCCGCTGCTGGCGATGGCTTGTAGCAGCGCCACATGCGATCCTTCACCGATGGAGACGGTGGAAATGGTGATGCCCTCACCCCGGCACTGGGCGGCCATGGCCTCATAGCCCGTGCCGGAGGTCTGGCCATCCGTGAGGATGATCATGTGCTTCACCTTGGCCTTCACCCGGCGCAGGGATTCGCGGGCCTGTTCAAAGGCGGGCTGCAGATTCGTGCCACCGCCTGAGGCCACCGAGGAAATCTGCCCCGCGAGGGTGGCGGTGGAGGTCAGCCGGGTCATCGGGGCCACCACGTGGGCCTCGCTGTCGAAGGCATAAATGCCGATGAAGTCATTCCGCCCCAGTACCTCGGCGGTGGCGATGGAGGCGCTTTTGGCCATCTCCAGCTTCTCTCCCGCCATGGAGCCGGACCGGTCCATCACGATGGCCACGGCAGCGCTTTGTTTTTCCTCTTCATCGGGCGCTTTCAGCCTAACGGGAAGGATGTCATCAATGGGCGTCTTGTAGAAACCACCCAGGCCGAAGCTGTTGGGCCCGCCGAGCATGAGGAAGCCGCCGCCTAGCTTGTCCACATAATCGCGCATGGCATTCATGGCCCCTTCACCGAGCAAGTGGGCGGGGACATCGCTGAGGATGATGCCGTCGTAACCGGAGAGTTGATCCAGCGTGCTGGGGATGTTGCCAGGCTGCCGGAGATCCAGCTCGATACCTTCTTTGGCCATGGCCTGTTGCAGGTAGGTGGCCTCGCCCACTTCGCTATCGAGATAAAGCAAGCGCAGGCGACCGCGTACGTCCACCAGTGTTAGAGCACTGTTGTTAGCCGGGATCGAATCCGCAGATATGCCTTCCAGCACGGCACGGTATTTGAAAGTGTCGCGTGTTGCTGGAGTGCGGGTGAAGGTTTCCGTCAGGGGCTGGCCAGGCTTTAGGGTGACGGGTCTTTGCTCTACCTGAATGCCGTTTTCGAAAAGCTTCAGCGTGCCTTGCGCCTCCAGGGTGGATTCCAGATGGGCGGTGAGTTTCAGTGTGGCGCCTTCATTTAGGCGGCTGCGGCTGGCCACCAGCTCGCGCACCCGTGCATCGGGCTTGCGCGGTCCTGCCACGGGGATGGCGTGAATGCGCACCCCAGAGACACTGGCCTGACGTGCGGCCTCTAACAGGCGGCCCCGGGTTTCATGCCCGTCTCCAATGAGGACGATGTCCCGGCTGGCCCCGGCGGGGAAAAGCGCCTGCGCGTAGTCCACGGCGGCAGTGTAGTGGCTGTCGCCTCCATGAGCCTTGAGAAAAGGAGTGATGTCAGGCTTTGGCCCTTCGGGCAGTAGGGCAGGCTCATCTCCCAGCAGCACCACGAAGCTTTCTGCCTCTGTTCCCAGACTGCCTTGCAGGCGGCGTGCCTCAGAGAGCCCTTTTTCGATGCCTTCCGCTCCCATGCTCTGGCTTGCATCCAGAATGATGCCCAGGGCCTTTTTACCTGTCGGGGAAACTCGCGCTGGACCCGCTAAGGCCACTAAGGCAAGCATGATGCCGACCGCGCGCACGACCAGGAGCAATCGTTTGCGCAAGCCCTCCATGGGATGTGTGGACTGGTTTTCAAACCACAGCAGCAAAGCCAAGGCGGGCAGGGCTAGCAGCAAGAGTTTCGGTGATTCCCAGTCCATGTGTGTCTCATGTGAATGCTAGGGGGGGAATGAGACACTTCCAAGCAGCAAGTGCAGGTAGATGAGGGAATAGGCCTGGCTTGGTTCCTTTCTTGCCGAAACCTGGCGGGACGGCTTACTCTCTGGCCATGCACATTCCGTCTCTCATCGAATCAAAGCGTGAAGGGGGCGAACTGTCGCGGGAGCAAATTTCAGGTCTCATAGCGGCCTTCACCCGAGGAGACATGCCAGACTACCAGATGAGCGCGCTGGCGATGGCCATTTTTTTCAAAGGCATGAGCGGGGCTGAAACGACCGCGCTGACAGAGGCCATGTTGCACAGCGGCTCCGTCCTGCAGTGGCCCGAGGCTGCACCCATGCGGGTGGATAAACATTCCACGGGTGGTATTGGAGATAAAACCTCCCTCGTCCTCGCACCCCTGCTGGCCTGCGATGGCGTGTGGGTGCCTATGATCTCCGGGCGCGGTCTTGGCATCACCGGCGGCACTTTGGATAAGCTGGAGTCCATCCCCGGCTTTCGCACCCAGTTCAGCGAATCCGAAATCTACAAGACCCTGCCTATCACTGGCTGCCTGATGGTCGGCCAGACGGCGAACATTTGCCCGGCGGATAAGAAGCTTTACGCCCTCCGCGATGTCACGGGCACGGTGCAGAGCATCCCGCTCATCACCGCCAGCATCCTGTGCAAAAAATTAGCGGAGGGTCTGAATCGGCTGATCCTGGATGTGAAATACGGCAGTGGGGCCTTCATGCAGACGGAATCTCAGGCCCATGAACTGGCGCAGAGTCTAGTCACCGTCGGGCGGGCACTCGGGGTGCGGGCCAGTGTCCGGCTCAGTTGCATGGATGAGGCCACGGGCGAATCTGCGGGGAATGCCCTGGAAGTCATCGAATGTGTGCGCTGCCTCCAGGGCCAGGGGCCGCCGGATCTGGAAGCTCTCGTTCTGGACCTGGCGTGTGCGGTTTCCATATCCTCCCGGGCCGAACTGGCGAAGATGCTGCGGGACGGGCGTGCCTGGGCCAAGTTTCAGCAGATGGTGGAGGTGCAGGGCGGTAAGGCCGATAGCCTGGAGCAGATGCAAAACATCCACCGCGTGCCCGTGATTCATGAAATGAAGGCGACCGCAAGTGGTCGCTTGATGAAGTTGGATGCGGGTACTTTAGGGCGAGCCGTGCTGGAACTGGGGGCCGGACGGGTGCTGGCTAGCGACCCTGTGGACCCGACTGTGGGTGTGGACCAACTGCGCAAAGTCGGCCAGGAAATCCATGTCGGTGAGGTGTTGCTGCGCATCCACGCGCGCAGCCAAGCTGCGGCGGAGGCGGCAGAAAAGCGGATTTTGACTGGAATCCTGATCGAATGACCCCAACGGGCTTCTCTCGAAAATGAAAAAGGTCGCTCAGCTCGGTTGGAGAAATCATTCGCCCTGAACGCTTTGTGTTCTATGCTGACTAACCCCTAATGCACACGGAGTACGATATCCAATACGCCCTGGAAAACACCCAGGTGCTACACGAGCCTGACCGCCGGATAGATACCTTTGGTTCCACCCAGTTTGAGTTTCAACTGGTGACCGAACTCATGGACAGCGTGAACACCACGCGCATCCGCCAGGGCAAGTTGACGGCTGAAAAGCCTCTCATTTTGCGTCCTGATCCGGCAGCAATCGCTGACTTTGATTTTGATGGTTTTGGTCCCCAAGGAGACGCCTTTGGCGAGTTTCTCAAAGCCAACCTACACCGTCTCGCCATCCTGAAATATGGCTTTAAATTTAAGATGGACGACATGACTGAAGACCTCGTCCATGAGCCCATGGAGGCGGTCTGTGGTAAGCTTCTGGAGGACATTCGTGTCTCAGGCAACCCCATGCGCGCGGTGATTTCCGGTGTGGATGATACTTGGGAAATCTGCCTGCTGAAATTCACGGTGGAGATGATCGAGAAGTCTCAGAAAATCAATCTTTTCGACTTTAAGCGTCGCGGCCTCTTGGGCTAGCACGCGTTTTCCTCCCCTATGGCCAAAGCGCAGCTCAAGCTCCTGCTCTTCCTCATCGTCCTGGGTATCACGCTGGGCAGCATGGCTGCGGCCTACTACATTTACGATAAAATCTTGCGTCCAGACAAACGTATCCAGGCAGAGCTCGCCACCATCAAAAAAAGTGATCTCCCACCAGTAGATCCAGGTGCGAAACGATTCGACGCCGCCATTGAACTCATCAAAGCCGGCCGCATCGAAGAGGGCAGGGATGGTCTTTTCAAGCTGGTAACGCAGTTTCCCGCCTCCCCTACCTGTATAGAGGCCAAGCGGATCATCGGTGAGATCAATCTGGACCAGCTTTTTGCCTCAGAATCCAAAACGGGAAAAAAAGACTACATCGTCCAGCCGGGGGATTCCCTGGCCCTGATTGCGAACAAACAGGGCACCACGCTGGACATGCTCATCCGCCTCAACGGGCTCATGGGCACTGTCTTGCAGCCAGGAGATCATCTTTCCATCTTGCCCATGGACTTCAGTATCCGGGTCGATGTGTCCGAGAAAACTGTCACACTCTGGCGGAAGGTGGGGGAAAAAGAATTCTTCTTCAAAGAATACCATGCGACGGACGTTCGCCTGCCACCTGGGCTACGAGTGCCTGTGGAAAACGGCATGGAAATCAAAGGCAAAGCCGCCATGCTGGACGGCAAGGCCATTCTTTCTACCGACCCTCGCTACACGGAGGCTGACAAGTGGTTACCTGGCAGTCGCGGTGTAAGGACAGACATTTTACTGCGCACGCCTCCGCCTGCTAAACCTCCTGTTGCCTCCACCCCGGCACCGACTGAGCCTGGAATCCCTGATTTAGACGATGCCCCTGAACCCGGTGTTTTCCTGTCCCGAGAGGACCTGGAAGAAATGTTTGCCCTGGTGCGCAATGGCTCCAAACTCTACTTTATTCGTTAATCGCCCCTTTTTACATGAAACACGTCCTGGAATTCGAAAAGCCCGTCGTCAAACTCCGCGAAGAGATCGAAGAGGCTAAAAAGAAATTTGCGGCTAAGCCCAGCGACAAGCTGGCCAGTCAGATCTCAGACATGGAGAAAAAGGCAGAAAGCCTCCTGCGCGAAATCCATTCCAATCTCAATCCCTGGCAGCGCGTGCAAATCTCTCGTCATACCAATCGCCCCTTCATGCTGGATTACGTGAAGCATTGCTGCGAAGACTTTACCGAATTGCACGGAGACCGTCACATCGGTGATGACCAAGCCATGCCGGCAGGTTTTGCCACGTGGGGTGGAAAAAAAGTCGTCGTTATTGGCCACCAGAAAGGCCGTGACACTAAGGAAAATCTGCTCCGTAACTTTGGCAGTGCTCATCCTGAAGGTTACCGCAAGGCCCTCCGCCTCATGCGTATGGCCGAGAAATTTGGCCTGCCTATCGTCACTCTCATTGACACACCCGGGGCCTTCCCAGGCATCGGTGCGGAAGAACGTAACATCGCCGAAGCTATCGCTTTTAACCTACGCGAGATGATGCTTTTGCGCACCCCCATCGTCGCCGTCGTTATCGGCGAAGGCGGCTCTGGAGGTGCCTTGGGCATTGGCGTGGCCGACAAAGTGCTCATGATGGAAAACGCCTACTACAGCGTCATCAGTCCAGAAGGGTGTGCGGCTATTCTTTGGAAACATCGCGAACATGCTCCCGAGGCCGCTTCTGCTTTAAAACTCAGTGCGCAGGATCTTTCCAAACTGGGCATCATTGATGGCATCGTTCCAGAGCCTGCGGGGGGTGCTCACAATGACCATTACGTCACCGCCATGTCCCTGAAAGATGCCGTCCTGAATGCCATCGCTGAGCTGGAAAAACTGAGTATCCCAGACCTTCTCGAAGGTCGTTACCAGAAGTTCCGCGCTCTGGGTAAGTTCACTGAGAACTGATCTGTCGCCTTCGGTCGCGGATCTTGTAGGGGCGGCAGATTTGCCGCCCCTTTTTTGTGCCACTTTGCCTAACAAGATGTTTGGAAAAGAGGCGAGAGGGACAGGGCAAAAGCGGGGGATCACTTCGCCACGTGGAGTGGTTCGTAAAAAACAACACTCCTCCGGAATTTACAGCACCGCCATTACCTGGGCCAGATGCTCTTCGGGTTTCACCTTTGGGAAAACGGCTTTGATCTTACCGTCAGGCCCGATGACAAAAGTGGTCCGTTCTGTGCCCATGTACTTTTTGCCATACATGCTCTTCTCCACCCAGACGCCGTAGGCATTGACGATGGCCTGATCTTCATCGCTGAGGATGGGGAAGGGGAGAGCGTGTTTTTTGATGAATTTTTCGTGGCTCTTCACGCTGTCGATGCTCACCCCAAAGACCTTCGCCTTGGCGCTGATATCCGCCCAGCCATCGCGCAAGGCGCAGGCCTGTTTGGTGCAGCCGGGTGTGTCGTCCTTCGGGTAGAAATAGAGAACAACGGTTTCCCCCGTGAGATCGCTGAGTTTGACTTTTGCCCCAGGGGCATAGTCCCCGCCGACGACGGCAGCGTGAAACGCGGGTGCTTTGGAACCGAGAGTGAGTGTGGAAGCCATGCGGGTGAAAACGGATCAAGGCGCAGTCCAGACGCGAAAAATGCGCTGGGTGGTGTCTGGAGCGCGATTGAGCTACGGAAATCCAGAGAAAAGAAGCACGTTTTCTGCGCATTTCATCTGCTTGCCGGGCACCTTGACCGTTGCGCTCAGCGGCAGGTGCGTCTAGCTCTGAACGGTCAAAAATCATTCCGACATGTCCTCCAAGCCCACCATCATCTACACGAAGACAGACGAAGCTCCCGCTCTCGCCACCTACTCCCTGCTGCCGATCGTTGAAGCCTTCACCCAGTCCTCCGGTATCGCGGTGGAAACTCGGGACATCTCTCTGGCGGGCCGCATTTTGGCCAATTTCCCTGACTGCCTGACGCCTGACCAGCAGATCCCGGATGAGTTGGCCTACCTGGGCAAACTTTGCGTGGCCCCAGAAGCTAACATCATCAAACTACCGAACATTTCCGCCTCCGTGCCCCAGCTCAAGGCGGCGGTGGCCGAGTTGCAGGGCCAGGGCTACAAGCTGCCTGACTATCCTGAAAATCCCCAAACGGATGCCGACAAGGAAATCAAAGCCCGCTATGCCAAGGTGATGGGCAGCGCGGTAAATCCTGTGCTGCGTGAGGGCAACTCCGACCGTCGTGCGCCGAAGGCCGTCAAGGAATACGCCCGCAAGAATCCTCACTCCATGGGCAAGTGGAGCACCGCCTCCAAGACGAGCGTGGGCACGATGGGGCAGAATGATTTCTTCTCCAATGAGAAGTCTGTCGTGGTGGCTGAGGCCACTGATGTGAAGATCGAGTTCGTCGGCAAAGATGGCAGCACCAAGGTCCTGAAGGCCAGCACCCCGCTGAAGGCGGGCGAGATCCTCGACGGCACCTTCCTCAGCAAAAAGGCGCTGCTGGCCTTTCTGGAGGCGCAGATCGCCAAGGCGAAGGCCGACGGCGTGCTCTTCTCCCTGCACATGAAGGCCACGATGATGAAGGTCAGCGACCCCATCATCTTCGGCCACGCGGTGCGTGTGTTTTTCAAGGACGTCATCAGCAAACACGCCGACACTTTGACGGAATTGGGCGTGGACTTTAACAACGGCTTTGGCGACCTCATCGCCAAGCTTGATAAGCTGCCTGCCGACAAAAAGGCCGAGATCGAGGCCGACATCCAGGCTGCTTACGCCAATGGCCCGGCCATCGCCATGGTGAACTCCGACAAAGGCATCACCAATCTTCACGTGCCGAGCGACGTCATCGTGGATGCTTCCATGCCAGCCATGATCCGCACCTCGGGCCAGATGTGGAATGCCGCTGGCAAACCGCAGGATACCCTCGCGGTGATCCCGGATAGCTGCTACGCTAGTGTCTATCAGACCGTCATTGACTTCTGCCGCACCACCGGTGCCCTGGATCCCAAGACCATGGGCACGGTGCCAAACGTCGGCCTCATGGCCCAGGCTGCCGAGGAGTACGGCTCTCACAACAAGACCTTCGAAGTCCCTGCCGACGGTACCGTGAAAGTGACGGACAGTGCAGGCAATGTCCTCTTCTCACACGAAGTGGAAGCAGGCGATATCTGGCGTGCCTGCCAGACCAAGGACGCCCCCGTGCAGGACTGGGTGAAGCTGGCTGTCAACCGTGCCCGCGCCACCGGCTCTCCCGCCATCTTCTGGCTGGATGAAAAACGTGCCCACGATGCTCAGATCATCGCTAAGGTGAACCAATACCTTGCTAATCACGATACCACCGGGCTAGACATCCGCATCCTCCCGCCTGCCCAGGCCTGCCAGATCAGCCTGGAGCGCATCAAGGCCGGTCAGGACACCATCTCCGTCACAGGCAACGTGCTGCGTGACTACCTCACGGATCTGTTCCCGATCCTCGAGCTTGGCACCAGCGCCAAGATGCTCTCCATCGTCCCGCTGATGAATGGCGGCGGCCTGTTTGAAACCGGCGCCGGTGGTTCCGCACCGAAGCACGTGCAGCAGTTCCTCGAAGAAAACTACCTGCGCTGGGATTCCCTGGGCGAGTTCCTCGCCCTCGCTGTCTCCCTGGAGCACCTCAGCGAAACCTGTAAAAATCCCAAGGCCAAGGTGCTGGCGGATACCCTGGACGCCGCCACTGGCAAGTTCCTCGACTTTGACCGCTCCCCAGGTCGTAAGCTGGGCACCATTGACAACCGCGGTAGCCACTTCTACCTCGCCCTTTACTGGGCCCAGGCTCTGGCCGAACAATCGGCTGACGCAGAACTTCAGGCCCAATTCAAACCCATCGCCGAAGAGCTCACCACCAACGAAGCCAAAATCGTTGAAGAACTCATCGCCGTTCAGGGCAAGGCTGTGGACATCGGTGGTTACTTCAAACCAAACGACCAGAAAGCCAGCGAAGCTCTGCGCCCCAGCATCACGCTGAATGACATCCTGGCCAAGCTGTAAGCTTGGCCTTGGCGGGTGTTAATCACGCCTTTCTTCGAGAAACCCGTCGCCCACAAGGTGACGGGTTTTTTGTGGGAGTCTCCAGGCTTGCGAGATTAAGCTGTCAAAGTGGAATGAACTTGTCCTTTAGGCTCAGGCCCATTCGTCATGAATTTGAAATCGGGCACTGGCAAGACGGTCACGGCGACTTGAGGCAGGCTCGCCTAACGAAAAATCCAACCAGAAAGAAACACCGCAATGAGAGTCATGGTCATTATCAAAGCAACGAAGAACTCGGAAGCTGGCGTGATGCCGAGTGAGGAACTCCTAACGGCAATGGGCAAGTTCAATGAAGAACTGGTGGCCGCCGGAGTGATGCTGGCTGGCGACGGCCTGCACCCTAGCCACAAGGGTAAACGAGTGAGGTTTTCCGGTGGGCAGCGAACCATCATGGATGGTCCCTTTGCAGAGACAAAGGAACTGATCGCCGGTTACTGGATATGGCAGGTGAAGTCTATGGACGAGGCCCTGGAATGGATGAAGCGCTGCCCGGATCCCATGCCCGGTGAAGAGTCTGAGGTGGAACTGCGCCCCTTGTTTGAGATGGAAGATTTTGGCGAGGAACTGACCCCGGAACTGCGCGAACAGGAAGACCGCCTCCGCACCGAACTGGAACGCCAGCAGGGGGTGTAAAGTCCCACGTAAGCGCTTCTTTGAGAGCCAATCCAGACTTACAGAGGTTGTGTTGTTATGGTATGTGTGATGGTATGGCGACGATGTCTCACCGCACTACCTTCGCTCTTGATGACGCCACAACCTTGCGCATCGGCAGCCTCTCCAAGCTCTGGAGAGTTTCCAAGGCAGAAGTCGTGCGACGAGCCGTATCTCAGGCAGAGGTAGAGACTACAAAAGCGAATCCAATAGCCTTGCTGCTACAGCTTCATGAGTCTGGTGAGGGACTTTCTCCCAAAAGAGCCCAAAGCTATCCGGCTGAAATTCGCGAGGACCGCCACCAGTGGAGAGGCCTATGATCTGCCTTGATACCAACTATCTCAGTCTTGGACTTGTCGCTGGCAGTCGTGACAGCTTGGAGTTGATTCAGTGGGCACAGGCAGGGAGGTGCAGATCACTCCGATACCAGCCTGGTATGAGTTTATCTGCGGTCCAGTGAGTCCCGCTCAGATTTCTGCCATGAGGGCCTTTTTGCATCAGGTGGTACTTTTTGGCGAGAGTTACGCCATCGAAGCTGCCCGTCTTTTCAACGCAGCAGCTCGCAAGAGATCCTTGCGAGTGGATGCCATGATCGCTGCAACTGCGACCGTCGAAGGTGCTATCCTGGCAACTAACAATAGAAAAGATTTCGGGGTCTTCACGGCCTGCGGATTGCAGCTTTTCTGAGGCTGTAATCCTCGCGAAATCACGGCATGAGGGAATAAAGCGCCCCTCACGCCCTCCTAAAACCATGCAATTTTCTTTTCGCGTGGGTTCACGTGCTCATGCTGCGACCGCGATGGCCCTGCTCGGTCTTTTGGGTCTAACCGGATGTGTGACCTCAAGTCACCGCACCCCGGATCCCGTGGTGGATGCGATGTCGCGCGACCGCACCGTGCAACTGCAGATCTTTCTGGATGGCCAACGTTTCGGCCCAGGGGTGGTGGATGGCCACCCAGGTGAATTCACCAGCAAGGCCCTGGCGCTTTACCGGGAGTCTCAGGGCCTGCCGCACCAGGTGACACCAGATGTCAGCGGCATCGTCCCCTACACCACCTATGCCATCACGGCAGAGGATCTGGGGCGCCTGGGAACGATGGCAAAGGAGCCTGCCGCGCAGGCCCAGCAAAAGACACTCCCCTACACGAGCCTTGCAGAGCTCATCGCTGAGCGTTTTCACACCACCGTGGTATTCGTGGCCGAATTGAATCCTGGCCGCCCAATAGATTCGCTGACCGTGGGGGAGGTGATCCGCGTGCCCAATGTCCAGCGACCTTTACGTGTGGATGCCTATCCCTCCAGTTATTCCAAGCAGGCTACTTCTGCGACGGAATCACGGCGCGTGGTGGTGGATACGCGGCTGCGCATGCTGCGGGTGTCGGAAGGGGCGCGTCTGCTGGCCGCCTTTCCCCTGACGCCGGGTTCGGACGAGCATCCGGCCCCGATGGGGGAATGGAAGATCACCGGGGCAGTGCCCTGGCCCTGGTACCGTTACGATGAAGGTGTGCTGAAACGCGGGGAGCGCACCGAAACCTTTTACAACCTGCCGCCCGGGCCCAACAGTCCCGTGGGCATCTTGTGGACCGGGCTGAACCGCCCCGGCGTCGGCATCCACGGCACCGCCTTCCCAGAGACGATTGGGCGCTCCGGCAGCCACGGCTGCATCCGTCTCTCCAATTGGGATGCCGCCACCTTCTACACGCTGGTTCACAAAGGCATGGCCGTCACCATTCAGTGACCGGCCTGGCCCGTCTGACAACCGGAGATTTGGGGCGGAGGCCACGTCCTTGCTTGCTTCCCGCGCGGCTCGGTTCTAAAACGGCGTTCACACCATCCATGATCCTCGATACCCTCGAAAACGCTGCCCGTTACGAAGTCCTGTCGCCACGCTTTGCCCAGGCCTTTGCCTACCTGCGCGGCGTGGATGGCACCCAGGAACTGGGCCGGGTGGACATCGCGGGCGATGACGTCTTTGCCATCGTCCAGACTTACACCACCAAGCCACAGGAAAAAGCCCTGTTCGAGGCTCACCGGAAGTATATTGACGTGCAGTTCATCCACTCCGGTCGTGAAACCATCCTGTGGGCACCTTTGGCCACCATGAAGGAAGAGACAAGGGCTTACACCCCAGAGAAAGAAGCTGCTCTGTGGAAGCTGGTCCCAGATGTCACCCCGCTGCATCTGAGCGCAGGCCATTTTGCCATTCTCTACCCAGAAGATGCCCACGCACCCTGCGTGGAGTGGGATACTCCCAGCGAAGTCTTCAAGGTCGTCGTGAAAGTGGCCGTGGACTGAGCCTATTCAGTTGAGTTACAGCCCTCATTTTCCCTCCAAATCGCGGGGGGAAATGAGCAGATGAAGGGCCAATACAAAGCTCGCTGACACAGTGAAAAAGACCGAGAAGTTTTTTTCGGGTTAAATAATCCTTTGCACCCTGCCAAACTCCGCTACTTTGCGCGCCCTTTTCCCCGACCAAATGGAACCCCCAAAGAACATCCTCCGACTCGGCCTGCCGAATGGCAGTCTCCAGGAGCCGACGCTTGAACTCTTGAAGCGCGCAGGGTTCCATGTGGTGGTTTCCTCCCGCTCTTATCGCCCCACCGTGGATGACAAGCAGCTTGAGCTGCGTCTCCTGCGCGCCCAGGAAATCGGCCGTTATGTGGACCATGGTTTCCTAGACTGCGGCATCACCGGCAAGGACTGGATCGCGGAGAACAAGGCCGATATTGAAGTGCTGGCCGAGTTCAATTACAGCCGAGCCACCTCCAATGCCACCCGCTGGGTGCTGGTGGTGCCGGAAGATTCCCCCATCCAGTCCGTCAAGGACCTGGAAGGCAAGCGCATCGCCACAGAAGCTGTGGGCCTGACGCAGACCTACCTGGAAAAAAACGGCGTCAAAGCCGAAGTCGAATTTAGCTGGGGTGCGACGGAAGTGAAAGTGCCAGAGCTCGTGGATGCCATCGTGGACATCACCGAGACGGGCAGCTCCCTCCGCGCCAATAAGCTACGGATCGTGGACACCCTGATGGAGAGTTATCCGCAGTTCGTGTCCAGCAAAGCGGCCTTCCAAGATGAATGGAAGCGCCAGAAGATGGAAACGCTCGTCCTGCTGCTGAAAGGCGCACTGGAGGCTCGCGACAAGGTCGGCCTCAAGATGAACGTGCCATCCGCCGCCCTGAAGGAGGTTGTCGCCAGCCTGCCCGCAGAGCGTTCCCCCACCATTTCTCAGCTCGCCAATGCGGACTGGGTTGCCGTCGAGACGGTCATTGCGGAATCCGTCGTGCGGGAGATCATCCCGCGGCTCAAATCTCTCGGTGCCGAGGGCATCGTGGAATATCCGCTAAACAAAGTCATCCCCTAGGATGACGCAAGAACACAGGAGAACACAGACATGGGATCGCTGAAAAAGCGCAGAAAGACGAAGATCAACAAGCACAAGCGCAAGAAGCGCATGCGCGCGAACCGTCACAAGAAGCGTTTGCGCTATAAGTCCTAAGCGCTAGCCTCGGTTACATGATGTGCCACCGTTCCGCGAAGAGAAACATTCGATTCGCTGACGGGGGTACTATGTCCCGAAATAGTCGCCGACTTCGAGTCTGCCTGCTAGGTCTGTTTGTCCCGCTCTCTGGGGTGGGAAAAACGGGCCATGAGCAGGCAGACTTGTCTTTACCTCCCCTGGCCAGTCCCCCGGCGCTGCATTTGCAGCGTGATGGAGAGCGCGTGGCTGAGGCGCTGGCTCACTACACCAGTGCTCTCCAGTTTGAAAACTCCGGTAAGCTCCGAGAGGCGTTGGATCATTATCTAGCCGCCCTGGCTGTAGATCCTGCCAATCCCGACCTAGCCATGCACACGGCCGAGCTGGCCTACAGCTTCAAGGGCCGCAAGGAGGCTCTGGCCATTTTACAAAAGGCCGTGCAGGACAGCTCAGACATCCCTGCACCGTATCTGAACCTGGCCCGTTTTTGTGCTACCTACGCTCCAGACGATCCTTTTGAAAATGATCGCGCGCGGCAGACGCTGGACACGGCCTTGCAGAAATTCCCGAAGAAAGCGGAGGTTTATGGCTTTGCGGCAGTGACTTACCTCACTCAGGGATCGCGTGCAGATGCCATCGCTGTGATGGAAAAGGCGCTGCGCCAGGAGATTCCGGAACCTGCATTTTGGCTGACCCTCGGTAAAGCAGCGCAGCAGATCTGGCCTTTGGCCCAGGCTGAAATGCGCGAGGAGCATGTGGCCCGGGTAAATGCCTATTATGCCAAGGCGCTGCGCCACGCGCCAGGTGCCAAGCACGAAGCTGTGCAACTGGAAGTGGCCCAATACTACCTGCTAAGCAATCAACTGCCTGAAGCACGAGGCTTGTGTGAAAAGATGGTGGCTCAAAATGGCAATCTCCAGGCCCGAAAACTCCTTCATCGCCTCCATGATGCGTTTGGAGAGAAGGATAAGGCTTTGGCTCAATTGATCGAGATTGTGAAAGCGGACCCGAAGGATGTGGAGCAGCGTCGGTTGTTGGCCAGTGCTTATGAATCGCGAGATGACTTTGCCAATGCGGTTCCTCACCTGGAGGCGGCTATCCAGATCGGCGGAGGTGAAGGAGAAGACTACCTCTACCTGGGCGAGTTACTTCTGCGGGCTCAGCTTTTTGATAAGGTGATTCAGTTGAGCCAGCGCAGTGTGAAGTTGTTCCCAGATCAGGCTATGTTTTACGTTCAGGCCGCTCTTGCTCAACGCTCATTGCAGCGGTGGGGCAAAGCCATTGAGGCCTTTGAGGAAGCGGATAAAATGGCTGAAGGTGGGCAGGGGGAGCTGATCAATCACCGCTTCTACTTTCAATATGGCATCACCTTAGAACGAGGTGGACGTCATGAAGATGCGGGGCGCATCTTTGAAAAATCCATCACGCTCACACCAAAAGACGAGGTGGAGGCCGCTGCCAACACCATGAATTACCTGGGTTACATGTGGCTCGAGCTGGACCGCCATTTGGACAAGGCTGGCGAGCTGATCCTCAAGGCCAACGAATTGGAGCCTGACAATGCTGCCTACATTGACAGCTTGGGCTGGTGGCATTTCAAAAAAGGGGATTACCCCAATGCCGTCAAAGAATTGCAGCGCGCGATCACTCTCCTGTCTGAATTACAGCCGGATGATGCGGAGATCATTGAGCATCTGGGCCAAGTGTATCTCAAGATGAATGAGCTGGATAAAGCCCGTGAGCAGTTTGAAAAAGCCCGCTCGCTGCAGCCCACCGATGCACGCGTGCAAAAGCGCATCCTTGAAGGATTGAAAAAGACTGGAGTGAAGCCTTAAAACGCAACACCGTTTACTCCCCCATAGGCAGGGCGTGAGCTTTGAGGTCTTCCAGATTGACCCATTCGATGGCTGAAGAATGCGTGGCTTCTAAGCAGACTTTGGGGGCCACTCCTGCATCAAAAGCTTCTTTCCAACGTGTCACGCAAAGGCACCAGCGGTCACCGGGCTGAAGACCTGGGAAATCCCATTGAGGCGCAGGGGCCATGAGGTCATTGCCGCGGGACCGGGAGAAGAGTAGAAACTCCTCAGTGACCTGAACGCATACGGTGTGCAGCCCCACATCGCCCGCCCCGGTACGGCAGTAACCATCCCGGTAAAACCCGGTCATGGGTTGAGTACAGCAACACTGGAGATTTTGGCCGAGGACGTTTGTGGGCATAACGGGGAGGGAGAAATGGTGAATCTACGAAACGGATCACTTAGTGTCCCAAATGAAGTGCTCTAGGCGAATGCGGGTGGAGAGTTCCTTGGCTTCCGCTGCGCGGTCACCGGTCGAGAGCGCAATCTTTTCCGCTAAGCGTGCTGCGGCTTCCCATTCTTTAGTGGTCTCAAGCAGGTCAATGCCGAAGAAGCCTGCACGATAGTACCAACGAAATTCTGCGGGGTTGGTAGGCCCGGTAAAGCCGCTGGCTTGGACCACATTGTAGCAGGCTTCGAGGGCTTCATTGGTCAATCCTGCTGCGTTCAAGACTGCGGCTAGAGTGTAGCCTGCGCGAGCGCTCCACAGGTAGGTCAGGTCATCCTCCTTCAGCAGTTGGCGCAGGGCGGTGACCGCTTTATCCAGTTGAGCCGGGTCGGTCTTACCCAAAAGCATAAGGATTTCTGCCCGCTCACAGGTGAGGGATCGGCGCATGTCTTCGGGCAGATTTTTTTCAGTGAGCAGGCTGTCGAGTAATTTTAGAGCCTCGGCTTCTTGGCCAGCGCGGCGTTTGGCCAGTGCCTGCTGTTGACGGGCGGGAATGCTGAGTGGGCCGCCGCGTTCCGCTAATTCCTGCCAGAGATTGATGGCTGATTCGCGGCCTTCATCGCTCATCATGGAGATGGCCGCCATACCAGCGAAGTAGAGCGCCGTATCTGCATACGCGGAGGTGGAGTAAGTTTGGGCCACCAGTTCAAATTCAGTGCGTGCACTGGCGAAGTTTTCCAGACGGTAAAAAGCATCGGCGATTTTCATGCGTACCGCCGCCGATTGGGGGGCTTCTGGCCATTGTTTGAGAAAGTCAGCCCCGGCTTCTGTGAGGGCTTTAAGCTGCCCCTGCTTGTCTAGCATCCAGAGACGCGTGACGGCGATTTGTTGAAGCTGACTTTCGGTAGCACCCGAGAGGCTGGCGGCTGATTGAAGGCTGTCTTCACTGGCGGCGAAATCGGTCGGGATTTGAGTCAGCAGAAATTCTGCCAAAGCGATGTGGGCCTGGATGAGACGTGGGTGACCAGCATGTTTTTGAATGAAGGTGCGCAGGGCCTCCGCAGCGCTGGCTTGGGAACGCGTAGCGAGGTCTAGAGCTTGGTCTAACTCCAAATCCGCTGCGGTGTCCCCAGACTTGACTGTGGCGGCAGTGCCGGCGCTGACGGTTTCCAGTTGGCTAAGGAGGCTTTGATACATCGCCGCTTCTCCGGCCCGTAGGGTCGCCACGCCCGCGTTGTAAAGAGCGGCCCGGCGTTCTGCCAGGGTGACAGCGACGTTGGCTGCAGCCTGGAAGAGTTCGGCGGCTTGGGCGTAGTCCCCTCGGGTAAAAGCGGTACCCCCCGTGACGAAATCCACCATGGCAGACTGTCCGGCTCCATAGCGTTGGCGCCATTGGTTGGCCAGGGCAGTGACGCGTCCGTCTGCTTTCATCGCCCCATAGGTCTCCAGGGCTAAGCGCATGGCCTCAGCTCCTCGAGGATGCCCATGATAAAGTTGCACCATGGCCTCCAGCAGCCCAAGGCCCTCCATCGTTCGCTTTTGACTCAGCAGCCAGCGGGACATGAGCAGCATGGCATGTCCACGAAAAGTTTGGGTCGAAACCAGCGGTTGCAACGCTTGCTTTTGGACCGTGTTGCCTTCCGTGATCCAGCGCAGGGCCGCATCTGGCGGCAGTAAGTGCCCGGAATCTGTCTCCAAAGCGCGGGCGAGGAGATCGAAGGCATCTGTCCACAGCAGGCTATCCACAGTGTTGTCTAAAAACTGGACCAAAGACTCGATGCACTCGACGGCTCTGCCCTGCCGCAGGCGGGTTTCAGCCAGCAACACCGCTGCCGCATGGTGAAGGCGTTCTCCACCTCCTGAGGAGGCAACAAGACTCGTCAGGAGGGCTTCAGCCTCCGGATATCGAGCCAATTCCATGAAAGCGCGGGCACGTAACATGTCTGCTGTGGGTTCACCGATTTCACGGGGCAGTGCGGCTAGATCATCCAGCGCGGGTTGGTAGTTGCCAGAATTGAGGTCCAGTTCATCCAGCATGAGGCGCGCGCGCCGTGCTGTTTCAGGTGAAGCCGAGCGGCGTAGGATCACCAAAAGATCACGTGCCTGAGAGGCCTGTTGCAGGGCTAACCAAACTTGAGCGAGCAAAAGCTGCTCTTGGCTGGTGGCCTCCTCGGCCTCAAGGCGGGTTTCCAAAGTTTGTCGCGCGGCGTCCAGTTCCCCGGCGACGACATGCGCCTGAGCTTTCCAAAAAGGTTTATTGGGCACCTGCTCCTGCGCCAATAGAGCTAGGGCGGCACGGCCATCTTTAGCACGTACCCAGGATTCGACCGCTAGGCCCGCCAGGGTGAGTCGGTCCGTACTCGTCCAGTCCTTTTGCTCCAGCAGACGGGCCGCTTTGGTCGCAGCAACGCCTGGCAATCCATCAGTAAGGGCTTGGCGCGCAAGACGGAATTCACCATTGTCCTGCAACTCCGCTGCCAGCAAAGGCAGCGTGCTGGCCCAGCAAAGGACCTGGAGGCATAGGAAAGATCGTCGGGCGCAGCGCATGGAGCTTTACGCTAGAACAGAAGTGGCCGTTTTGCCAACGTGTTCCACCACGGAAAGCTCAGGAGGGATAACGAAGGGAATGGGAAGATTTACTCGTCCAACCCTCTTTTGATCTTGTAGCGGAGAAAGGCTGTGTGGGCCGCATTGGCATTCAACGGTGCAGCATTCAGGCGCGTGCGGATGTCTTCAATCTCACCCAAGGCCACCGCTTGGGCCGCTGGCAGGTAGGCCCCGTAATTGACGATCCGCAGCAGGCGATCCACATACTCACTCTGCAAGTCCTGGCGCAAGCTGCTAGGTCCCGTGGCGGGATCATTGAGAAAAATGGCATCCGTTAGCCGATCCATGACTTGGCTCAGCGGCACCTCATTGCCATAGAGGGCACTGTCCAGAATGCGCTGCTGAGTCTCATTGTGGAGCAAGTGGTCTAACAAAGACTTTTGCAAGAGGCTAATGCGTTCATGCAGCTTAGGATCTTCATCTTCCTTGCGGAAATTAAACCCACGCCGCTGTTGCTGAAGGTGGGCGATGAGGTCTGCGGGCACGTCCCAGGCATCTGGAGCAAAAGCATATTTAGCTAGGGCATCCAGAGCTGCTTCTTGCTTGGCCTTCTCCACGGGTGTGTAAGGTTTTTTACCCGGCGCTTGGCCCACAAAGGCACGCTCCACATACACCCCGCCCACATAGCGCGTCATGGCGACGAGCGCATCGGCCGATTCACGCGTGAGGGCGACGTACGACTGAGTCAGACTGTGCCAGCTTTCGCCTTCACGGGGCTCTTTACTCAGGAGGTCTTTCAGGCGAGCTTTCACCAAGTCGCAGCGCTGAATCCCGTAGGTAATAGGGTCCCCACTCATGTCATAAATCATTGCCCGTGGATCAATGCCCTTGCCAGCGCGGCGCATGTCATCGGCATCGTTGCCAAAGGCCAGTTCTGGCTGATGAGAGTGCGCGGCGATTTTTTGCAGCCGCTTCGATTCCTCGGCGGGATCTTCCAAAGATTCACTGTAGCCGAACTCAATGGCCCAATGGTCATAAGGCCCTGGTTTGGTGATGTAATATTCCCCCTGCGGAACGCCCTGGGGGGCGATATTTGCCGGCATGTAATCCATGACAGAGCCAGTGAGGCCAGTCTTGGAAGTGATCTCTTTCTTATGAATTTCCGTGGCATCGTAGAGATGGCTGGCACGGAAGTTATGGTTCAATCCCAGCGTGTGCCCTACTTCATGCAGGATGAGTTTGATCAAGGCCTCGCGCGTCAGATCTTTCATCTCCGTCTCACTTGCTCCTCGCAGGCGAAGGGCGGCATTGCCAAACAACAGACCTTGCTGGGCAAACTGACCGTCCTGGCACAGTTCGGCTTCTTTCCCTTGGAAAACGGGTGCTTCCTTATCCTCTGCTGTGGCTAGGCCTAGCTCCGTGAATAGGCGCTGACTACGCAAACGATTGGTGAGGAAGCTAAACTCTAGCATGATGTCTGCTCCCAGGATCTGTCCCGTCCGTGGATTTACAAAGCTGGGCCCGTATCCTCCGAAAGGTGGGTTGGGGGAGGAGGTCCAGCGCAGCACGTTGTAGTTAATGTCGCCCGCATCCCAGGTGGCATTGTCAGGCTGCTGTTTCACCACGATGGCATCCTTGAAGCCTGCCGTTTCAAAGGCTTGATTCCAGCGCAGTGTCGCCTCGCGGATGAGATCTCGCAGTTCGACCGGGGTGGTATTCTCAATCCAAAAAACGATGGGCTGCACAGGCTCGCTAAGCTCAGTGCCGGGCTTTTGTTTGACCAAATTCCAGCGGTGAATGACATCCCGGAAAGGCGTGGCTGCGGTGCTGGTCATATCCGTAACCTGCGTGCTAAAGTAGCCGATGCGTGGATCGTCAAAACGGGGTTTGAAATCATTTATCGGCATGCGGATGAGATTGTGCTGAACGCGTATGCTCACATAGCGTGGGTCAGTGATTTCATCCGCCGTCACCTTGCCATCATTAGCCCAGCCTGGAGATGGGTTTTCATACACATATTCCACCTGAATGGCGGTGTTGTCTGGATAACCATTGATGCGACCGAGTTTCGTTTTGGTTTCCGATAACTTTCCTAATACGGCTTTGCTGGAATCGCCACCCGATGGATACTTCACCATCAGGAGACTCTCGCGCAGAAACAAGTTTGTGGCGGAGATCAGATAACCATTGGCATCTTCAGCCACCACAGGTTCGCTGGAAAGAATGGCGTGGGAGGTATTGGCCTTGGCTGCGCGCGCCAGAGGGCTTTGCGGATCAAAATAAAAGGCGGTGTTTTCAGCAATGAATTCGATGCGGTCAAAGGTCCGGCTAATGCGGAAGATGCGCTCACTGCCGTATTGCCCTCGATTGTGTCCAGCCTGGACGACCCCATCCATGGTTTGATTGAAGTAGATGAACTCAGGACCGATCTGGTCCTTCTTCACATACAGGTGCAGGGTGCCTTTTTCCCGATCCAGGTAAAATTCAAAGAGCCCGGTGACGTGCTGGTGCCCTTTGGTGACCTCAGCCAAAGTCTTCTTTTTGACTGCGGCTACAGTGGTAGGCGCTAGTGCGGGTTTGGCGGGTTCTTCGGGCTTTTTTTCGGCCTCTGGTTTTTTCTCCGGTTCAGGTTTGGGATCTGGCTTGGGGTCAGGTTTAGGCTCCGGCTTTCCCGGAGCGGGGGTAGGCGCAGGGGGAGCGGGTTTGGGCGGTGTTTCCGCCGCAGAGAGTGGAGCTGCCAGGCAGACGAGGGAGAGCAAAAGCAGACGCATGGTGGCAAGGAACGCACCAGGGGTCTGTTGTCTTGGGCTGAGAAATGGGAAAAATGGATTTAGCCCAATTTTGCCTCTTGGATGAATTCTGCGACTAAGGCGAGGTCCTTGATCCCGGGGCCTGATTCTACCCCACTGGCCACGTCCACACCTGCTGGGTGAGTTTGCTGGATGGCCTGCCGCACATTCGCAGGCGTAAGGCCGCCTGAGAGGATGATCTTTTTTTCCGGAAACTCCTCCTGGGCAATGACGGCCAACTCCCACGGGAATGTTTCGCCGCTGCCGCCATAAAGACCAGGGTTGTAGGCATCCAGCAAAACGGTTTCACAGGGATATTCGCCAATTTGGGCCAAGGAGGCCCGATCCCGAATCTGAAGGGCCTTGATGACATGAGCTCCTGCGTCCAGAAGACGACCTACCTCAGCAGGAGATTCGTCACCATGAAGTTGCAAGATGTCCACCAAGGCCTCTTGCATGAGCTGGTCCAGCAGGGCGGCATCTGGATTCACCATGACTGCGACCAGGCAGGTCTCAGCACGGACGTTTGGCAGCCACAGGGCTGCTTTTTCTACGGGCAGGTAACGTTTAGACTTGGGCCAAAAGTTGATGCCTAGGGCATCCGCTCCGAGCGTGATGATGTCGCGAGCCTGTTGTTCCTGGGTGATGCCGCAAATTTTGACGGCGGGGGGAGTGGAAAGGTCAGGAAACATGAGAGGGCGGTGACGATTGACTCGAAGAAGAGATGATATTGTGGCCAGGAAGCAGACCTGCCGTGAGAGACAGTAGGAGGTCTAACTTAGGAGGATAAGGCATAACGCCTCGCACGCGGGCATCGCGCATTAAATTTGGGTGACTGGCCGTGTCTTCGTTGCGGACCATGAGGATCACAGGGGGGGCCGTGTGGCTACCTGGGTGAGCAAGGGGGTAGGCACGGCTGAGCAGCCGATCCAGCAGGATGCCGCTCATATCCGGTAAGTTGACTGAGAAAATGAAAAGCTGGTATGGCCGCCGTAGGGCCAACTCGAAGGCGCTCTCTGCCGAAGGGGTTTCGTCCACCTCACATTGACGGAAAGAGGTAAGGGCCTCCCGGATCACCCGGCGGAACGGCAGGCTTTCCTCCGCCAACAAAACGCGTGGCGGCGGGGAAGTCGTGGGTAAAGAACTTTCCATTATCGAGAAGCGCAGTAAGATTCTCAGGTTTACAATTTCAATCAAGAGGCATAAATCATGCTCAGGAGGTTCCTGTGCATTTTGCGCGAGCCTCAAGCCAGCCTAGGCACTACGCAACGACATGACTGAACTGATTTCTAAAGGAGGACCTCTGGTGTGGCTATTGATGGCCTGCATGGGGTTTTCCATCGCTATTTTTCTGGAGCGTCTCGCTTATTATCACCGGGTGAGCATGAACATTGGTGAATTCCTCGCCGGTCTCGCCGCTTTGATTCGCAAGAGGAACTATGCAGAAGCCTTGCAGGAAGCCCTGGCCACCCGGGTGCCCGCAGGCCGTGTCATCCATGCCGCACTGCTGCGTCATCATGCGCCGCGCAGTCAATTAAAAGAGATCGTGCAGGAGGCGGGCCAGCTTGAGGTGCCACGCCTAGAACGTTATTTGGGCATTCTGAATGCCATTGCTCATGTGGGGCCACTGGTGGGCCTCCTTGGCACCGTCATTGGCTTGCTGGATAGTTTTACCAATCTTTCCTCTGCCAATGGCATCACCACCCCGGCTGAAGTGGCGCGTGGGGTGTATCAAAGTCTCATCACTTCGGCTCTAGGCCTGGTGGTGGCTATTCCCGCCTACCTTTGTTATGCCTTTCTCAGCGCTCGTTCCCGCTCCATCATGCATGATCTGGAGCGGGCAGGGGTGGAGATTGTGAATCTCATCGAAGACGCCAAGACCACGGACAACATCGTAGAATTCCGCCAAGCGGCGGTGGATGAATCTGCTCATGGTCAGGTGAAAGGACGCTCGCGCAGTCAGCGTGGCTAAGTTAAGATCTGACGGCATCCTACCTGCCAACGATGAAGCTCGAAAGCCACCTGCCGAGGCAAAGTCCCTGGCTCTACATTACGCCGCTGCTGAATGCCGTTCTGCTGCTGCTGGTGTATTATCTTCTTAGCCGAGGATTTGTGATTGAATCCGGCATCAATGTGGAAAAACCACGTTCTTCCAGTCGGTTGACTGGTTTTGACCACGCTCACATCATTACGATTGCCCCAGGCAATGAGGTGCCCATGTATTTTGATGGTCGGCGGGTGACTTTTGAGGAACTGACACAGCGCTTGGTAGATGGTCGCTCAGGCGAACGCCGCGTGATCATTCACCATGATCGCCAAGCACCCAGTGGGCGTGTGGTGGAGGTGATCAATCTCGCGCAAGAACTCGGATTTGAAGCCGCGCTTTCCACCACTCCCTCACCTGCGCCTCTGGTGCCATGAAGCAGGAACGCCTACTCACCTTTGACTGGCATTCGAATGACCGCAGTGTCGTTCGGATGGGCCTAGCACTGCTAGTCACGGTGGTGGCCCTCGTGAGCATGTTCATTGTTTTTCGAGTGGTGACGCCTGAGTCACGTCATGTGGATGTGCGCCCCCAACGTGTCCTCTTGCTAAATCCGAATGAACCTGCTGAGCGGGCGCTCATTCATCAGGCCATGGATCGCAGCTTTGGCATGTTACCCTCTGAGACTGCGGTAACGGGACCTCTCAAGGCCCTGAAAATGCCGGCTTTCACTCCCAGCTACACCAAGCATGAACTGAAGCTGAAGCCGGTGCCTTCAGGCCTAGCTGCTAGCAGCCGCGTGAGGCCATTTGCTCTGGACATGGATGTGCTGCCCCCTTTGCCTGCTGCGGAGCCTGCCGCAAAGGCACCACCGGTTAAGAGGTCCGTTCTCCGGGCTGTGGTCGAAGGGCCGATGGCAGAGCGAGCACCGAAAAATTTGGAAATACCTCAAGTTCCGCTGGCCGATATCACCCGCCCTCGATTTCAGGTGGCGGTAGGTCGCCTCGGCCAGGTTCTGGTCGCATTGCCTCTGAGTGCTTCAGACGATACTGTCATCAATCAAAAGCTGCATCAAGCCATCACTCAAATGCATTTCTCTCCGTCTGAGAAAGACATGGAGTGGGGGCAGATCTCCTTTCGGTGGGAGGGGAAGGCTCCATGATCGGGATCGGCCTCGCCCAGCTCATCATGCTGGTCATGCTTATCGGCGTGACTTCAGTCTGTGGGCTGTGGTTTTACACCTTTTGGCGGGAGCAACGTCGCGAGGCCAAACGCCGCCGCATTGCCATCCTGTGCCGCATCTGCGGCTGTACTTACGCCATTCCGAAAAAGGGCAGTCCCATCACGATTTGTCCTTCTTGCGGAAGTAAAAATGAGCGGGGTGGTTTACCGCCAATTTAGAATTTGGTTAGGCCAAAAAAAGACCCGACCTTGTGGGTCGGGTCTAGAAGTCGTCTGTGATCAGAAGGTGACCGTGTTAGCGAAGGTTTTCGTCCTTCTCGACTTCAAACTGCACTTCGGGAATAGTCTCGGAAATGCCACTCTTACGCACCACCACTCGCACGGGTTTACCTTGGGTGGAAGGCTCACTGGCAAGGATGATTGCGTCATCTGGCGATGAGTTTGAAAGGGTAGGATTGTACAGCCACGTAGTGGTTGCATTGAGGACAGTTTCATCCACTAAACCTTCGGAGGTGAGAACGTCGAGAGTGGCAGGAAATGTCCCATTGTGCTCCAGCGCGTATTTCATCAACGCGAGTCCAATCTGGCGGCCTTCATTGCCCACTTTCATTTGCCGTGCTTTCTCTTGGGTCAAATTAAAGGTAGGCACAGCCATGGAGGAAACCACCGCTAGGTAGCTGATAGCACCTAGGGTGGAACTGTCGCTCATGGCGATGGCTAGATTTGCCACGCCGAGGGTGCCTTCAGCTTCATTGGATGAGCACGCGGCCTGCCCTTGGTTAAGATACGGCGTGATGAAATTGAGCACCTTGCTAACGGTGTTTTTGTAGTCCTCGGATTCTTCTGAACTGGCGATGCTTTTCAGCGCCGTTTCTCGCAGTGTCTTCAGCAAGGTGGGGGAAAGGTAGATCGCGGAGTTGCCTTTTTCCGGCAAGCCGGTCCAGGCCGTTTTGAATTCCAAATCGCCAGTGACGAGGCCTTTGCCTTCCACTGCCGCAGCTAGGAATGCCGGGCGGGTGGCCACCAGGAGGCGGTCGGTCTTGCTGTCAAAGCGCAGAACGGGCTGAAAATCCATCGGCGCAGGGCCCACTGGGGCGCGCATGCTGACGGTGAGGATGCCGTCTTTTTCAAGAACTTCGACAGGCAATGCAGGGTTGCTAAGCATCGGCATGAACTGCTTTTTAAGCGGTTCCAGCAACCAGCCGATGCGATCTGCTACCAGCAAGGCATCCATGCCTGGAAGTGGAAATTCAGCGTTTGGAAGAATGAGTTGTTGCTCGGGATAAACCTTCACGTGAAGCGCCAGTCGAGCATCGAGCTTTTCAATCAATTCTCGCAGTGTGATGCCCAGTGTGGGGATCGGCTGTGCTAGAGGAGCCTCGGCTTCCGCGCGAGCTTTTTCAGGCACCATGCCCAAGAAACTGTTTAGGGTTTCCGTGCCCAGTGTCTTTAAATGGATAGGAAACTCCAGGGAAAGATCTGTGCCTTGAGGGGCGGTCTGATGAATCAAAAAGGGCTCAGCCAGACCGCCGTTAAGCGTCATCAGCCCCTTCCGTCCTCCTGGCATGTAGGCATAAGTGCGGGAGTGGTAGTTGCCTGAATCCAGACGACGCGAGCTGCCGCCAACAGCCTTCACACTGTCCAGTCCCAGTTCCTTGAAAATCCGAGTGACGGAAAAGTCTTTTGGCAGGTCCTTGCGCTGCTCTTCAGGCACGCTTTTGAGGGCTTCATCCAGCAGTGTGGCGATCAGGCTCACGAGCCCTTCTTGATCGGCATAGTTAAATGAAGTTCCACCCAGTTCCAAATGCGGGATCACCTTCATGAAGTGAGGCGAGGCATTCTCTGTGATGAGAGGCACGCTAGGCACCACTGGCGTGACAGGTGCGGCTGAGATGACTGCGGGTGGAGTTTTATTGCACTGAGCCAGCAGGCAGACTGCGGCAAGGCTGAGGAGCGATGTTCTTTTCATGCGTTATGAGACCTGACTAATGAATGCCCTTATCGCCTACTCAGGGTTACAGGAAGTAAAATATTGAGGGAAAATTCCAAGGGGTCTCCGTGCCTCTGATACAAACACGCTCAGGGTGTAGGGAGTGACTCAAAGATGAGCTGACCAGTCCTGATCGGTGCATTGCGTGGGGTGACCGGAGGATCCGTTTCCAGATTGGGGGCATCTGGCAAGGTGAAAGGGCCCACGGCTTTATTGAGGTGAGGAATCCACAATGCCTGCCCGGCAATGGGACGTAAGATGTTTCGCGATGAAGGGGCTGACGGGGCTGTGCTGAATTGACCACTGACATTAAACAAACCGGTGGTCGGCATCCAGCTCAGGTTCAATTTGGGGAGAGGGCCACTCTTGTTTACGGTGGGGATGATGCGTCCTGTTTTTTCCAACCGCATCGGAATGGCCACTTCATTTTCTAACATGCCTCCCGCCGCCAGAGCGAAAGTGCCATTGGGGGACTTGGTAGTGAAGTCAAACTGGCCGTTGAGCAGGGGAAGTGTTTTGGTGAGGGGATACAAACTTCCTTCGGCGGTGAGTGTTGATAAGGCAATCTGGCTGTACAGACGGTCTGTGGGGTCTGAGGGCAGGTAGGTTTTATTCCAGTCTAAAAGGGTTTCAGCGGTGAAATCAACACCCGGAAAGGCCAAGAGGCCCTGGACGGATCCTCGGCGATTGTAGAGGGGCGTATGCAGTGTCGTGGCCCAACCACTCTCTTCACCTGAACGGATCAAACTGACGCCACTGCTGCCCGTGAATGGCGTGCTATCTGGTAACCTTCCAGTCCACTTGACGACTCCTGAATTCTCGACGGTCATGGCCAAAAAGCCGTTGCTTCCTGGCACTGTAAAATCAAGAGGGTAGCCTGGATAGTTCCCTTGTAGTACAAAGTGATGCCGGGCTTTTTTACCCTCTTCGAGCAAGCTAGTCGGGTTAGCAATCTGGCGCAGGCCCGTGATGATGGCCTGGCCATCATTGTATTGGACCATGAGTCCGGCCAGTATGTTACCCTCAATGCCAAAACCGACCACAGTCGGGTTGCCTGGGGAAACTAAAAACTGTTTAGAGATCCCAACTGGCGGTGTCGCCTCCGTTGTCATTCCATAGGGTAGGGGATAAGGGAAATCCGTCGGAAGATCATCCGGTGGTGCGCTGATGATTTGGCCTGTGATGCCTCGGCTCCGGCCTGCGGTGAGTAAAGACCCAGAAAAAGTGCCACTACGGGTGACGGTCACCGTCAGTCGCCCCCCTAGACCACGCCCGGAATCATGAGCTGTTCTTCTTTCGATATAAGCATGGTAGGTGCCTGCCACTCCAGGATCGAAAGGTTCAATCCGCCAAACAGTCTCGAAGGGCGATCCTGTGCCGACCGCATTGGTCGCTGTGACGGTGACCTTATACTCTCGGGGGCCTTTGCTAGCGGCCGCGTGATAAATTTGCCCGGTGATTTCACCAGAACCCGGACTGGTTTGTTTCAGCCCCGGAGGTAGCCCAGTGATGGTGAAGGTCGTGGCAGCATAGTTTTGGTCTGTTGCGCGAAGAGCAATAGAGGGACGTTCCAGCACTCGCGAAGGTCGAAAGGAAAAAGGAATAACCTGAGGAACTTTGACCAGATCTAGAAAGGTTTCATCCGTCACAGCACTGGCGGTGCCAGATGGCGACTTCACCGTCACGCGGCATTGATAATATCCCTTTTCGGTGAGGCCTTTCACCTTCACACCCAATCTTTGCCCTTGGGTATTTGAAAAGGTGTCTCCATCCGAGATTTCAACACCATCCTTCAGCCACTGATATTCCAGATAGCCGAGCGAGCCATCCACGTCACACGGAATGGCGGTGCCAGTGCCAGGAACGATGACGAGAGAGGCGACATGCCGCTTGACCTTGGCTCGATGAAATAGGGGGCCTCGCAATGTCGTGCTGCCAGACTTTAGCTCGATGGAGTAATCATACCCATAGCCCTGGTGGTCGCCATTGAGATACACAGTGCCCTGCGTATGGACTGTCTGCCAACTGCTGGTGGGATAGTCACCCCGATAAAGACGATAACTGACAGGTGCCTCACCCAAAACCCGAAACGAGGCTTGGTTTAACGTCGTCGTATTGATCTCAGCAGCAGGGTAACTCACAAATTGGAGGTCTCCTACGGGGACTCCGGTACCAGTCAGATGAATGACATGCGGACTAGCCCAGCGGCCCGGTGCATCCAAGATTAAGCGAGCATTTTTGATTCCATCACTCTTCGGGTTAAACGTGATCGTGAGGTTTTGGGAAGCTCCTGCTTCCAAAGGGTAAGCGTGTGAGGATGAAGTCCAGTTTCCCAAAGACGCGATGAAGTCGCCGGCGTTAGTTCCTTCGATCCTGGCAAAAACACCGTCCAAATTCCGGCTATCTGCATTCGTAATTGTGACGGTCTGAGTGAGTTCTGCCCGGAGGGTGACTTGGCCGTAATCAGGCAGGGCTGTGTCGTGAGGAATGGCAACACTTCCTGCCTGAGTTACAGCGTATTGCCATGGCTCACTAAGGGCAGCCGTGGCGATAGGAAGGATGATGGGCACGGCCTGAGGATGATCGTGGGTGACCTTCAGCGAGGCTGTGCCTGAACCTGCGGCATCCGGGGCATAACGAATCGCGAAAGTGCTGGTTTGACCGATGCCCAGGCTTGTTGGCAATGGCGTCAATATTTCCAGTCCTGGGATGGTGGATTCTAACAGCTCGGCACTCAGGCCCGTCGCCGGGTGGTTGCCTGAGTTTTCCAATCGCAATTGAGCTTCGATCTGGCGTCCAAGAATGGAGGCTAGATGGAGGGTCGTTACGGGGGAAGGCACTTCATTCTTGATTTCAGACAACTGCAACACAGGTGCTGGGCCATCGCCGATCAGGAGAACCTCAAAAACGGGTGTTTGCGGATCGTTGGTCTGAACGGTTAGCCGTGCGGTTTTTCTGCCGATGCTAAGAGGCTTAAATTTCACCAACAGTGGTACACTCTTTGCAACCTCCAGTGTTTGAGGTGTCGCAAAGCTGGTGCTAAACTCCGCTGCTTGGTCTCCTGTCAATGTGAGCGCCAAGATCTCCAAAGGGGCATCCCCACTGTTTCCCAGATAAATGAGATTTTGTGTTTCGTAGCCAATTTGAGTGGAGTGGAATGTCATTGCTTGCCCATCCAACTGACTGACACCGCCACTTGGCCACGCGGATAAAGTGGGCTTGGCTGGGCGTGATGGCAAAGGTTCGGAAAGCTGCAGGAGCCAGGATTCACGAAGGCCATCCGAATTCACTCCACTGCCTGTCAAAGTCATTCCATCGGGACTAGCATCGTGGATTTCATTGAACTGCCAACCGGGTAGGTCGAAGTGATAATGAGCCGTCAATTCGTCTTTGAGTCTGACTCTTGCGCCATTGGGATGCCAAATGCAGGCTTCGCTAGAAACCTCCGCTGGGGAGGTCTCCATCTGGATGGAACCAAAACAAGTGCCATTATCCAGGACCGCAGTGGGCATGGCTTGGTGACCACGGCCAGAAAGAGGTTGCCCCAGTCTCGCGCGCTGTGCGGGTGTCTTCGTAAAGTCCCAGCGACAGGCTTGTGTATAAACAGACCCATTGTTTTCAGTGTAGGCCGTGACTGCCCATTGAACCTGGGGCGAGAGATTGGCCCCGCTCGGTTTGCCATGATAGTCGAGATAATAGTGAGCGTGCTCGATGGCTTCACCGAAGGGGGGAAAGATGCCGAGGGAGGAGCGTGTCAATGTCACCCAATGCCCTGTCTCAGAGCTGACGGATCCTTCCCATTCGATTTCTTCACCCGATGGAGTTCGACGCGGCAGTCGCTCAAAAATTCCGGTGGCCAAGTCTAACCGAAAGGAGTGCGTGACCTCCATGGACTGCGATATGCGTCCTGAAATGTGATAACGTAATACCACCGTTCCAGCGACCTTTCCATCGCCATAAAAACTGGCCTTCGTCCAACGCAAAAAAGTTTCGTTGAGAGCCAGCTGGAAAGGAGGGAGCGGTGTCAGTGTGGAGGCCTCTCGGTTGTAAATGTAGGCTGCATCCCGCGATGCAGAACAGGCGAGGATCCGCTGGCCGTCACTGCTAATGTCCAAAGTGATGGAGGCCGGGGATGGCAACTGCTGCCAGCCTGTCAAAGCGGACCAATAAACCGATTTTAAAGCGCCTTCCGCTCCCGAGCTAGCTGCCAGGACGGCTTCAGAGCCACTGCGTGCCAGTTTGAGCGGACCGACGATGGTTTCTTGTGCGCTCGTTCGCCCGAGGGCGATGAACTCAGCCTCCTGTCCGTGGGCAGCAGACAGGCAGATGCCCAGAAGAAAAACAAGACTGCTTAGAGCTGCCATTTTGTGGAAACTATGAGGGGGTGTTTGCAAGGTGTTCTTAGCAAACTTAGGTCAATCGCACTTGATGCGCAAAGGCTTTAGAGCGCTAGTTCCAATTGGGCAACGGGGCGAAAACTGCGACGATGTTCTGGGCAGGGACCTAGCTTTTTGAGGGCGGCTTGATGGCTGGGAGTGGGATAGCCTTTGTGGATTTCGAATCCATATCCCGGATAGGTTTCGGCCAGTCGCAGCATGAGACGGTCGCGGCTGACTTTTGCAATGATGCTGGCGGCGGCGATGGAGTAGCTGAGGCTATCTCCTTTCACCAACGCTACCTGAGGCAGCGGGAAATCGCGCACAGGTTTGCCATCAATCAGCACAGCCGTGGGACGAGGATCCAACGCTAAAGCACAGCGCCTCATGCCTAACCAAGTGGCTTGTAAAATATTGATTCGGTCAATGTCTGCCACGGCAATCATTTCACAGTGCCAGCGGATGCGGGGATCCGTGGTCAGTTCCTCATAAAGCTGCTCCCGTTTAGCCTCCGTCAGCTTCTTGGAATCATTCAAAATAGCATGCTCAAAGTCCGGCGGTAAAATGACGGCGGCCACTGAAACCGGACCTGCCAAAGGGCCGCGTCCAGCCTCATCAATCCCGGCGATGAGGGGGTGGCCGGCGGCGCGGAGCATTTTTTCGTGATCGAGACTGGGCATGGAGGTCGCAACGTCCCCAGAGATCATCAAAAGTCAAAATGAGGTGACGAAGTCATGCAAAGCTGCACCACGAAAGATGTATTGTTCTTCTCATGAGAAACCTGCTCCTCATCCTTGGTCTCTTCACCTCGGCCCTCTGTGCCCAGACACCTGCACCCACCTCCAGCATCCAGGCGGGTTTTGCCGAACGGGACATCACCCCCGGCATCGGCATGGAGCAACCCGGCGGCTATGGTAAATCCTACCACTTGAAGTTTCACGATGCCTGCAAAGTGCGAGTGGCCCTCTTTGATGATGGCAAAAAGAAGGTGGCCTTGGTCGGGCTAGATACTCTGGTGGTGCCGCGCCAAGTGGTGCTGGATGCACGGGCCAGGATCGAAAAAGAGCTGGGTATTCCTGGGGATGGCATCATGATCGGGGCCTCGCATTCTCACTCTTCCGGGCCCGTGGGCATGGTGCTGCCAGGAGAGTATGACACAGCTTCGGAGTTGGTGAAAAAGCTGGCTTATGAAGAGTCTTCCTGCGCGGATGCAGGCTTTCTCCTGCGGGTAACAAACGAGATCGTGGAAGGGGTGCGTGCCGCCTCTCTAGCGCGAGTGCCTGCGCAGTTGTGCTTCGGGTTTGGTCATGAGGATAAGGTGGCCTTTAACCGCCGTCTGCGCATGAAGAATGGCCAGAGCTGGAGCCACCCAGGGCCCGGCAATGCCGACATCATTGAGTATGCTGGGCCTATTGATCCTCAGGTGGGGGTCATCGGGGCCTGGGACATGCAGGGTCAGCTTCTCGGCGTCATGGTCAATTACGCCTGCCACGCCACGACCAACCCCGGTGGCATCTCGGCGAACTGGATCTACTACCTGGAAAAAACCATCCAGGGAGCGCTTGGTTCCAAAGCCCCAGTCGTTTTCATGCAGGGCGCTTGCGGTGATGTGACGCAGGTGGATAACCTCAGCACTGCGCGCCGACCCGGGCCCGAGGAGTGGGCGCAGCTCGTCGGTGGTCGTGTCGGGGCTGAAGCACTGAAGGTCCTTTTCAGCAGCCCCCGCGGTACCGAGGCCGTTTTGGATACACGTCAACAGGTGCTGTCCATTCCGCGTCGCAAGCCTGCGCCAGATCGAGTGAAAAAGAGCCTCGAAATCGTGCAGGCAGGCAAGCCCAAGGGCGATACCTCTGGCTGGATCTTTGCCAAAGAAATCGTCATGCTCGACCACCTCTGCCAGGTCACTCCCAAGGTGGATTCCGAGGTGCAGGTCATCCAGGTGGGACCCGCCGCCTTTGTCAGCAATCCCGCAGAATACTTCGTCCAATTCGGTCTGGATATCAAAAAAGGCAGCCCTTTCCCCTTCACCTTTCCGGTCGAGCTGACTAACGGCATCGTTGGTTATGTCCCCACGGAGGAAGCCTTCGGCCCTCATGGCGGAGGTTATGAAACCCGGCTCACCGCTTACAGCAATCTTGAGATCACCGCAGGTCGCCAAATGGCCGAGACGGGTATTGCTTTGACCCGAGAGATGAAACCCGCCCCAGCTCCTGTGGCCCCCAAAGCTATTTTCGGCAAACCCTGGACCTACGGCAACGTACCGCCCGAGCTGGAGTGATCATTCTGTCGCCTTGACGGCACGCTCCTTGCATCCAAGGATATGGCATGACTAGGCGCGGTCTTCTCACGGGGATGTTCGCGGCTGCGCTGCCATTGCACGCGGTCTTGAGTGAGCGACGACTGGGCTTGGCGATTGCTTCTTATTCTCATCGGTGGCGTGGCAGTTATTCCAGCTTCAAAGTCCCGCCCTTCAAGCACGCTCTCGATGTGATGGATCACATCCGAGGGCTCGGATTCTGTTCTTTGCAAATCGGAGTCGAGGGCTGGACCTTGGATTTTGCTAAACAAGTTAGGCAGACTTGTGAGTCTTATGACATGACCCTTGAAGGCTGTGTGAAATTGCCCGCTCATGCGGCAGATGTGACCCGATTTGAACGCGAACTGCGTACAGCGCGTGAGGCTGGAGTTCGCATCTTGCGAAGCGCCCTGGGGGGACGCCGATATGAAGTCTTTACCCGCCGTGCGGACTTTGAGGGGTGGAAAGCGAATGCTCTTAAATCAATGGCGTTGGCAGAGCCGATCGCCCGGCGGTTGCAGATGCAGATTGGCATTGAAAATCACAAGGATTGGGAAGTGGCAGAACTGGTGGCTGCGCTGAAGGGGATGGCGAGTGAGCACATGGGGGCCTGTGTGGACACTGGCAATAGTTTGGCCCTTTTAGAAGATCCGATGGCGGTCGTTGAAGCGTTGGCTCCTTATGCCGTCACGGTACATCTCAAGGATCTGGCGGTGAAACCTTATCAAGAAGGATTTCAAATGAGCGAGGTGCCGCTGGGGCAGGGAAGTTTGGATTTGGCTGCGATGTTGGACGTGCTGATCGCAGCCCGGCCGAGTCTAAAGATGCACCTGGAAATGATCACGCGGGACCCTTTGGATATTCCCTGCCTGCGTGACTCTTATTGGATCACTTTTCCCGACAAGCCCGGACTGGATCTTGTGCGCACTTTGGCTTGGGTAAAAGCAAACGCAGCCGCCAAATTACCCCTCACTATTGGGCAATCAATGCTCGAGACATTGACTTTGGAGGAGGAAAATATTCGGCGCAGCGTGACGCATTACGCCCAGATGAAATCTTGAACGGTAGAATCCCTATCTCAATCCTGCATTGACTCAGTGACTGAGCTTGCCATGGGATGAAACTTCCTCTGCGTGACAGCCATCCCCCCCATCCTTTCACTCTCCACTTGCTGGAATAGTCACCGCCATACCGAAGGGCGGGCACTTGCGGCGGAGGCTCGTGAATTGGGATTCGAATGGATCGAGGTTAGTCACGGGACCAAGATTTCATTGCTTCCAGGTTTGCTAGACGCCGTCGCTGCGAAAGAGATCAAGGTCAGCAGCCTGCACAATTTTTGCCCACCACCTGTGGAGGTGCTGATGGATGCGCCAGACGCCTATGAGTTCACCTCTGAAAAGGTTTGGGAACGGGAACGGGCGATCTCTCTGACCAAGAAGACTTTGGCCATGGCGACTCGTTTTGGCACAGATCGCGTGGTGGTGCACTTGGGCTGTGCGCGTGTGCGCTCCATCACGGAGAAGCTGGAAGCGATGGCCCTCCAGGGACACCTCTATTCCCGTGATTACTCGGACTTGAAGTTGAAACTGGTGGCGCAGCGGGAACAGGCAAGCGCGCGTGCTCTGGATCGCATTAGGGCCGCCTTCAGTGAGTTACTACCTGTTTGTGAAAAGGAAGGAGTAAAGCTGGGTATCGAAACCCGCAGCCACTACGAGCAGATTCCCAATCAGCACGAAATGCAGAAACTGATGGCTGAATATGCCGACTGTCCCTGGATCGGGACTTGGCATGATTTTGGTCACGTGCAGCGGCAGGCCAATCTAGCCCTGGTGGATCATGCTCAATATTTGTCGGAAATCGCTTCGCGGCTTCTCGGGTGTCATGTCCATGATGTGCGATGGCCGATGAAAGACCATCGCGCACCCTTGAGCACGGGTGGCGTGGACTTGGCCAATCTGCTACCTTTGGTGCCTGCGGGCGTGCCCCTGGTTTGGGAAATGAGTCCTGGAAATCGCAGACATGAGGTGGTGGAAGCTCTGCGTTTATGGCGTGAAAAATTCCCGGCCTAACGAAAAGATTTATTACGGTTTTTGAAAAAGTAGGAGGGCTTTAGCGTTGGTTTCTCCATGAAACGCATGCGCCCTTACGCTTTGCTCGGTTTATTCTTTTTCAGTGCAGCCGCACAGGCTGCTCCAGACGCTCTTTCAGCAGCTCGCGAAATTGATGCCGTCTTGGAAAAAGATTGGAAGAAGCACAATGTCAAAGGCAACCCAGAATTGGACGATACCACTTTTGTGCGTCGTATTTATCTGGATGTGACTGGCCGCATTCCTACCACGCGGGAGGCTGAGACTTTCATGAACTCCGAGGCGCCGGACAAACGGGCTAAATTGATTGACCATTTGCTAGCGACGGAAGGCTACGTTCAGCACTCGTACAATTATTGGGCAGATGTCTTGCGCACGCAGACCAATGGGAACCAGGCCGGCCCTATCACCGGTGCAGCCTATTCCAATTTCATCAAAGAAAGCCTGCGCCAGAACAAGCCTTATGATCAGTTTGTGAGGGAGATGGTAGCTGCTCAAGGCGAGTCTTGGGACAACGGTGCCATTGGTTATTACATGCGGGATCGCGGCATGCCGCTGGATAATATGGCCAATACTGCCCGTGTTTTTCTGGGCACCCGTGTGGAATGCGCGCAGTGCCATAACCATCCGTTTGATAAATGGACGCAGATGCAGTTTTTCCAGATGGCTGCGTTTACGTATCCCGTTCAGACCAATGATTATTATGGAGGCAGCTCAGAAGGTGCACGTCAGATGTTAAGGGATCGTGAAAAGGCGGCACGTGACAAGTTCGTGATGCCCGTCATGAATAAAAAAATGACCGCCGAAGAGCGTGCCAAGGCCAAGCGTGACGCCGAACAGATCGGCAAACAGGCACGCCTGGCCGGGGAGGCCGTCCGCAAAGAAAACCGCTACGTGGAAGAGGCGCTCACCGATGTGCGCAACCTCATGCGGTACACCTCAGTGAGCTTTAAGGATGACCGTAAGTTGACTCTGCCTCATGATTATCAATACAGTGATGCCAAGCCAAGATCGCGTGTGGAACCCGCCACGATGTTTGGCCACGCTGCGGAGGTGAAGCCTGGAGAAACTCAGCTCCAAGCTTATGCCCGCTGGATGGCTTCCAAAGAAAATGATCGGTTTAACAAAGTGATCGCCAACCGTCTCTGGAAACGGGTGTTTGGTCTGGCTCTCATCGAGCCTCTAGATGAATTGATGGATAGCACCGTCCCGATGAATGCTGAACTACAAGCTCATCTAGAAAAACTGATCGTCACTCTCAACTATGACATGAAGGCCTACCTTCGAGTGCTCTACAACACCCGTGCTTATCAGCGCCAAGTCACGCGTGAAGAGATTGCGCCAGGGATTGTCTATCACTTCACCGGGCCTATCCTGCGTCGTATGACGGCAGAGCAGATGTGGGACTCTTTCGTGACTCTTATCAATCCCAACCCCGACATGCCCAATGAACCTTTGCGGGAGGCCTTCACCAATCGCATCCTTTCTGCTAAAAAGATCAGCGATTCCATGGAGTCGCTGACAGCTGAAGAGGTGCTGGCTGGTGCAGAAAAATCTGGCCAAAAGTACAAGGTGCAGGCGGAGACTGTGCGTGATTTGCAAATGAAGATCGCTGAAGCACGAGCTAAGGAAGATAAAGAGACGTCTAACAAACTGCGTGATCAACTGAATAAACTCCAGCGTGAAACACGCACTTCAGTGAATCAAAACCTGATCCTGCCGGGCATGAAAAAATTGGCAGCCGATCTCGGGGTCGTCCCCGCTGTCTTGCAGACAGATGGGAAGGCTGGGCCTCAAGTCGTGGCAGCTACCGGGGGCATGGACATGATGATGGCCTCCATGGCCGATGGCGATGTGAAGGACAAAATCTTCCTGCCGGGTTATGATACGCCAAGAAAGACTCGGGATGAAGAAAAGGCGGCCCAAGCTGCGCGGGAGGAAGTTTGGAAAGAAGAGGCGGTTTATTATGGCCTGTCTGAAAAACAGCAGCGTGACTACTTCCGGGTTCGTGCTGAGCAGACCCGCAACTGGGTGCGTTCTGCGGAATTGGAAAGCCCTGCACCTAGGGGGCATTATCTACGTGAGTTTGGCCAGAGTGATCGTGAGACCATTGAAAATGCCAATCATGAGGCCAGCGTGCCCCAGGCTTTGGCCATGATGAACGGACAGCTCATGCCGCAGATTCTCAGCCGTCACAGCCAGCTCATGCTGACGGTGAGCAAGGCTGTGTATCCGGATGATAAAGTGGAAGCCATCTATAAGACGGTGCTTTCTCGCAAGCCTACAGCCAAAGAAAAAGAGATCTGGATGAAAGCCCAGGACCAGGGACTGACCGCGATGGAAGACTTAGTCTTTTCCCTTTTGAATACCCAGCAATTCATTTTCATTCAATAACCTTCGTTAGACCATCCTTCACCGCTTCACCTGTATGCGCCAAGAACTCGCCAACAAACTCCTCCGCTCCGGCGAAATCAGCCGCCGTGACTTCGCCGCTAAGACGGCCTCCTCCCTGCTCGGCGTGGGCCTGCTGGGCAGCTACATGAATGGCAAATCCTATGGAGCTTTTGAGAATTCCTCCAAACTCAAGCAGGTAGCCACAGCCAAGAATGTGATCTATCTCTACATGTCTGGCGGGCAAAGCCACATGGACACTTGGGATCCTAAAGAAGGCGTGGAGACTGCCGGGCCGACCAAGCCGATAAAGACCAGTGCTGATGGTGTCCGTATTTCTGAATACCTACCGCTGAGCGCCCAGCAGATGCATCATGCCTGCGTGATCAATAGTCTCACCTCCACCCAGGGGGCTCATGAGCAGGGGAACTATATGATGCACACCAGCTATGATCTGCGTGGCACCATCCGCCACCCGGCCATGGGGGCTTGGCTGAATGTTTTCCAGGGCGGCGGCAACAGCACGCTGCCCAACTTTGTCTTCATTGGCAATGACAGCCGCCATCCAGGTTCGGGCTTTTTCCCAGCTCAGTTCAGCCCTTTGTATGTGAGCAATCCTGAGAATGGCCTCAAAAACGTCAAACTCCAGCCTGGTCTCACGGAAGAACGTTTTGTGAAACGCATGGGATTGGCAGATGAGCTGGATCAAGATTTTCGCGCCACCTTTCCTCATCGGAACGTGAAGGCCTACAGTGACATGTATGACAATGCTATGTCCATGATGAAGTCTGAAGACCTCAAAGCCTTCGATCTCACGGAAGAGCCTGAGGATCTGCGCAAAGCTTATGGCAAGGAAGCTTTTGGGCAGGGCTGCCTTCTGGCCCGCCGCTTGGTGGAGCGTGGTGTGCGTTTTGTCGAGGTAAGCCTCGGCGGCTGGGATACACATGCGGCCAATTTTGTGCGTGTGCCAGAGCTGTGTGATACTTTGGACAAGGGCCTCGCGACCCTGCTTCAAGATTTAAATGCACGCGGATTGTTGAAGGACACCTTGGTGGTCCTGACCTCCGAATTCGGCCGCACGCCAGATATCAATCAGAACGTAGGTCGTGACCATTATCCAAAAGCCTTCTCAGCCGTCCTCGCCGGCGGCGGGATCGCCGGGGGGGCGACTTACGGCAAGACGGACAAAGAGGGCCGGGAGGTGGCTGAGAACAAGGTCCAGATCTCCGATTTCAATGCCACCATCGCTTATGCTTTGGGGTTGCCGCTGGATCAGGTAATCTATAGCCCAAGTAAACGCCCCTTCACGATTGCTGACAAGGGACAACCGATCACAAGCCTCTTTGCCTAACCACACGTTTTTTTGGGAGGCATTCAGCCGTGCAGCCAGTCCCCTCGGGGACTGGCTTTTTTTTGTCGTATGAATTCTTTACACGCGATGTGAAGAAACTGCTGTCAACCCGGCTTTTTCCGCTTTTCGGGGATACCTATTGGGTCAGTTAAAGTTACCAAAAAGTAATGAAAGTTAGACCTGAAAAACTAAGGGGTTCTCATTCTTGCAATTTGCCCCAAAAGAAACTTTTTAGTTTACATTTCCGCTTTCCACGCAGGCAAGCTCAGGCTGGAACAATTGCTTTGATGCTTCGGAAAGCTTAATGGATCTCTTTCATCGAGTTGATAAAGTGTTGATAGTGAACGATTTGAGTGAATGAGGAATCTTTATCTGGAGCTAAAGAACGTGTGGAGGATCAACACCCCTTCGTGACGATCCTGTTTCGTTCCTCTATGGCGAAATGCCTGTTCCACACCCTTGGGGGGCACTGCTTGAGGGGCATTTCCCAGGCTTGAGAGTGAATGCGGGAACGAGCTCAAAAACACCGTTTGAGCTACTTGTTTACCCATTGTGAATAAGTTGTGAATTAATGGGGGAAAAGGGGCGGCGTTCTGGGCAAAAGTGGTGGGTTGCTCTTGGGCAAATCCTCCCGAGATTGTTCACACTCAACCATGAAACGCTGGCGCATCGCAGGAATTAATTTTGAACACTTTCACATGGGCGACCTGTTGCGGCAGACGTTCGATCATCCATCCGCCGAAATTGTCGGTATTTGTGATGAAGAAGTGACACGGATGGCGGGGGTGGCTGATCGTTTTGGTCTAAATGTTGAACAGGTTTTTACGGACTACCGACAGTGCCTGGAAGTGACCCAGCCAGACATCGTGATCCTTTGTCCAGCGGCTTCCAGGCATGGAGAATGGGTGGAAAAAGTGGCCCCCTTCGGCACTCACATCTTGATGGAAAAGCCTTTCGCGGCCTCTTTGGCCGAGGCCGATGCAATGGTGGCCGCCATGAAACCGACGGGTAAGCTTCTGGCCGTGAACTGGCCTCTAGTCTGGGATGCTGGGCAGCAAACCGCGCATCGTCTGATTCAAGAAGGCCTGATCGGCGAAGTGCGTGAGTTTCATCATCATGGCGGAAATCGTGGTCCTTTATATCATGGGGCGGATAAGACAGAGCACGAGCCTTCCGCCGCTGAAAAAGCAGCCAGTTGGTTTTACAGTCGGGAGCAGGGCGGGGGCTCTCTCCTCGACTACATGGGCTACGGTGCAACTCTGGGCACCTGGCACCTAGGCAGCCGAGTGCCACTGGAGGTGACCTGTACCTGGGACCATCCCAATGGCCTGGAGGTGGATGAGCACAGTGTGACGGTGATCCGTTATTCCACGGGCTTGAGTAAAACGGAGACTCGCTGGGGCACATTCACAGATCCCTGGACCTACCAACCCCAGCCTAAGTGCGGTTTTGTTTTGAAAGGTTCCGCCGGGACGATTTCTTGTTATGACTACGAGAAAACACTGCGAGTGCAGACCCTGTCCCGTCCTGAAGGTTTTGAAGTGCCTGTGGATGCCCTTGTGGCTCCCAATCGAAACCCCATTGAGCATCTGATTCATTCCTTGGAGACAGGTTCTCCGCTCATCGGCCCGCTGACCCTGGAGATCAGCCGGATCGGGCAGCAGATCGTGGACACAGCTTATCAAAGTGCGGTGCAAAAACGCACCCTACCTCTGCTGGGTTGATTCCTTCGTGACCTTCTGCCATTGCTAAACCCATGATCCACCCGACTGCGCTGATCCACCCTGCTGCTGAAATTGACCCAACTGCGGACATCGGCCCCTATGTGATTGTGGATGGCCCGGCCAAAATTGGCCCAAACTGCCGGATTGAGGCGCATGCTCAGATTGTAGGCCGGGTGGAAATGGGGGCCAAAACGGTCATCGGCCGTGCTGCAATCATCGGTGGAGATCCTCAAGACCTGGGGTTCAAACCCGAAACGGAAACCGGGGTCATCCTGGGCGTGGGCAACGTCATCCGGGAGCATGTGACCATTCACCGTGCCAGTAAGGCGGGTGGATTCACTCGTCTAGGAGATGGCAATTTTCTGATGGCGGGAGCACACTTGGCTCACGACGTGGTGTTAGGAGACAAAAATATCTTGGCGAATGCCTGCCTGCTCGCTGGGCACATCACGGTGGGGAGCAATACCTTCATCGGAGGTGGGGCCGTGTTTCACCAGTTCATTCGTATCGGCGACTACTGTGTCATCCAGGGCAATGGCAGTTTTGGGAAAGACATTCCCCACTTTTGCGCCGCGCACCGGATCAATCGGCTCATGGGATTGAATGTGATCGGATTGCGCCGTCAAGGTTTCAGTTCAGAGCAGCGGGCGGCCATCAAAGAGATGTTCAAATGCCTATTCTTATCTGGCGAAAATCTTTCGCAGGCCGTCGCCACCGCCCGTCAGCAGGAATGGCCTGTGGCAGCTCAGCGTTTGCTGGACTTTGTTGCGATGCCGAGTAAGCGCGGCATCTGCGCTGTACGCCAGGGAGGGGCAGGGGAGGAATGATTCTCCCAGATGGGATTTTTCCCCTGCTTTTTCTTGTCACTCATGAGGCGGTGGCCTATTGAATGCTCCTGCTGGGTTTGACTCTTCCGATTTTTGTTGTTCCTGGCTGTTTCTCCCAATCTCTCTGGCATCATGACATTCTCCCGACTGTGCGTCGTTCTCGGCTTTGCAGCTCTGATGGTCGCTCCTGGCTTACGAGCCCAGGCTCTGCTCGACTCTCTGACGAGCAATCTTAACATCGAGGGCCTAGATACCACCTATGACCCTGAAACCGGGCTGGCTACGGCCAAGGGCGATGTCCGAATCAGTTACACAGACGTCGAAATCCGTTGTGGCACAGCCAGTTACAATGCCACTACGGGTGAAATCATTGCGCGTGATGGCGTGGTGATCTGGAAGGCTGGGACGACTTATCGCGGTGAAAACATCATCTATAACGCTAACTCTGGCGAACTCAGTGGCGATGGCGTGCGCAGCTCCATGCCGATGGAAATGGGCACCTTCTTTTATGAAACGGATAAGTTTGAGACGGAAACGAAGCTGATCCAGAAGCTGGAAGGGGGAGATACCTACTTCACCACTCACGATATTCAGAACCCGAACTTCCGCCTTCGTGCCCGCAAGATCACCATTTATCCTGGGGATCGTGTGGTGATGCGGAATGTCACCGTCATCGCTGGTGACACACCCGTGTTCTACTTCCCGTATATTTCTCAGCCTTTGGCTGAAGAAGTGGGGTACCGTTTCACTCCGGGTTTCCAAAGCCGCTGGGGAGCTTTTTTGTTGGCTCAATATGGCGTCATCCATGGAGACCACACCCTGGCTAAATATCGCTTGGACCTTCGTTCCTCTCGCGGTGTGGGTGTTGGGGCAGATTTCCTTTCTCTGCGTCACAAGGACAACCGCAAAAACTTTGGCAACCTGAAGTTGTATTACCTGCGTGATTCGGACCCTGGAAATAATCGCACCGGGGAGACTCGCGGCCCCGTGGGTGAAGATCGCTACCGGATCAATTTCCAGCATCGCATTTATTTGCCGGGTCCGGAGAAGAGCACTTGGTACCTGGATTTCGACATCAACAAAGTCTCAGATGCGCATTTCTACGAAGACTTCTTTTTCAATGACTTCCGCGAGACTCCGGAGCCGGACAATCAGGTCTCCCTCGTCCACACGGACCCTTCTTATGTCGCCACCCTGATGACCCGTTTTCAGGCAAACGATTTTTACACCGTTGGTACAAGGCTGCCGGAATTGGCCATCGACTGGACCCGCCGTCCGCTGTGGAATACGGGGATTTATCATCAGGGAACTTTCAGCGCAGGGATTCTCAAGGATGAACTCGGCGATGAAGAAGAGCGCGATTTTGCCAACCTCGTGCGTGATGGGCGGATCGAACTCAATGGCGGTGCCACAATGAGCCCAGACAATTTCCGCCGTTACCAGTCTTTACTGGGGCTAGATGCCAACTCACCTTTGAGCGCAGCGGATCTGAGCCGGGGTATTGACCTGTTTGCTGCTCAGCTTGAAGGCGCGGGTTTCGCCCGTGTTCACACTTACCAGGAGTTGCTTTATCCGAAGACTTTCTTCGGCTGGTTGAATGTCGTGCCACGCATTGGCGGTGGTCTCACTCACTACTCGAATATTGATGGTGCTTCGCCAGAAATGTCTGACGAAACCAAGGCCATTTTCCACGCTGGGCTGGATGTCTCTTTCAAGCTGACGAAGACCTGGAACGATTTTTCCAAGCCTGAGTGGGGCCTGGATGGCTTGCGCCATGTGTTGCAGCCTTATGTGAATGTCTCCTATCTAGATGCCTCCCAGCCAGAGGGATTCCCATCCATTGATCGCCTGTCGCCGACGACACGTCCGCGTTCGCTGGATGTGCCGCTCTACACTGCTGTGGATGACCTGCGCTCTTGGAACATCGCCCGCATCGGGATGCGGAATCTTTTGCAGACAAAGCGTGACTACACCTCCACCAACAACGGAAACTTTTACTCTGCCTCGACTGAAGACACACAGACTTACACATGGGCGGGTTTGAATACCTATGTGGACGTGTTCATGAAAGATCCTGAGTTTGATCGCAGCATGTCCAACCTCTACAATGAACTCTTCTGGCGCCCTGTGCCGTGGGTCAATTTCTGGATGGATGCCCAAATTCCGCTGGAGAGTGGTGAGGGCAGCTTCTCTGAACTGAACCAAGGCGTCACGTTCATGCCCGCTCGGAACATGCAGCTCACCCTGGGCCACCAGTATGTGAGTGATAGCCCGTTCTTTGCAGATTCCAGCTTGGTGTTCTCCCGCATCTACGCCCGCCTGACAGACAATTGGGGCTTCTCCATGAACCACATTTTTGAAATGGACGACGGCACCATGGAGTTTCAAAGCTACAGCGTGACGCGTGATCTCTCCAGTTGGGTGGCTTCCGTCGGTGCCATGGTGCGAGATAACCGGGATGGTCTTTCGGACTTTGGTATCTTGTTTTCTTTGACCCTGAAGGATTTTCCTCAGCTCAGCATCCCGCTGGACATCGATCCAAATCCTTCGGGTCGCGGCGGCAACCAGTAGAGCAGTTTGACCTTGAGAGTGAAGGCCCCAAGGGCACAGTGTGCAAAGCCGTCAGGGCAGGAATGGCAGTTTCGGGGCCCTGGGGCTGCGGGCTGCAGCCTCTGCGACGACTCCCACCTTTACACATGAAGCTTACCATCATCGGTTCCGGTTACGTCGGACTTACCACAGGGGCCTGCTTTGCCGAAGCGGGGCACCACGTGGTGTGTGTGGACAATGACGAGGCCAAGGTGGCCTCCCTGCTTGCCGGTGAGATCCCCATCTTCGAACCCGGGCTGGAGGCACTGGTGAAGAAGAATGTCTCGGCCAAGCGGCTGCGCTTTACCTCCTCGACGGAAGAAGGCGTGGATCATGGCGAGGTGCTTTTCATCGCTGTACCGACTCCGCCGCAGGCGGATGGAAGTGTGGACCTGAGCTTCATGGAGAAGGTGGCGCGGGAGATCGCGCAGTACCTGACGAGCTATCGTGTGATTGTGGATAAAAGCACGGTGCCTGTCAAAACGGGGGAAAGGGTGGCACACACCATCCGTCGCCATGCCAAGCCTGGGGTGGAATTCGACGTGGTGAGCAACCCCGAATTTCTTCGAGAAGGCAGCGCTGTTGCAGATCTCATGAAGCCAGACCGCATCGTCATCGGTGGCAATAGTGATCGGGCACTGGCGCTCATGCAGAAGATCTATGAGCCTTTCATGGCCCCAGTGCTGGTGACGGATATCAACAGCGCGGAGTTGATCAAGCACGCGGCCAATAGCTTCCTGGCCCTCAAAATCAGCTACATCAATGCTCTGGCAGAAATCTGTGAGATCAGCGGGGCGGATGTTTTGAAAGTCGCCGAGGGCATCGGTGCGGACAAGCGCATCGGGCGCAGTTTCCTCAATGCGGGACTGGGGTACGGTGGCTCTTGTTTCCCTAAAGACATCGCCGCTTTTATCGCCATCAGCGAACAGTTGGGCCTCCCTTTCAATCTTCTCAAAGAAGTACAGAGCATCAATAATCGGCAAATTGACCGTTTTTTAGATGCTATTCGTGAAGCCCTCTGGGTGCTGAAGGATAAAAAGATCGCGGTTTGGGGACTGAGCTTCAAACCCAACACGGATGATGTGCGCTGCTCAGTCGCGGTGACTTTGGTCGAACGCCTGGTAGCCGAAGGTGCCTTGGTGAGTGCCTATGATCCGAAAGCGATGGAAAAGGCCCGTGAGCTGCCTTTTGCTTCGAAAATTCAACTGTCCGCCAGCGCGCTGGAGGCTGCGCAGGGCGCCGAGGTCCTGGTGATCGCTACCGAGTGGCCTGAATTCGCCTCGGTGGACCTGGCTGCCCTGCGTGAGGCCATGCACACGCCCTTGATATTTGACGGACGCAATCTGCTAGATCCTGCCGCGGTTCGTGATTTTGGCTTCCAATATCGTGGTATTGGCCGTGGTGTGGTGGCTGAGCGTGGCTAGAATGCTCTCTCTGTGACCGTTGACTCGATTGATCTTTTCCCTCTGACTCCGCTGAAAACCTCTCATTCATCTTCCCCTTCGACCAGCGTTCGTAACCATGCGCTGGATGTCCTTACTGATTGGCAAAAATCTGGGCGTTTCGCGACCGAGCTTCTCGACGAACGCGTGCGCCGTGCTGTCCTTTCTCCGCCGAATGCGGCCTTTCTGCATGACATCGTCTTCACCACGCTGCGGAATATCAGCTTGTTGGATTTTTGGGCGGATCAACTCACCGACGGTAAGCATTTAGACCATCGCACTCGTTGGCTGCTACGCATCGGACTGTGCCAGCTTCTTTTGCTCGGCGTTCCCTCTCATGCTGCCGTGAATGAAACTGTGGCCGCTGCGGGCCGCTCTGGTGCGCTGGTGAATGCGGTGCTGCGCCGCGCTGGCCGTGAAGAGGCGAAGTTGCATGCCATGGTGGAGGCGCAGCCCTTGGCTGTGCGCTACTCCCACCCTGAGTTCATGGTGCGGCGCTGGATCAAGATCATGGGTAAGGCCAAGGCGGAAGCGCTCTGCCAGTGGAACCAAGAGCCGCCACACACCTACGTGCGGCTGAATGCTCTGAACGAAGAGGCCGCAGAACGGCTGGCCAAGATGCCTGAACTGACGGACGTTGGGGAAGGATTTTACCAGTGTGAAACGGCCCCTCGTGAAGCACTGAAGCATGGACTTTGCTATGCCCAAGATCCCAGCACGGCCCATGCCCCGCGCATGCTAGCACCCAAGCCAGGTGAAATGGTGCTGGATGCCTGCGCTGCCCCCGGCGGCAAGACGGCTTTACTGGCTGAGATCATGTGCAATGAAGGACGTATTTTTGCTTGTGATTCCTCACCCGTACGGTTGACGAGATTGCGTGAAAACCTCACTCGGCTCAAGGTACGCATCGCCCAGGTGCATGCATTTGATCTTTTGGGGGATGCCCCACCTCCTTTTGGAGATGTTTTGTTTGATCGTATCCTGCTGGACGTGCCTTGCTCAAATTCCGGCGTGATGCGTCGCCGCATTGATGTGCGCTGGCGTTTGCAGGAAGAGGAATTTGCCGTGCTGGCAGAAACTCAGCGTCGCATCGTGGCGTCCGCACTGCGCTTTTTAAAGCCGGGTGGTTCACTGGTTTACAGCACATGCAGCATTGATCCAGAGGAGAACCAGGGGGTGATCAAGGCCATCCTGGAAGCCCATCCAGAACTCGAAATGATCGAGAGCCGTCTCATTTTCCCGCCGAAGGAGCAGACTGATGGAGCCTTTGCGGCGCGACTTGTGAAGAAGGCATGAGTGAGGCCGGACAGACTCAGCGGACAGATAAATGGCTGCACCATGTGCGCATTTTCAAGACGCGCAGTCTTGCCACAGCAGCCTGCACGAAAGGCCAAGTGACTTTCGACGGACATCCCGTGAAGCCGGCGCGTGATTTGCATGTGGGAGATGTGCTCGAAGTGGTGCGCGGAGATTTACGCCTGCGCCTACGGGTTCTGGCATTTGCCCCCCGGCGTCTCAGCGCTTCACAGGTGCCGGAATTCTACGATAACCAAACACCTATCGAGTGGATCCAAAAAGCGGCTGAACTGCGTCGCCAAAAAGAACTGGAGACACCCCATGCCCATGAGATGGTGACCAAGCCGAATAAACAGCAGCTACGCCAGTTGCGTGAGTGGCAGGAGCAAAATCACTCCATGTAGAGATACAGCGGTCGCGTAGGAATGCTTTTTGTTAGGCATTCGTGCAAAATGCGATAGGCCTCATTGAGGCCAAGCAATACATTCTTCTTCAAAACCCATTCGCTGGTGTAACTTCGGGTCATTCAAAGGGTGTCATGATTAGACACTTTTTTAACACTCACCTGATGACCTCATGAATGCTTCCTATAACTCTGTGCTTGAGCAGCTTGAACCCCGCTTGGCTCCTGCGGGAGTGATTGCGGTCTCGGTGAATGCTGGGGGGACACTGGTGCTGGGAACGGTACCAGGGCTGGATGGGGATGAGCGGGTGACCATCGAGGGACTGTCAGATGGGACTTACCGGCTGACACCGGATGCGGGCGTGCAGTTGCGCATCGGCGGGCTGAATTTTAATACGCCTCAGATCATCTCGGGCGTGACAGCGGGCCTGACGGCAAACCTGGGTGCTGGGGATGATGCGGTGACGCTGAATAATGCGTTTTTCGCGAAGGCGGTGAGCATCAATCTGGGGAACGGGACCAATGGTTTTACCATGACGGACAGCAACATTGGCGGGGCCTTCAGTTACACCGGGGGAGAGGGCGGAGATGGGGTGATCTTTAGTGGGAATTTTGCCACGGTGGGTGGTATAGCAACGATCAAGCTGGGTGGTGGGGCAGATGATGTCACGGGCACGGCAGATCGGCTGAATTTTGGGCTGGGACTGACGATCGATGGAGGTGGCGGGGATGATGAAGTGCGGCTGGCGAACTCGGACGGGGATGACCTCGCCATTTTAGGCAACTTCACGTTTGTCGGCGGGGCAGGGGATGATGTTTTGAGCTTTGGGTTTGCCAATGCTGGGGTGTTGATCAGCGGTGCGCTGAAGCTGACGGATGTTACGGGAAATGAGTCGGTGCTGTTTGCGGGCAGCCGTGTGGATGTGGGGGCGCTGTCCTTAGCGGCAGGCAGTGGGAACAATACCCTGCTCAGCACGGTGACGGATTTCCTGGTGGCGAAGACGCTGCAATGGACGAGCGGCAGCGGGACGGATGATGTGGACTTTAACGGAAGCCATCTGCGGGTGGGCGGTGCGGTGAGCATTTCTGTGGGCACGGGAGGTGGGGATGCCGAGCTGACCCCGCTGAACTCGCTCTATGTGGGAGGAACCGTGATGGTCTCTGGATCTGGAGCAAACCGTGATTTGGATGTGAACGCCAGCGAGGTGTTCATTGGCGGCAAAGTGACGCTGGCGGCGGGCGTGGGGGATGGCAGCGCGCGTATTTTTGCCCTCAACGGGATGTTCTTGGGCGGCGGGGCGAACCTGACCTGCGGTGCAGGGGACACAAACCTAACCATCAGCGGCAATTTTCGTCTGGTGAGCAACGGCAGCCTGACACTGACAAATGGAGGGGGGCTGGGAGGGACGTCGGTTTTTATTGGCGGGACAAGCACTGCCTCCACGATCAATGGGGCGGTCACTCTCAAAGGGGGAGCGTTTGTGAGCCTGGAAATGATGGGGACGATCTCGGGTGCGGTGAATTTGAGCACGGCTTCTTTGTCGGCTGCCTCCAATATCACGATTGACTGTTTTACGGTCGGGACGCTGCACATTGGTGGGGCGGTGAAGCTGAGCACACCGACGCTTGCGGGGCAGACGGGAAGCATTCGCATCAATAGCGCCATTTTTGACAATACGCTGACCGTGATGGGGGGAGCCGGGGTGGAGACGCTGACCATCAACAATTCGGTCGTAAACAAAGCTTTCACGGCAAGCCTGGGGGCTGGGAACGATTTGTTCAGCCTGGAGCAGGTGAATTCGGCGGGTGCATCGAACTACCGAGGGGCGGTGATGCTGAAGGGCGGGGCAGGGACGGATACGTTTTTGCTGGGGGGAGCAGGGGCGAACTTTGCGATCAACTTTGGCCAGAAGGTGACGGTGGATGGGGGGACTGAGAATGATGCGCTGACGACGGGGGCGAGTGTGACCTTTGCACCGGGACTGCCGCTGATGACGGTGAGTGTGCCGTGACCTGGGCGGGGAGTGGAATCCCTGGTTGCCCCAGGGCGATGAGGTGCTAATGAAAGGGTGCCCTATGCAGTGTTCTCCCCGTTTCAGCAGCTTTTCGAAGTGCGTTTTTGTCACCCTTTCCCTCGGGGCGGTAATGGCCGTCCTGATGCCGGTTTCGGCCTCGGCTCAGGCCGCCGTGCTCGCGGCAGATAGTTTTAACCGCAAGGTGCATGTGGCCAGTCAGGCCAATGACAAACGCCCTGTAGGCGGCTTGGCCAAAATCGCTACGGCGATGGTGACTCTGGATTGGGCTGAAGCTTCAAAAGTGGGGGTGAACATCCTGGCAACGGTGCCTGCGTACGCACCTCAGGTCGCAGGTAGCAATACTTTGGGCTTGCAGCCTGGAGATCGTTTGACCCTGCGAGATCTCCTTTATGCCACGATGATGACGGCGGATGATATGGCTGCAATCACCCTGGGCGATTTTGTCGGCCGTGACCATCTTCAGCGTCTGCAACGTGCAGGCGACCCGCTGAATGAGTTTGTACGTCAGATGAATCAGCTCGCGGTGCGTGAAGGCGCTCGAAACACCCGCTTTACGAACCCCCATGGGTTTGAGAACACCCGCACGATGCCTTACTCCACGGCTGCTGACATGACCCGTCTCGGGCTGTATGCCATCTCCCGCCCAGCACTACGTTTCTACACCAATCAACGCACGCGAGACATCACCGTTTACCGTGCTAGTGGTCAGGTCAGCCTGCCATTAAACAATACCAATGAATTGCTTGGTGTGAGTAACATTGATGGCATCAAATACACGGCCACCCAGCGTTCGGGAAGTTGCATCGTCGTAACGGCTGAACGCCCTGCTTCAGTGACTAAGCAACCCGATGGATCAAGCCTGATTTACCGCCATCGTATGGTCGTGACAGTGGTAGGATCCGCGAATGCTGCGGCAGAAGCTCACGCATTACTCCAGCAAAGCTGGGCCGCGTATGATCGTTGGTTAGCCGCAGGTCGCCCCATCACGGACAAGCGCCAGTTGCTGAATCACTTTTAGTCAGTCGTCCATTTGGCCTGCCCAGTGGAGGCAGGGTAAACGTAATTTCGATCCTAACCCCAACCCTACGAATCATGCGAATCGGTATCTTGAATAGCGGCGGCGATTGCCCCGGTCTCAATGCGGTCATCCACGGCGTCGTCGGCGCAGCACACACCCTTGGCTGGGAAGTCGTGGGTTTTCGTGATGGTTTTGAAGGTCTTTTGCCTCCTGGTGACTACATGATGCTGGACCCCAGCCGCACGGTGGGCATCATGAAACTCGGTGGAACTATTTTGGGCACTACCAATAAAGGTCACTTCGTCGCCAAAGTGGGCGAAGGAAACGTCGCTGAAGTGCCTCGTGAAATCGTCGAAAAGGCCAAAGCTACTCTGCGTCATCTTGAGATCGGCGCGCTCATTGTCGTGGGCGGAGACGGCTCACTCACCACAGCCCAGCAGCTCTTTGAAATGGATGTGCCCGTCATCGGTGTGCCGAAGACCATTGACAATGACATCCAAGCCACGGCGATGACCTTTGGGTTTGATTCCGCATGTCACTCCGTGGTGGATGCGCTGGACCGCCTGCATACCACGGCTGAAAGCCACAAGCGCGTGATCGTGCTGGAAGTGATGGGACGTCATGCGGGCTGGATCGCCCTCTACGGCGGGATGTCTGGCGGGGCCGATGTGATCCTGCTGCCAGAGATTCCTTTCCAAATGGAGCACGTGGCCGATGCCATCCGCCAGCGAGATGCACGCGGTCTGCACAGCACCCTCGTGGTGGTGGCCGAAGGTGCTCGCATGGAAACAGGTGAGCTTTTAAAGAAAGAAAACGTCGGGGGCAAAGGCGAAGATCGTCTGGGTGGTATTGGCGATTACGTCGCGAAAAAGATTGAAGCCATGACCGGGAAAGAAACCCGTGCCTGCACACTCGGGCATCTCCAGCGCGGAGGTGCACCCACGGCGCTCGACCGCATCTTGGGTGTGCGTTTTGGTGCCAAAGCGGTTCACTTGATCGAAGAAGGTAAATTTGGCCGCATGGTGAGCTATCAGCATTACCAAGTGGGAGATGTGAGCATCCAAGAGGCGGTGAATCAGCTCCGCCTCGTGCAGCCAGACAGTGAAATCATCCGTGCGGGACGCAGCATCGGCATTTGCTTTGGTGATTGCCGTGTAGGCCGCTGATCTGTTTGGACCACCGTTTTAATAAGGGCAGGTTTCCGCATGGGAATCTGCCCTTTTTTCGAGGATTAAGCGCTGAGCAACCTTTCAAACCCGTTTCCAAGCCTCAAGTTCACACCAGCCGCCGCCGTTCTAGGCCCAGTTGGTTGCGACGATCCCGGCGCAGGCGAAATTCTTCTTTTTGAGTTTGGGGCTGGCCCCTGAGTCCATATTCCACCACCACGGTCACCACTTGAGGATCTGCCTGCAAAGTGCTGATGCGGAAGACAGGATCACGCTTGCTGCGAAAGAAGGCATGCAGAGGGATGTGAGGGTGACCTGCATTCCACAGCCAGCGGCCCGGGGGGAAATCTGATAAGTCTGACAGGGCGAGTAAAACCTCACGGATCAGAGTCTCTTCGTGCTGCTTCAGCAGCTTGGCCGCAGCACGGCGGCAGAGCATTTGTTCGATGAAAGCGACGGCTGGGTTCAGGTGATCTTCCTCCATCTCCACAATGACCTCACGGGCATGTTGCGCCATGGATTCACGGAATTGCTCCTGCGTGATGCGTCCGGTATCGAGGAGGTGAAAAAGTTGCCGGGGGCTGGGGGGGAGGTCTGACACAGGCTGAATTAAAAAAGAACGCCGGCCGTGGCTGCAAGGATGAAATCGAGTTTCTTAACCCGCAGTTCTGCGGAGTTCGTGCTTGCTCCAGGGCCTGTTTATGGACCATTGTACGTGCGATGTGCATTGCAGCGGTGTGCATCGAATCTCTCGAAATGCCATGAAAACGGTTTCCAAGCTTCGTTCTAACGTCATTCATCTAGCGGCCATGGGCATGCTCCTCACCGCGATGACCAGTTGTGAACTTCCTCCACGGGATGCTTGGCGCATCATTCAGCGAGATGGCCTGCTGACTTACTGGGACAGGGAATATCAACCTCAGGTGGCCCCCAGCCGCTATTTGAACCCGAATGGCCGCCCTTTTCAGCCCGTTCATCAGGTGCAGGTGCCTTATCGGCCCGAAAGTTCGCGAAATCGTTATCTCGCAGAGCAACCACGCGTTTACCGAGCAAAGCCGCGGGCCCAGTCCCCTCGTCGTTCTCAGCCTTCCCGCGTCGTGACGGAGGCACCAGTCGTGGTGGCACCGAAGATTCCTTTGGAAGCCGCGACACAAAAGACGGAACCCAAGGTGGCTGATGCCCCTAAGCTTTCCATGGAAACACTGCCCTACGGCACTCCTGTGGCTGGGCGCCCAGGCATGGTGACCAGTCCTTTTGCAGAAAAGCAACAGTTGGTGGATGTCACCGGCATGGCCGCTGGAGAAGCGGTCAAAGATCCTTACAGCGGCAAGCTTTTCCGGGTACCACCCACTCAGCAAGCTGCTGCGACAAAAACGGAGCCCAGCACACCTGAGAAGCTGCCAACGGTCAAAGATGAGGCCAAACCGCAGCCTTAAAGAGCCTTTGGTGGCAGATATGGGCGGTTCGATTGACATTCGGGCTTGATTCCACCCGCGATAGTGTCACTCTCCGCCCCGCTTTTAGCATCACAATACCTGCCACCATGGGCCAGCAACTTAACAAAATCGTCAAACGTCGCCGTCGTAAACTCTATGTCGCTCGCAAGAAAGCTCTTGCGAAGTCCGGCCTGAGCCGCAAGTCCATCGTCCGTGAGCCAAAAGCCGCCAAGAAAACGGTGAAGAAGGCAAGCGCGCCGAAGAAAGACAAAGCCCCTACCAAAGCTGCTGCAGCCAAGGTTGAAGCCGCACCTGTGGCTGAAGTGGTAGCTCCTGTAGCTGAAGTGGCTGCGCCTGCCGTTGAGGAAACCGCTGCTGCGGCTGAGTAATTTTGTCCAGTCCCCACGGACTGAGTCTTTTCTGAAAAACCCGCGCAGGTTCTGCGCGGGTTTTTTGTGTCCAACTTTCACGACTTCTTTTTACCATGTCTCATTCCGTGATCTCCTTCGATGCCGCCGGCACGCTCATTCAGGTATGCGAGCCTGTGGGGCAGACCTATGCGGCCTTTGCACGCGAGCATGGGGTGCACGTGGAAGAGGCTGCTCTCAAGCAGGCCTTTCGCAACGTCTGGGGAAGCCTGCCTGCGAAAGAATGGCCTGAAGGGCAATGTGCTGCTGATGACGACCGTTCCTGGTGGCATGAATTGGTCAACCAAGTTTTTACCGAAGCACTTCGAGTACCTCTACCTGAAGCCACTTTGGAGCCTTTGTTCGAGGCTCTCTACATGCATTTTTCTCTACCGGAGGCCTGGTCCGTTTATGAGGATGTAAAGCCAGTTTTGGACAAGCTCGCTCAGGATCATCGCCTTTGTGTTCTCTCGAACTTTGATCGTCGTTTGAGAGGCGTGCTGAAAGGGCATGGGCTAGATGGATATTTTGATCACATCATCCTCTCCAGTGAAGTTGGTGTCTCCAAACCTCACCCACGTATCTTTGACACGGCCAAACGCCTCATGAATGCAGCGGAAGTGACCCGCTGGCATGTGGGTGATGATGAGCGCTGCGACATCCAAGGAGCTGTGGCAAATGGCTGGAAACCTGTCTGGATCTCTCGGCCTGAGCGCGATTTGTGGGATTTGGTAGAAAAAGTCCATTTGGAGGCAAATTCAAGCTTGCACATGTCGCAGTAAAGGGTAGGTAATCCGCCCCACTCGCGCGGGTAGCTCAGTGGTAGAGCAGTTGGCTTTTAACCAATTGGTCGTGGGTTCGAATCCCACCCCGCGCACCACCTTGTGGTTGTCAGTTTTATTGCCCAGGTAGCTCAGTGGTAGAGCAGTTGGCTCTTAACCAATTGGTCGTGGGTTCGAATCCCTCCCTGGGCACCACTGAAAAATGCGCTCCGTTGCTTGTAGAATCAAGAACGGAGCATTTTTTTGTGGCTCACATGAGCACTTTGTTTTGTGTTCTATAGCTGCCTAACAAACGGTGCATAGTTTCATCTTGTTTGTGGTTAGGCCTACCCCGATACCCGCGATTGAGGCTTGGCTTTCGAATCATCCTCAATGAAAACGATCCAGCTTCTTTGCTTCAGCTCTCTCGCTGTCATTCATGGTGTTTCAGCGCAAGATGCAGCCACGCCATCATTGGCTGAACCGGGGCCTCCAAAACTTCTCACAGGCAATGCGGCGATGGGGGACTGGACGACGGATGCCCCGGGGGTGAGGAGGCATCTGCGGGTGGGGGATTTGCCAGAGCCGAATGAGAAAGAATCGGCGAAAAATCGCCCCAAAGAAGTGAAGCGTCCTGAGGGGACTTGGCCAAAGGCTCCGGCGAATTTCACGGTGACTCAGTTTGCGACGGGATTGAAAAAGCCGCGTGTCATCGTTACAGCGCCGAATGGCGATATATTCGTGGCGGAGAGCAAGGCGGGCCAGATCTCCCTCCTGCGGGATGCGGATGGTGATGGGAAACCGGAGCTACAAACGGTGTTTGCGGTGGGGCTGAACCAGCCCTTTGGTCTTGCCTTTTATCCACCGGGGCCGGAGCCCACGCACCTTTACATCGGTAACACGGATGCGGTGGTAAGGTTGCCTTACCGCAACGGGCAGACGGAGGCCGAAGGCAAGCCTGATAAGCTGGTGGAACTCTCAGAGGGAGGTCAACTGACGGGTGGGGGCCACTGGACGCGAGACATTGTCTTTTCCAAGGATGGAAAGAAGCTTTTTATCGCAATCGGTTCTAAATCGAATGTGGACTGGAATAAGGAGGAGGAAGAGCGCGCGCGGATCTTTGAGACGGGTCCGGAGGGGCAGGACAAACGTGTGTATGCCTGGGGTATTCGGAATCCTGTGGGGCTCGCGATCCATCCTGTCACCGGCGAATTGTGGGCTTCCGTCAATGAACGAGATGAACTTGGGGATAATCTGGTGCCAGATTACGTCACGAAGGTGAAGGAGGGAGGTTTCTATGGCTGGCCGTGGTATTACATGGGCGGTCACCAGGATCCTCGACATCAAGGGGCGAAGCCGGAATTGAAAGAAAAAGTCCTGACTCCAGACGTGATTTTACAAGCTCATTCGGCGTCTCTGGATATGACTTTTTACGATGGGAAACAGTTTCCTGCTGCGTATCGTCAAGACGGCTTCGCGGCAGAGCATGGCTCCTGGAACCGCAGCCGTCGGACGGGTTACAAGGTGGTGCAAATTCCAGTTAAGGAAGGAAAAGCCACAGGCGAGTACGTGGACTTTTTGACGGGTTTTGTGACGCCCGACGGGGATGTCTGGGGGCGACCTGTCGGGGTAACTGTGGCCAAAGATGGTGCCTTACTGGTCAGCGATGATACGGGCGATTGCCTGTGGCGTGTGGCCTATGAGAGTGCAGGAAACAGGTGAGTGAGATGGAACACATCCTGTCACCCCCACCCACGGAATAACAAAATGTGTGGCCACTCTGCGCTCAGAGCGCAGGTGGCTACATCGCATCTTTAAAAACCGAGTCCTGGAGGGAGGCCCAGGCCGCCCGTCATTTTGCTCATTTCGGCCGCCTGAGTGTCCTTTACTTTTTTCTGGACCTGCTGGACGGCGGAAAGGAGGAGGTCTTGGAGCATGTCCACATCTTCGGGATCCACCACTTCTTTGGCGATCTTGATGCTTTGGATATCGCCGTGACCATTGGCTGTGACGATGATTTTGCCGCCTGCGACAGTGGATTCAAAGGATTTGGTGGCGAGCTGAGCCTGAGACTTTTGCATCTGGCTCTGCATGTCCTGCACCTGCTTCATCATTTTCTGGATGTTCATGGAAAAATAGTAGGGGGTTAAAGTGATTGAGGGATTAAGATTGGGGTGCAGTGGTGCCTGCTAGCTTCAGTTTGAATTTCTCGATGGCGCTCTTGATGAGCGGATCGTTTTGAAAGTCGGCAGTGATATCTTCGGGTGTGGCTGCTTCATTTGTTTCTGGAGCAGGTGCTTCTGCGGCTGGAGCCTTCTCCCTTGGCCGTTCCACGACGGGTATAGGGGCTGTAGCCGGGCGCGGGGGGGCACTCGGGGCTGGGGCTGGTGTGGCTACAGGCAGGTCCAACGCACCGAAAAGTTCTGCCGCCGGTGGTGGTTTCAGACTCGGGTCCACGATCATTTCAAACTTCATTGGCGTACCAAGGATGTCTTGTGCAAGACCTTCGAGGAAGGTGCGCTGATTGTCGCGGGCGAGGCTCTCTTTGGCGTGGCTTTCGCTGGATGGAAAACCAAGTTTGATGGTCCCGCGCGCCATGGACATGACGGTTGTGGCTTCTAGCCACGAGGAGATGAGCGGGCGCTTTTGCTGGACACGCCCCAGGAGTTCGAGGCGGAATTCTTCATTCGTTAATGAAGGCGCTATAGGGGCCGGGGAAGGAGCTGCAATAGGCGCCGAGGTCGGTTTGGGAGTCGGTGCTGGTTCAGGAGCAGGAGCAGGAGCAGGAGCAGGAGCAGGTTGGGGCTCGGGTTCCGGTGCGGCGGCTGGAGGTGGCTCGGGCTCAGGAACTGGTGCAGGTGCAGGTGCAGGTGCAGGTGCAGGTGCAGGTGCAGCAGCCAGGGGCGGGAGAGCCTCTTCGATGATGACGGGTGCGGGCTCGGGGGCCTTGGCCAAAGGGGCTGGTTCGGGAGGCTGAGAGGGGGCGATCTCCACCGGGGCGGCGCGGCGCGGCGCGGGCTGTGGGCGCGGGGCAGGGCGGGGCACGGTGACGGTGCCGTTGCCCTCTAGGGCTTCGATGACGTCGCTGATGCTGACTTCGTTATAATGCTGCACAGCCTGGATGACTCCCAGCTCGAAATGCAGACGCTTATTGGTCGCCCAGCGCATGCGTGCATCCACTTCGGCGAGTCCATCGACGATTCGCAGAAGCTGGTCCGTACTGGCTATCTGGGCCTGGTAGCTGACTTGTTCAGCGATGTCAGGCTCCAGATCTTCGGCCGCAGCATCGGGGTCAGCTTGGCTAACCAAAAGCGTGCGAAAATGCTGGATGAGATCTCCTAGCATGCGGCCGAGGTCCTTGCCAGCCTCACTGGTGTCATGAACGAGGCGGAGGGCACTGACGGTGTCGCTATCCAAAATGTGCTGCGCCATCTTTGCCACGGACTGTACAGCAGTGAAGCCGAAGATTTCCAGCACATCCACTTCACGGATGGTATTGCCGCAGAAGGCCACGAGTTGATCCAGCATGGACTGGGCATCGCGCATACCGCCATCGGCCCCTTTAGCAATGGCAAACGCTGCTTTCTCATCCAGATCCACGTTTTCCAGGGTGGCGATGTGGAGGAGATGCTTTGCAATGATGGTGTTTGGGATACGGCGCAAATCAAACCGCTGGCAGCGACTGATGATGGTGGGCAAGATCTTGTTCGCCTCTGTCGTCGCGAAGATGAATTTTACATGATCAGGCGGCTCTTCTAGGGTCTTCAACAGCGCATTGAAAGCGGCGGTGGAGAGCATGTGGACCTCATCAATGTAGTAGATCTTATAGCGGCAGCGGGAGGGGGCGTATTTGACGCTTTCCCGCAAATCACGCACCTGATCCACGCCATTGTTGCTGGCACCGTCGATTTCCAGCACATCTAGGCTCCGGCCTTCAGCGATTTCTTTGCAGAGCTCGTCTTCGGGATCAAATTCAATGCTGGGCCCATTCGGGCAGTTGAGGGCTTTGGCGAAAATGCGTGCCGTGGAAGTCTTCCCCGTGCCACGCGGGCCGACGAAGAGGTAGGCATGAGCCAGACGGTTCTGCGCGATGGCATTGCGCAGGGTGCGGACGACATGCTCCTGGCCGAGCACATCGGCGAAGGTTTTGGGGCGATACTTGCGGGCGAATACCTGATAACTCACGCTGTGATGCTAGCGTGTGTGGCGGGGGAGGCGAACAGATTTTGGGGAAACTCATCCACATCCTTGGCTTTCCTGGGAAGGATGCTCTAGGATGGCAACATGTGGCCGATTAAATGTGTGCTTTTCCCCCTGGTCCTAGCGCTGGTGCTCCCAGGCTGTGGGCTATTCAAGAAGAAAAAAAAGCCGGAGCCGCAAGGTCCCAAAACCACCGTGGTAGGCATCGTAGAAATGGTGAACCCTGAGCAAAATTACGTGCTCATCCGCTGTGACGTCGTGCCCAATCTCGGTACGGGAACAGAGCTGGTGGCCATGGATGCAGCCGGAACGGAGGCTAAATTAAAGCTGACCCAGGAACGCAAAGGCCGCTACCTGACGGCTGACATCGAGTCTGGTCAGCCCAAGGTGATGAATTTGGTGGTCCGTCGCACCCGCGGAGATGGGCCTTTGGATGCGCCAGTAGTCCCTACGCCTGTTCCTGGTAATCCGCCAGGGGGGGCGGCACCGATGCCCCTCATGCCGACTTTGCCAGCTTTTTCATTGGATTCAGTGACCTCTCCACAGACTCCTTTGGAGCCTGGGCCCTCATTGCCTGGATCAGCACCGCCGGCCTCTCCTCCTGCCAATCCTGCGCCCGTGGGTGAACTCGAGCCTCCTATCCAATGATTACTGAGATTGAAGCGCGCGAGCGAGTGCTGACGGCCATCGCGCCAGGACCGAAGATTGAAATGCCATTGCTGAATGCTCTGGGGCGCTACGCTGCTGTGGAGCTGCGGGCGACGGTGCCCCTGCCTGGGTTTGATAATTCAATGATGGACGGGTACGCCGTGCGAGCTGTGGAAACCACGGATCCTAGCTCTCCCATTTCCGTCGTCGGTGAGCAGCCTGCGGGCAGAGACCTGGGGCTAGAGTGTGGGCAGGGCCAAGCCATCCGCATTTTTACTGGGGCACCTATGCCAGCTGGGGCCGATGCCGTGATCATGCAAGAAGATGTGGAACGGAAGGGGGAGGCGATTTTTTGTCGTGAATCCGTGGCTCAAGGGGAAAATATAAGGCATGCCGGCGCGGATCTGTGCGAAGGGCAGATCTTGCTGCGGCGTGGGGAATGCCTGACGCCGGGCCGACTAGGTGTGCTGGCTTCCCAAGGTCTGAACAATGTATGGGTGCATGCAACTCCACGGGTGGCGGTGCTAAGTACGGGGGATGAACTGGTGTCGGCAGGACAGCCACTGGCAGCGGGCCAGATTTATAATAGCAATGGCCTCATGCTCCAGGGGATGCTGGCCGTGCAAGGTATCCATGACACTCTTGCGGTGCATTGCCCAGATGACCTGGAAGCAACGATGAGCACTGTGCGGCAGCTTTTGCAGTCTCACGATGTCATTCTACTGAGTGGCGGTGTTTCCGTAGGGGATCATGATCATATTAAACCGGCTTTGTTAGCGCTGGGTATCACGCCGGATCTCTGGCGGGTAAAGGTGAAGCCGGGCAAGCCCTTTCTTTTTGCCCAGCATGCGGGTAAGTTCATCTTCGGGCTGCCGGGAAATCCGGTCTCCAGCTACATGACCTATCAGCTATTTGTACGTCCTGCCATGCTACGCTGGATGGGGGCTGCGGAGGTAGCGCCCGTTCAGATTTCAGCTATTTCGGCAGGGGATCTTCACAATGACGGCAATCGCCCGCATTATCTGCGTGGTGTATTAAAAGAGGGGGTATTTACTGTGCAGGGCTTGCAGCAAAGTCACGCCCTGTTCGCCCTCAGTCAGGCCAATGCGCTACTGCGCCTGGAGTCAGATGAACGTGTGACCGCTGGACAGATGGTGACAGTCTTGATCTAGGAGATAAATCACCTTGGAGTGGCCGTTGTGGTCATCCCTTACCCTCCTGCGGTTTGACACTTGGCACCCCTCATGCGAGGGGATGGATGCTAAGAATTCGAATGAAGTATCTCACCCTCGTCCGCCATGCGAAATCCAGTTGGGCCCAAGCCGGACTGGCGGATCACGATCGTCCGTTGAATGAGCGAGGTCTGCGGGCCGCGCCTGCCATGGCCTCATTTTTGCATCGAACCTATTTTGGAGGTGGTGAGACTCCGCCCCTGATTCCCCCTCCAGATCGGTTGGTTTCGAGCACGGCGGCTAGAGCTCTCGGTACGGCGAAAATCATGATGGAGATCTCGCGCATGCCGTTAGAAACCTTGCTATTAGATTCGCGCCTTTATTTGGCGGAGGCCTCTCGGATCCTCGAAGTGGTGCGTGAGTTGGATGAAAACTGGAAGCACGCTGTGCTTTTCGGCCATAATCCAGGTATCCATGATTTCGCCGAGCGCCTGCTGGCGCGCGCGCATGTGCCTAAAATGCCCACTTGTACAGCCGTATTGCTAGCACTCCCCCACGCTTATTGGGGATTAGCTGACTGGTCCGAAGCGCAATTGATCGGCTATGTTACACCGAAAGCCCTGGAGCGCCGTTTTCCAGAGCTCTACAAGGGCATTTCGCGCAGCGATGGCGAAGATTAAGCTTTCTGGAGGAAGGTGAAAACGAACACACCTAGAAGAAGAAAGCCGACGGCGACAAGGATTCCAATGATCATGAAAACCAGATTGCCACGTTCCGTCTGACTGACAAATGAAATTTCTCCTTGCTTAGTGTTCCACTTGAGGCAATTTCGCGGCCCCTATGGCAAAAACAGCTTGGCTTGAGCGCGAGAAGCGCAAACAGAAGACCGTCAGTAAGTACGCTAAACTCCGTGCAGAGTTGAAGGCGAATGGTGATCACGTGGGCCTGTCCCTGCTTCCCCGCGATGCCAGCCCGACTCGCTTGACCAATCGCTGCCGCGTTTCCGGTCGTCGTCGCGCTTTCATGCGCCGCTTCCAGATGTCCCGTCTGACTTTCCGTGAAATGGCCCTTGCTGGTCTTATTCCTGGAGTGACTAAGTCGAGCTGGTAATCGCCAGTTCAGGGTCCAGGGAAAGTCTCTCTGGACCAAGTCCAGGGAGGCGTGGATACTCATGTTATGCCCACGTATTCCTACATTGCGGAAAATCTAGAAGAGGGATGTCCTTCTTGCAGGCGCGGTTTTGACTTACGCCGCCCTATGGATCGTGCCCCGCTGACTCATTGCCCTCTTTGCCGTAAACCGGTAAAAAAGCAGATCAGCGCCTTTTCTACTCCCAAAGTCACTAAGCCTGTGTCCATATCGGACGCAAAAAGTGCAGGCTTTACCATCCTGGAAAAACGCTGCGATGGTAACTACGAGCGGCTCTAATCTTGCTGCATCGTTCTGCGTCAGCGCTCTCTCATGAACGATTTCTTTTTTATTCGTCACCTGCTCGCCATGAGCAGTGCTCCGCATGAAGTCTTGCATGAGTGGAATCTGACTCCGAGTGAGATTGCATGGTCTGCCGCACTGGTGCTATTTTTTGTCCTGCTAAATGCCTTCTTTGTGGCCGCAGAGTTTGCGATCGTGAAGGTGCGCAGCACACAGCTTGATGCCCTTGTGGATGAAGGGCACGCCAGTGCCAAGGTAGCCCGCAAGGCGCTGAAGAATCTGGATGGCTATCTTTCGGCAACCCAGTTGGGCATTACGCTCGCGAGTATCGCGCTCGGGATGATCGGCGAGCCGTACGTGGCGCGAGTGATCCAGCCTCTGATGTGGAAATTGGGCGTGACGAGTGACCCTGTTATTTCTTCTGTTTCTATAGGTATTGGCTTTGGTGTGGTGACTTTCTTACACGTCGTGTTGGGGGAGTTGACGCCTAAATCTTTGGCCATTCGCAAGTCGCTGGCCACGGTGCTGGTGATCAGCGCGCCACTGCATTTCTTCTACGTTCTCTTCAAGCCGGCGATTTGGGTGCTGAATGGCACAGCTAACTGGCTATTGAAGACCTTGTTCCGTCTAGAACCTGCTTCTGAAAGCGAGCTGGCCCACTCGGAGGAAGAGCTCCGTCACATCGTGGCAGAGAGCCAGAATGCCAAAGAGGTCACGGAGACAGAGAAAGACATTCTGCTCAACGCCCTAGCTCTCAATGATCGCTGTGTGCGGGATGTGATGACGCCGCGTAATCAAGTCATCTCCCTGGATGCAGATGATTCCTTCGAAGCCAATCTTAAGGTCGCTGTGGACTGCAAACACACCCGTTACCCTCTGGTGGAAGGACATTTGGATCACAGCATCGGCCTGATTCACATCAAGGATCTGCTGGCTCTCATTGGCAAACCCTCAGCGGATTTGCGCAAGATCAAAAGGGATCTGCCCATGGTTCCAGAGATGATGCCTATTGATAAGCTTCTGCGCTTTTTCTTGGATCGTCACGTCCATATCGCCCTCGCTGTGGATGAGTATGGCGGCACCGTCGGGGTAGTCACTCTAGACAACGTTTTGGAAGAGATCGTCGGGGATATTCAAGACGAATTTGATCAGGAAAATAGTGAGTTCCGTCGGGTGGATGAAGATGAGTTCATCGTCGAAGGCACGCTTAATCTCTACGAATTGAAGGATCAAGCTGGCCTCGATATCGAAAGTGAAGATGTCACCACCATCGGGGGGTATGTTACCCATTTGCTGGGGCGACTGCCGAAGGTGGGTGAGAAAGTGATCATCGAAGGTTATGAGGTCACGACGACCAAAGCGGACCAACGCCGGGTGCTGCAACTGCGTTTCCAGCGAATGTTAGCTGAGCCGGATGGCCTCGTGGATGATGGGGATGATGGTGAGGAATAGTGCTTTCAGTTGCAGGGATGCATTGTCATCGCTAAACGCTGGGGCATGAATCTCGCGTCTCCTCGTCTCGGTCTCTTGGTGGTGGTCTCTGGCCCTTCAGGCACGGGTAAAACCACACTCTGCCGCAAAGTGTGCGATGGCGACCACGCTGTTTTTTCGGTCTCCTGCACTACCCGTGCCCCTCGTCCAGGTGAGGTGGATGGCAAAGACTACTTCTTTCTTCAGGAAGAAGACTTTCTGGCCCGAGTGGATCGTGGGGAGTTTTTTGAATACGCCCGTGTTCACAACCGCTGGTATGGTACGCTCAAAAGTTACGTGTATGATTACCTGCGCCGTGGTGTGGATGTGTTTATGGACATCGATGTGCAGGGCGCGGGCCAAGTGCGCGGTTGTGAGGATGAGCTGGTGGGGCGCTGCCTGACGGATATCTTTGTCATGCCACCGAGCATGGAGGAGCTGCGCCAGAGGCTAAGCGGACGAAATACTGAAAGTGCTGAAGCCTTCGAGCTACGCATGCGAAATGCCGAAGCGGAACTGCAACACTGGCGGGACTACCGCTACTGCTTGGTGAGTGACACCCGTGAGAGTGATGAGCTACGCTTCAAGGCCCTGCTTCAAGGGGAGAAGATGAAATCAAGCCTCGTGATTTAAAGTTGGTTAGCTGATTTCAGGATTGGGGGTATTCAATCAAGGCTTTGATCACCTTGCGACGGGCGACTTCATCGAAGGCTTCTACAATTTGATGCAAGGGGAAGCGGTGGGTGATGAAGTCAGCGGAGGTGAGCTTGCCCTCGCGTATCCATTGGCAAATCTGGGGCTGGCTTTCCTTTTCGTAGCGGCGTGTGGGCCACTGGTGTACCAGGAGATTGAAATTGAAATCAGCCTTGGATTTATCAATGTGAAGTATGGGGTGCGAAAGCACACCGTAGATACAATGTGAGCCGCCCCGGCGGAGCAGGGGAAGACCCTCGTGGAGGATATCGGGGTGCCCTACGGCATCAATCACCGCATCCAGTTTTTTGGGGCATTCAATTTTGTCACCGGGGGCAAAGACGGCATCCGCACCGAAAGCGAGAGCCTTGGCCTGCTTATCGGCATGCCGGTCCACAATGCCGATCCAGCCAAGACCGAAGAGACGGCCAAGTTTGACAAAGCTGAGGCCAACGGGACCTGCTCCATAGATGATCACGTCATCTCCCGGCTGGAGATGAAAGTCGCGGAAAGCACCGAGCACCTCGCGCCAAGTGCAGAGTAGGACAGCTTCTTCAGCAGGGATATCAGCATCTACTTTGGTTTGGATTTCATAGACTTCAAACCAGCCATGCGCTTCCTCGGCCACGCCATCTGCTACCATGGCCTCGTGGTCATTGGCCAAAGTATATTCGCCAAACCCTCCCCAACCGGAATCCACGCCTTCCATTTGAAGATCGAAAGAGAGGCCTCCAACTGCGCGATCCCCGACTGCGAAGTGACGCACCTTTTCTCCCACTGCGACCACAATGCCTACGCTTTCATGACCCAGGGCAAAAGGGAATTTGTCCTCCATGCCCGGGAAATTCCCATGCAGCAGTTCACTGTCCGTCCGGTTGCACAGGCAGGCGCACTCAGTTTTGACGAGGGCCTGATAAGGACCTGGTTTTGGTGTGGGGGTATCGAGGATTTCGATCTGACGAGGATGCAGGGCGATGACGGATTTCATGAGGTGTAGCTCTCTGACCCTGGCATTTTAACAAGCGCCCGGGGAAAAGGATGATTTTCCAAATTTAGAAGGCATTCTGAACTTGGAAAAGTAAATTCATTTGATGGAGTGATCTCGGGATGATTCTCGAAGAAGCAGTTGGTTCCAAACGGTTCTCAAAATTCTCTGTGCCACTAGGGCAGGGCTTTGTCATGATCGAGAGGTAATCCAATTGCATGACCGCGATTCAACGAACGCCTGAAGTTCAGGCCTTCTGGGAGAGGCTGAAAAGGTTCCAGCTCAATGACAATGACGCTGTGTATGGATATGCTGACCGACTGGCACGTGAAAATGGCTGGAGCCACCGCTTTGCGGAACGCGTGATTTTCGAGTGTAAGCGCTTTTTGCTGATGACACAGCAGGCAGGGTCCCCGGTAACGCCCTCGGAGGAGATGAACCAGGCATGGCATCTGCATAGGGTCTATACCCGATCCTACGGGGATAAACTCTGCACTGAGGTGTTGAAGAAACCGCTGCATCATGAGCCGACCGCGGGTGTTGTGGAGGAGGGAGAGGGGACTGTACCTCAGTCGCCAATTTGTGAAAAATGAAGTCTTGAAAGATTTCCAAATCTGGAAACGTTTCTGGATTTAGAAATGAAACGATTTTCAGACGAAGACTCTGCCATTCAGTTGGATGACAATTCCGCCGCTCCAGGGACGGAGCGCACACTGGCGATTCTCGAGTTATTGGGAAGGCATCGGGTCGGTTTGAGCCTGACTGAAATCGCGCGAGATCTGGACCTGCCAGTGAACTCAGTGTTTCGTATTGCAGGCACCCTGCATGCACGGGGCTATCTGCAGCGGCGCGAGGATGACAAACGCTTCGTTTTGACGAACAAACTATTCGATCTCTCGCGGCCGCAGGTGCGTGAAAAAAGTCTTGTGGTTTGTGCCCTGGAATCGCTGAAATGGCTGCGCGACGAAAGTGGCGAAACGGTGCAATTGCTTGCTGGGGTGAATCACAAAATGACATTGTTAGAGCAGTGCATTTCCACGCAGCCTATCAAGGTAAGTGGCACCGTAGGCCTGCGGGTGCCCATGTATTCCTGTGCGCCAGGCAAGGCTGTCCTAGCTCACCTGCCGAAGGGAGAGCTGGAGGCTTTTTTCGAGCAGGTGACCCTCAAGCAATTCACTCCGACCACCTTGGCCACTCGGGAAGCATTGGAAGCGGATCTATCAAAAGTGCGCAAGCGTGGTTACTCCCTAGATCTCTCTGAAGGACTGGAGGGAATCCAGTGTGTGGGGGCTGCCATTTTGGATGAATACCGTTATCCCGTGGCGGCGATCACGGTGATGGCCCCGGCTTTCCGGCTGAAGCGTGATCAATTCGACAAGATGGGACGTATCTGCATGCAGGCTGCAGAAAACATTACACGGAGGCTGCTGGCATGAAGCGTTATTCTCTTATTCTTCTAGCGATCTCCAACGTCAGCTCCCTGGCTGCGGTGACACCCGAGCAGGTCGAATTCTTTGAGTCTCGCATCCGCCCCGTGCTGGCCCAGGAGTGTTATGAATGCCACAGCGAGGCCGGTAAACAAAAGGGAGGGCTGCTACTAGACTCTCGCCCAGGCTGGCTAGCGGGTGGAGACAGTGGAGCGGCGATTAAGCCTGGAGATCTAGGATCATCCTTGTTGTTAGACTCCATTAAGCACACGCATGATGACCTGAAGATGCCAAAAAACGGCGCAAAGCTGGATGACAGTGTAATCGCTGATTTTGAAAAGTGGATTATCGAAGGTGCTTATGATCCGCGTGACAAAGCCCCCTCTGCAGCGCAGCTAGCTAAGGAGACAGACTGGACTGCCGTGCTGGAGAGACGTAAACAGTGGTGGTGCTTTCAACCCGTCAAATCGGGTGTGTTAAATGGGAATGAAGATGCACAGCAAGTGGCCACAGAGATTGATCGGCAGCTTCTAACGAAGCTGAAAACAGAAGGTCTAGACCCAGCGGCACCCGCCGATGCCGCAAAGCTGATCCGTCGCGCCAGCTTTATCCTCACGGGCCTACCACCCACTCCAGAGCAAGTTCGAGCTTTTACTGCAGAATTTGAAAGTTCACCGAAAGCTTATGAGCAGCTTCTGGATCGTCTCTTTGCCAGCTCTGCTTATGGAGAACGCTGGGCTCGACATTGGCTTGACTGGGTGCGCTACGCGGAAAGTTATGGAAGCGAAGGTGATCCTCGCATCCCTTATGCTTGGCGTTACCGGGACTATGTGATCCGAGCTTTCAATGACGATGTGCCTTACCCGCAGATGGTGAAGGAAGCCATTGCTGGAGATCTTTTAGCGAAGCCTCGAATCAAAAATGGACTGAATGAAAGTGCGCTGGGCATCGGCCAATTGCGAATGGTGTTGCACGGATTTTCACCCACAGATTCTTTGGATGAATTGGTGACTTTCACGGACAATCAGATTGATACCGTAACGAAGACTTTTCAGGCCTTGACCGTTTCATGTGCACGTTGCCATAACCATAAGTTTGACGCCATCAGCCAAGCTGATTTTTACTCTTTATATGGTATTTTTACGAGCACGAAGCCGGCGGTGGTGGATGTGAATCCTCCCGATCTAGGACAGTCTCAGCGTGAAGAAATGAAGAAGTTAAAGCAGGAGATCAAAGCCGTCATGGCTTCTGCTTGGATGCAGGCAGTGGAAGGGATCCCTACCAAATCACTGCCTGATCAGAGAGCGAAACCCAAGACGACAAAAGTGTGGGATCTCCATCAAGAATCTTGGTATCTGGACGGGCAGGGGCTCAAACAAGGGGTGACTGCGGCGGGAGAATTCAGTCTGGAACACGAAGGCCAGGGGATCATCGCCCGTATTTATCCAAGGGGTTTATTCAGTGATCTGCTTTCGACTCAAGATCGCGCCATTGCGATGTCACCACGATTTAAAAACGAGGGCGGTTTTCTTTGGATGCGTGTGGCCGGTGGTGGTGGTGTGAAGGCGAAGTATATAGTGCAAAATTATCCGCGCACAGGCACGGTGCATCGGGCTAAAGAGCTGAAAGAGGACGGGGATGCTGTTTTGGGCTGGCATAAGCTAGATCTCAACTATTGGAAGGGAGACGATCTCTTTTTGCAGATGGCAACTGTGGCGGACATGCCCGCAGAGACGAAGGAGGATGCACGCTCTTGGTTTGGCATTACTGAAGCGTTTGTGACTGCCACGGACGAAGCGCCTCCAAGCACACTGATCGGGGGTGATCCGCGTGAAGCCGTAGCTGCCTGGAAAACGGGTGCAATGACGGATGCGCAGGCGGAGTTGCTAGGTTCTTTGTTACGCCAGGGTCAGCTTCCGAATGATGTGAGGAGTGTTCCTGAAGCGGCTACGCTGATGAAACGTTATCGGGAGATGGAGGCGAAGCTGCCACAGCCTACACGAGCCCCTGGGGTTCTAGAGGCTGATAGCTATGATGCTGCATTGTTTGTTCGCGGTGATCACAAGCAGCCTGCTGAGATCGTCGCGCGTCGGTTTCTTGATGGCATCAATCCGACTCCGTATAAGACCAAGAGCAGTGGGCGACTGGAGCTGGCGCAAAGCCTCACCGATGCGGCCAATCCTTTAACCTCGCGGGTGATGGTGAATCGTTTGTGGCATCATGTTTTTGGTCGTGGAATCGTGGGCACGACGGATAACTTTGGTCGGCTCGGTGAGTTGCCTTCGCATCCGGAATTGCTCGATGCTCTCGCCACGCACTTTCAAAAAAGTGGCGGGAGCCTAAAAGCGACGATCAAAGCACTGATGTTGACGGAAGCTTTCCGACGTGGCGATAAAGGATCTGAACAGGCTGAACAGAAAGATCCGGAGAACAAGCTGCTGAGCCACTGGTCTGTCCGGCGCCTGGAGGCGGAGTCTATTCGCGATAGCATCCTCCTACTCTCCGGGAAGCTGGATCCGCAAATGTATGGCGAACCTGTGTATGGGAAGGATGGACGTCGCAGTATCTATGTGGGAGTCATCCGAAACAGCCTGGAGCCCTTTTTAAACGCCTTTGACATGCCGGTGCCGTCCAGCACGCGAGGGCGGCGAGATGTGACAAATGTACCTGCCCAATCTCTGGCCTTGCTGAATGATCCCACGATTATTAATTGGAGTGGAAATTGGGCTCGACGTGCCCTGGTCGAGCCTAACGATGAAGCACGTGTGAACCAGATGTTCATGCAGGCGCTGGGAAGGCAGGCAACGAAACAAGAGTTCCTAGCGAGTCAGGCCTTTGTTCAACGATCCGCAGCTTTTGCACTCCAGCAGCGATCTGAAATCGCGACATTAGAAGCGAAACATACGGATCTCCAAAAACGCATCCAAGAGATCCTTTATCCTGTGCGTGCCAAGCTGTCGCAGGAAAAGCCCTTCGCTAACGTTGCCGATGCGCCACTGCCTTATGCCGAGTGGACTTTTGAAGACGGAACGGATGATTCACTCAATCGCCTGCCATTAAAGTTGGAAGGTCGTGCAAAGATCAAAGATGGAGCGCTGATGTTGGATGGGCGCACAGCATTTGCGCGGAGTGCACCGTTAACCAAAAGTCTGGAAGATAAGACTTTAGAGGCCTGGGTGGTCTTGGATACCTTGGATCAAAAAGGCGGTGGGGTGCTTACCTTACAGGATCGTCGCGGAAGTGTGTTTGATGCCATCGTGTATGCAGAGCGTGCTCCTCAGGAGTGGCTGTCTGGCAGTAACAATCACCGTCGCACGCAAGAGTTCGGTGGAGCCGCAGATACGGAAGCGGATAAACGCACGGTGCACATTGCCATCACTTATCAAGGCAGCAAAGTCACTGGCTATCGCGATGGACAGCCTTATGGTGAATCATACACAAATAAGGAGGTGAGCCAGTTTGAGGCAGGCGACGCTGAGGTGCTACTGGGCTGCCGCCACGGTGCCCCTGGGGGAAATCGCATGCTGCGAGGGCGCATCTTGCGGGCAAGACTTTATGACCGGGCTCTGACAGATAAAGAGATAGCCCTTTCTCGTCACTTGGAAGGTTCAACAGTGAGCGAACGTGATGTGCTAAATGCCCTTAGCGAAGGACAGCGTAAAGATCTGGAAAAAGCTAAAAGCGAACTGAATGAGGTGATGGGGAATCTAACTCGCCTAACTGAAAATGCTGAATCATTGGACCCTACTAAAGCTGGTTGGGAAAGTCTGGCCCTCTCACTCATTAATCTAAAAGAATTTCTTTACCTGAGATGAATCCTTACCTCACACGTCGTCAGCTTCTTTCAAGGACATCCTCGGGCTTTGGGCTTGCTGCTCTGAGTGGGCTCATGGCGGAACAAGCCAGGGCAGATTCGGCAGTGCATCGGGCACGAAAGATCGCGCCGAAAGCACGCAGCGTCATTTTCTGCTACATGAGTGGTGGCGTGTCTCAGGTGGACTCGTTTGACCCCAAACCGACTTTGGAAAAGTATGCGGGCAAGCCGCCACCCTTTGCCACAGCGAGGACCCAATTTAACAATGATGGGGTAATTCAGCCCTCGCATTGGGGTTTCAAAAATTATGGGCAAAGTGGCTTGCCTGTGAGCGATCTTTTTCCCCACATGGGTAGTGTAGCGGATGAACTGGCCGTGGTGCGTAGCATGACGGCGAAGTTTAGCGAACACGCTCAGGGAAACTTTTTCATGCACACGGGCTTCCCTTTTGTGGGCTATCCGAGCGCTGGAGCATGGACGAGTTATGGCCTGGGCACGGAGTCAAAGGATCTGCCTGGATATGTGGTGCTGCAGAGTGGTGGTGCCACGGCTCCGCATGGCGGCGTAGGGCTGTTTGGGAATGGATTTCTGCCTGCGCAGCACCAGGCTTCAATCATCAAAGCAGATAGCAGCGAACCTGTGCGCAATATTCAACCTCGCGAGGCGGCGATGCTGCAACGACAACGCCTGGATTTCATTGGCGAGATGGACCAGAGTTTTCTAGGTGAACTCGGAGCGAATAGCCAAGTGGAGGCTGCTATTCAAAACTACGAAATGGCCTGGCGCATGCAGGCGGCGGTACCTGAACTCTGCGACATCCGGGGGGAGACGGAAGCGACGAAAAAAATGTATGGCATGGATGGGCCTGAAAGTTCCCGCACTGCCTATGCACGGCAGTGTCTGCTGGCACGGCGGCTGGTGGAGCGTGGGGTGCGTTTTGTTGAGCTTAGCTGCTTAGCGCAAAACATCGGCGGTGGTCAGGCAGCGAACCCTTGGGATCAACATGGCGCTCTGAAGAGCGGTCATGGCAAGATGGCGCATCAGGTGGACCAGCCCATTGCCGCTTTGATCAAGGATTTGAAATCGCGCGGTCTATTGGATAGCACGTTGGTGGTCTGGGCAGGCGAGTTTGGGCGCACACCCTTTGCTCAAGGCAGCGATGGCCGTGATCATGATCCTTACGGCTTCAGCATCTGGATGGCTGGTGGTGGCATCAAAGGAGGGACCACCTTGGGGGAGACGGATGAGTTTGGCTACAAGGCGGTGGATAAGCCGCAAACAGTCTATGATCTCTGGGCGACGGTGCTGCACCTGATGGGCGTGGATCATGAACAACTAACTTACCTTTTCAGTGGGCGAAACGTGCGGCTGACGGATGTACACGGTCACGTGATGCGAGAAATTCTTTCCTGAGACGAGACAAAAAACCGCACCTGAGTCTCCCTCAGGTACGGTTTTGCCTAACAAGAATTAGGTGCTCATTTACCGTGTCCGCCGTGACCCCCTGAGCCCGTAGGGCTCTGCCGCTGGGCGGCTTCGCGATCCAAGACGAGCAAGCTGGCTGGATCTGTGCCAGCAAGTCTCAGGCGGTCCAGCATGTCACGAACTGTTTTTTCTTCTTCGATCTGTTCGTTTAGGAACCAGAGAAGGAGATTCTTGGATGAGTGATCCTTGACCTGCTCTGCTACGTCATAAAGATCGTTGATCTGCTGAGTGACCAACTGTTCTTGTTTGAGGCTGTGTTCAAAGACATCAATGGGAGATTCGAAGGTGGCTTTTGGCTGAGCGATGGGCTGAAGAACGACCACGGCATCACGATCCACCACGTATTGGTAGAACTTCAAGGCATGCATGGTTTCCTCACGGCTCTGATTAAACATCCAGCTAGCAAAGCCCATGTAGGGGGTCTGCTCGAACCACGCAGCCATGGCGAGGTAAACGTAGCTAGAAGACATTTCATTGTTGATCTGCTCATTGAGCAGTTGGGTCAGTTTGGGATTCAAGGTCATAATCTAAGATGGTTTGCGGGTGGCTGATGTGATTCAAAAGGCAATACGGATCTAAAGCAAGTTTTGGATGGCCTTGCCCCCTACATGTTGATGGGAATCAATCGCATGATGAGTCTGGGTTTCGCTCATGCATTCGTCTTCAGGCTACCTGCCTTTTGGCGGATCCCGTTAACCTAACCACTGCTGGATAGCCTGTCCGGTGAGGATGCCGCGCGTGTAAGCTTCCTCAAAAAGAGACATGCCACTCATGTCAGAATGGGCATAGAAAAGCGGCGGTGCTTGTAGTAGCATTTGCGCGCGTTCAGGCCCCCAGATGAAACCGGGATCTGGGCGGATCATGCCATGGCCCCAGAGCCAGACATCGGTCTGTTGCACATGATGAGTGAGATCTGGATGGGCAGCTTGCAGACTGCTGAGTGCGCGCTGAGACCACTGCGCATGACTCTGCTGTTGCATCCACTGTCGGGCTTGTGCCGGTGGCTGATCACAGAGCGCTTCATAGTGTGTGATGACGGTGGCCTGAGGGACAGCCGTAAGGTTTTGATGCGTGGCATTGATGTAGCCAAGTGTGGGGCCCTGATAAATCACACTGTCCCAGGCGGGTAGCACGCCGGGGCTTGGGGGTAGCTCATCCAAGGTGAGATTGGTGACCACCCAGGGGGCGTAATTGAGGGCGAGTGGCTTGAGTCCCGGCACAATGCGCTGTGCGATGAAACGCGGCATGGCGCAAAGAGCCGCCCGGCTTTCATAACGAATGACTTCACCTGTGTGGCTTTGGAGAATATCTGTTAAAACGCGATCACGCTCTGGCTGCATGTGCAGCACGATGCTGCCTGTGTGTAGGCGCTCACGGAGAGGTTTAACCAATTGTTTGACCAAGTATCCATTGCCTTCAGGCCAAGTGAGCACTGTACTGCGAGTGGCATTTGCAGCCTCACCACTGCGGCTGGCGAAGTAATGAATACCTGCCCAGGCGGAGACTTGCTGGAGTGTCCCGCCAAAGTCATCTCGGCAGGCGTAGTCCACATACCAACGCAGGGGCTTTGTCGTCCAACCTTGCTGACTCATCCATGCATCCATCGTCAGGAGGTCAAGTGCAAGGAGGTCTGGATCCCGTGGGCTGCGATCTAGGGGAAGGGTAAAGGAGTGTTTCGCCTGCCATTGCTGAATGGCAGCATCAAAAGCGGCAAATTCCTCGCGCTCGCGTTGAGTCAGCCCGGTGACAGGTTGAAGGCCGTTTTCCCATTGGCCATGAATGAAAAGCCGCTCATGGGGTGCGTGACAGAGAGCCAGTTCATCGTAGATAGGACGCCCCGCTGCATCGTGACCGAGGATCAAGCCGAGCTCCTCAAAAAAAGCGAGGACTTCATGGCAATCTCGACCTGGCAAAGGCACATAATGCGCTCCCCACGGATATCCCGAAACTGAATTGCTCCCTGAGGCCGAGTTACCTCCAGCATGGGCTTCCAAATCGAGCACAACAAAGGCTTCGAGCCCCTGTTTTTGCAACTGATGAGCCGCTGCCAAACCTGCGATGCCTGCGCCTGCAATCACAATGTCCGTTTTGACGGTGCGTGTCGGTGTCGGTATCCCTTTAAGGTCTCGCAGGCGGTGGCCGATGCTGGCTGCAGCTCCGACGATACTTCCGGGCATGGTTTGCCGTGGGGCGCAAGAGCCCGTGAGCAATGCTGGGGCTGCGACACTGGCCTGGAGAAAACGACGACGATTCATGCGATGATCACAAGAAAAAGGGAATCTATGTCGAGGCGTGATTCATCGAGCCCAGTCGTCTTCAAAGTAGTGCACAAGCGCCTGATTATTGAGGCGATTGATTTCCGTTTCCACCCGAGCCATGTCGGGGGGGAATTGAGGGAGTTGACTCAGCACTTCTTCATTGATGAAGCGCAGGCCCTCGGGGAGGATCGCGGGACCACTCAACGGCTGACGAAAAGCCAAAATGAAACCCCATTCGCCGAAGCTGGGGACGAGAGCGTGATAAGGCTCCGTCTGGAGGCCGCAAGCTCTCAAGGTGGCATCCACACACCAGAAGGACTGACGTGCGACAAAAGGGGAGGTGCTTTGCACGACCAGGGCTGAATCAGAAGTCATCACCTTCAGCAGGCGCTGGTAAAAGGTGGTGGAATAGAGTTTGCCGAGGGAAAAATTGGAAGGGTCTGGAAAGTCAATGATGACAAAGTCGAAGGGTTCATGCTTTTCCGCTAGCCAGGCAAAGGCATCGGCATTTTCCACCTTCACGCGCGGGGATTTTAGAGCTCCTGCGTTTTGCTGGCTAAGCATGGCATTGCTGGAAAAAAGCTCTGTCATGGCGGGGTCGAGATCCACCAGCGTGATGCTTTCCACTCGGGGGTAACGCAGCGCCTCACGTGCAGCGAGTCCATCCCCACCCCCAAGAATGAGGATGCGCCTAGCCTGTGGCAGTCGCGATAAACCTGGGTGAACGAGCGCCTCATGGTAGCGGTATTCGTCCCTGCTGCTGAACTGGAGATTGCTGTTGAGGTAGAGACGCATTTCTTCCTTCCTTTTGGTTAGAACGATGCGCTGATAAGGCGTGGAGTCTGCGTAAATGACCGGATCTGGAAACGCTGCATACTCTCCCCAACGGGTGATTTCACTGCCATGGATAAACCCTGCGATGAGTATGCCTGCAACACTGAGCCCCATGACCCAATGCACGCGCAGACGAGGGATTTCATGCTTCAGCATGATGAGGGCTAGGATCCCCACGGCTGTATTGATGAGGCCAAACAAAAAGGCTGAACGAACGAGGCCTAGGTGGGGGACGAGAACTAACGGAAACAGCAGAGAGGCAAGCAAGGCCCCGATGTAGTCGAAACTGAAGACATTCGAGACTAGATCTTTAAAGGCGAACCGACCTTCTAGAATGCGTAGCAGCAGGGGTATCTCTAGTCCTACAAAGGTGCCGATGAGGAAGACGATGCTGTAAAGGGGAATGCGAAAAGAGATGGTCCAGCCAAAAATCAAAAATAGGATGGAGGCCGAGCAACCGCCAAGCAGAGCAATGAGAAACTCGACCCGAATGAAGGTGCCAATCAGGTTATTCGTGACAAAGCGTGAAAGGTAAGACCCCACGCCCATGGCAAAGAGATAGACCCCAATAATGGTGGAGAATTGGGTGACAGAATCTCCCAATAAGTAGGAGGCGAGGGTGCCCGCAATGAGCTCATAAACCAAACCGCAAGTCGCGATGGCAAAGACGGAGAGCAGTAGGAGCCAAGGGCGTGCGTTCATGAACGTTGAAAATGTGCTCGGACTGAGATGCAGTCTCTCACATCATGAATGAAGAAATTTTGAGTTGCGTTGACCTTTTATAAAAAGGCCAAAGCTACTTTCAGTGGAGGCTATTGAGTCTCTACCCTCAATGGGGGAACGCTTATCAATGAATCGCAGCGGCAATGATCTGGCAGATGCCGAGAGCTGCTGCGCCGACGACAATGGCTAAGGCAAGATTCTTTTCTTCGACGAGCTGTTTCCAGAGGTCATACGGCGTCAATTTATCCACAATGATGAAACCAGTGACGAAGATGACGATGCCCAGGATGGCATAAATGATGGAATTGATGAGGATGGCGATGTCCATAAAGGGTGGCGAGTGAATGTTGAGGAAGGGAACTATTTATGTGAGCTGCCAAATGACCAGCCACCTCCCCCGCTGCTGCTGGAGAAGACGGAGGGGCGGTAACGGTAAGCAGTGTTGCTAAAGGCGCTGCGGTTTGCGCTGTTTTGCCAAAAAGACCAGCCGCGCGCATTCGATGTGGCGAGGAAGGCACAGGTCATTAGACCGAGAGCTGTGTAAATGGGGTGTTTCATCAGTCGTCACTTCCTCCGTATGGATTGAATTCGCTCTCATACCAACGGCGTTTTTCAAAGCTGCCACTACGCAGCATGATCCAGATGGGCCAAACGCAGATTAAGATGAGGCCTAACCAAAAATTAGACCAAAAGAGACCACCTCTTTCAATGGTGAACGTGACCGTGGCATTGGCCAATGTGGCTGAGGCATCTGGAGTGAGCCTCAGCACATATTCACCGGAAGGAATACCGGGCAGGGTGACTTTTTGGCGGCTGCCATCAGGTGCCGTGGTGTAATTGGCCAGAGGAAAAGCGACGGGGAAACTACGCTGCGATTTGGATTCTACGAGGCTACCTTTGAGGCCTAAGTAGGTATCGCTAAGAAGCAGACCCGTGGCAGTGATGTGCAGTGGGGCCGAGCTACCCTCAAGTTTAAAAGGCTCTGAGACGAGGGTTTCACCAGCCCGTGCATTCTGATATTCAATGCCCGTGTGAGCCACATGTCTGGGCGTTCCCCATCCCATGAACAGCACTTGGATGAGAATGTAGGCGATGACGGTGAAAATAAAGGTGGTGCGTACCTCTTTCCAGCGTTGGCCATGAGGATTGGGCTGGTTGAGGTAAGTGCCACTGGGCTGGGGAAGGGAACCCCCTGCTTTGACGAAGGCTTTTTGTACTTCAGCAGCTTCCACGTATTCACCACCCGACCAAGTGATTTCGTTCAGCCCTGGCATCTCTTCTTTGGAGAGCACAAAGGGCGGAGAAACGTAGTCGGTCAGCAGGGCGCGCTCCCCATTTTTGACCCGCCAGTAAAACTCACCCAGCACGTCAGTGGTGACCGCCTCTTCTCGGGCGAAAAGTTTGAAGGTCTGGCCCTGCCACTGGTTTTGGCTGTGGTGGCCAGGAAGAATGCGAACAAAGCTCCAGTGACCCTGGAAGGTAACAAGGAAACGGAAGCCTAACCAAGGATTGAATAAAAGGTATTCATCCCATGAACACCAGCGGTCCTTCCTGCGCATGAAGCCCACCACTTCCCACATTTCATCTTTAAACAGTCCCCGAGTCCCGATCGGGAGCAGGAGATTCAGTTTCAGGGTAGTCTGGGCGACCTTGCCGATCTCTTGGAGATTGGGGGTGCTGGTATCTAAAATGGTAGCGCAAGAGCCACAGACGGCAGCCATAGACTGGCCTTCCGCTCGGAGGTTCACTGGTGCACCGCAGTTCGGGCAACCGAGGGCTTGACTCTGGCGGCGAGTGATTTCTGCATCTTTTTCCCAGCCAGGTAACTTGCGCAGTTCTGTGAAATGAAGGTCTGCAAATTCAGCATAAGCACCCACGAAAAATTCACGCCCTTCAGGTGTGATTTCCACGCTGCCAAATTGCCCATCCGGACTTACCAAATCGATGCTAGTGCGTGACCAGCCTGGAGGGGCAACCATCGGCAGTTCCCCCTCGGCAGCGATGCAACGGCCTTCTTTGACATCTGCCACGCGCCAGGCTTCCCCGTTGATGTTGAGGATTTGTCCCGCAGGGATGTCTTCTGTGACCAGAGGCACTTTCACGCTGTGGGCGAAACTTATCATGTAAAAGCCCATGACTTCTGCCACCCAGCCGTAGGTGCCTTGGCCGAAGTCCGCACACCACTCGGTCCATGAGCCATCCCCATAGTGAAGTCGCATGCGACCAATGAGGGTAAAGGCGCGGCCCTGCCAATGACCGCGTGTTCCAATCTGGAGGGGTGAAAGATCTGGCGGTAATTCAGCCACCTGCCCAAAAGTTTCCACCTGGAGATCTCGTCTTACGACGATGGAGCGGCAGTGACCGCAGACCGACGAGAGACTTATGGAAGAACGAAACTCGACCGGTGCCCCGCATTGCGGGCAGTCGTAGCGGCGGCTGGCGTGTGTGTGATCAGTCGTCGGGGAATCCACAAGCGTATAAAAGCGGATACTGCGTCAGATTACAAATTACAATTATCGACCAGGAATGGATCTCGGCAGGGGGGACCACGTACCGCTTTCCCAATCCAGCACCTCCAGGCCATGAAGCTGCTTTTTATAATCGTAAGGGCTGGGCTCGACGGTGGCGTAGCCGGGATAATAATATTGGCAGCCTAGTGTCTGACTGTGCTCGATCTCTTTCAACAGCGTCAAAGTGCCCAGACTGCGAGCAGAGTGCTCTGGCTCAAAGAGACCGTAAACTGCAGAGGTGGCCTGCTGTCCGATGTCCAAATAACTGATGGCGATGAGTTCCTGGCCTAGATAGATGCGACATTCCTGACAGGTGCAGGGAGTGGTGGCGGGGGTTTCAGAGAGAAAGGTATCCAGATCGTCTGGCACATTGTCTTTGAAACGTGTCTTGTGGCGTTGGAACATCATGCGGGCCTGCATGGAAAGCGTAGCAGGAAGAAACTCACAGCGAAGATCCTCGTTTTTTCGCAGTACCCGGCGCTGGCTTTTGCTGGCGTGAAACTGGGCCAAGTCCAGACGTAGAGGTGTGATGGTGCGCACCCCTCCATCATCCACACTGAGGCTGTAACGATAAAAATGCGGGCCAAAATGTCGCCATCCCGCTTCCCAGAGACGATCCATCACCTCCGCAGGAACGGACGGGCAATGAAAAGCCTGGTTTAAGATGGGAGACATACGCGAATAAGTCCACAATGGGCAAAGGATGAGCCGACGGGTGACAATGACGCCACATCTCTCCCATAACGCAAACGCTCTGTAACCAGATCTTTGGTTAGGACCAAATTTCAACTGAACTTGCCGCGCACATAAGCCTCAGTCTGCGGATCTTTTGGCGTGCTAAATAGTTCGAGTGTGGGTCGGAATTCGATCAGCTTTCCCAAGTAGAAAAAGGCGGTTTGGTCTGCGCAGCGTTTCGCTTGCTCCATATTGTGAGTGACGATGACGATGGTGAACTCCTTCTTGAGTCCATGCATGAGTTCTTCAATCTTCAGTGTCGCCACTGGGTCAAGCGCGGCGCAAGGCTCATCCATCAACAAGATTTGAGGACGGTTAGCGATCGCTCGTGCAATGCAAAGGCGTTGTTGCTGGCCGCCTGAGAGGCCAAAGGCGCTTTCATGCAGCTTGTCCTTGACCTCATCCCATAAAGCAGCGCCGCGCAGGCTTTGCTCCACCACATCATCCAACTCACTCTTGGCATTCCGCCCAGCGACTCGCAGAGAGAAGATCACGTTTTCGTAAATGCTTTTTGGGAAAGGATTGTACTTTTGGAAAACCATCCCCACACGCTTGCGCAGAGAGATGACCTCCACTTCAGGATCATAGAGACTCTGGCCATCAATGAAGATGTCACCTTCATGCTTGATGCCATCCACCAGATCATTCATGCGGTTGATGTTTCGCAAAAGCGTGGTCTTCCCGCAGCCTGAAGGACCGATGAAGGCCGTGATTTCATTTTCAGGGATATCCAGGCAAATATTGTGCAGCACCTGTTTGGCTCCGTACCAAAACGAGAACCTATCCACACGAATAAAGGGAGAAGAAAGCATGACAAAAAACAGCGGAAAGAATGCTTTAGCTAAAGGCTGGCTAGGCATCAGAACGCACTAATGAGCAGCATGTAGAGGATCTTCTACCAACACAAGCAAGTGACAAAAAAGTTTCTGTAATGGGGGAGCGAACTTGGGTGCCAGTGAGCGTGCCTCAGAGGGATGTTTCAGCCCCGATCACGTTGGACTCAAAGATTAAGAAACCATGAATACGTGAGTGTACGAGCACAACGTCAGAGTAAAAGTGGATAAAATTCGTCCATGCCTACAAGGCCCAGTTATTTCGATTCAGCCTGCCCAAAATCGCATTTGATGGTTACAAAATGCAAATTTTTGAAGAAAATAGATTAAAATTAAGAAAAATGACTGTTTATATGTCATCTTTGAGGTAAAAATAAGTGTAGGGATAAGGTTAAAATTGCAGATGAAGTAAAAAATCGATTCGTGAATGGCTATTTTGTATCTTATGTACTATTTAGTTGATCACTATTTGATCGTGTGATTTGCTTTATTTTGTAGGCAGAAAAAGTCACGTCACCCCGAAAACACTGCAATATGCTCACTAATTCGATTTCATTGTTATGGAAATTACTGTTTGTGTTGCTGATATTTTTTTCCTTTCAGGGAAAGGATATTCAGGCAAGCCCAACCATTAACATAGGCACAGAAAATGCTGCGGGCACACGTGATTTGAGTGCCGGATCTGCTGGGGTGTGGAATTTTCGTATATCCGCAGCCGCAGGTTCTTTAATGCGTGTAGATAAATCCTACTTTCGATTGAGCAAAAATGTCGGAACCACGGAGCCTGTTACATTCACGCTATATTCAGGACTAGGTGGAAACACTGGTGGGAATGCTGTGGTGGCCCAGGTTTCGTTAACACCAGCACAGGTGGACAATTCTGTGGAGACTGAAGAGCTTTTCGGCTTTGCTGAGCAGTTGCTGCTGGCGGGTGATTATTCCATCACGCTGACCACAAACGCTGTTGATGCAGCCTCCGGGTATTCGGTCAAGTTGGGGCGCCTCGCCATTTATGATTCCTCTACCTACTTGCCCAACGGGGTAAACTCCTTGCTGTCTTCGGTCTTTTGGATTCAAGATGCCCGCGATGCGGGGGATGCGGATACAAATTTCAATACTCAAGGAGCGCAGGCTGTTGGCAGTGCTTTGATGGTGGCAGACGTGAGTCTTTTTAATGGAACGACAGTGCTGGATCCGGCTTTGAGTGATGACCAAGCTGCTGCGGTGGACTTTGGTAGCATGACCGCAGGTGGAAGCATTGATCGAGTGTTCACTTTGCGGAATGACGGTGCGGGTGGGATGAGTGGGATCGCAGTTAGTTTTGCAGGCACTCATGCAGCGCAGTACAGTCTTCAGTCCGCTCCGGCTAGCACACTCGCTGCGGGCGGCGTGACCAACTTTACTGTGCGTTTTCAATCGGTGGCAGCACTCAATGCGAGCGCTCAACTGCTGATTGCCTCGAATGATCCGGATGAAAATCCTTTCAATCTGCCACTGACTGCGCGGGCTCAAAGTGTCCCCGTCATCAGCGATCGCTTAGCAGTGACAACAAGTTCTACTGCTGCGACTTTGACGGCGAAAGTCAATCCAGGTGGCGCGGCGACTTCGGTTAGATTTCAGTATTCCACCAGCGCTGCTTTTGACGTGGGATTGGTGACCACCGCAGTGCAAAACATTGGGAGCAGCACCGCTTTGGTGAATGTGAGCGCCCCCATCTCAGGGCTGAATGCGAGCACCGTTTATTATTGGCGCGTTGTCGCGACGAATAGCCTGAACACGACGACCTCCACAGGCCTGGCACTTTTGAAAGTGTCCATGATGCCCAGCTACACGCAGAATCCCACCTATGCGAATGCGCTGATCAATACCTCCATCAACGTGTGGGGTCGCGTCTGGGGTGGCACAGCCCCCTTTACCTATCGCATGAGTTATGGGGACGGCACGGCTGACACCAACGGCGTGGTGAGCAATGTAAAATACATCACAGCTCCCCACACCTTCACGACATCCGGTTCCAAAACCGTGACTCTGACCGTGACGGATTCCACGGGGGCCAGCGCCTCTCGCTCGTCGGTTGTGCGTGTGCTGCCTTCGGTGGATCTGGATGAGAAGTCCAACATCGCCATCGAAAAAGCCTTGGTGTATCTTTACAACAGCGCCCTCGAACAGAACTCGGACCGCATTTATTGGTATCAGTCGAATTCGGATTATGGTTTTGGCACGACTGGGGCCAGTGTATTGGCCTTTGAAGAGCAGGGGCATCTTCCTGGAAATGATTCCGTAGAGTGGGTTTACACAGATACCGTTCGTCGCGGTCTAAACACTTTGTTAGGTATTGGTGCTGGCACAAACTACGGTGCCATGCAAAACATCGCCGATCATAGCGATGGCATCGCGGTACGGGATGTGGATGACGATAACGATGGCAAGGGGGCCTATCTTTGGAATGGCGGCCACGGAACGTATGTCAATTCCTTTGCCGGTATGGCCGTCATCTTTGCTTACCGTAATCCAGCGGCTGCTCAGGCATCGATCATCCCCAGCGGTCCCTTCGTCAATATGAGCTACTACGATGTGGTGATTGACCTGCTGGACACTTTCAAATGGTGCATGGGAGATGGAGCTTACCGTGGCGGATATGAATACACGGTGACGGCAACGAGCGGTGGCCGATACGACGGTTCGTCTCAACAGTGGCCGGTGCTATGCTATAAGGCTGCGCTAGATCGGCTCAAGATCACGCCTCCGACATGGTATTTAGACAATGTGGTTTATGGCTTCAAGCAGATGCAGAATGCCAATGGCGGTGTGGGCTACAGCAGCAATACCCAATGGGTTAATACGGCTAAGACCGGTGGGTTGCTGACTGGAATGGCGTTTAGTGGCCGATTCCAAGGCACTTCGGAAGTGGATACTGCTTTTTCCTATATCCAGACTTACTGGGATGCGAATCGCGGTGGCGACAGCTCCTTTATCAATTCGGGTTGGGCAGGAAACTGGTATGCGATGTACGGGATCAAAAAAGGCCTGACTCTGCAGGGAATCACTCATGTGACGGTCGGTGGAGTCTCCCGTGACTGGAAGAAAGAAATGACCGCTTGGCTGCTGGGAGAGGCTTCGTATTTGCCTGGGACTTTGTCCCCTAGCTATCGCACGGCAAACGACATGTTCGGTCAGCAGTCTGATGGGCGCTGGATCAGCCAAGATTGGCCGAGTTCCACGAGTTACAATGACCTGAGCACCGCCCATGGCGTTTTGATCTTATCTGCCTCCGTCACTCAGGCTCCACCTGTGCCCGTGATCTCTGAAGTCGGTGAGCAGAGCAATAAAGTCGGTTTCCGTTCTTTCAATCTCAGTGCCTCCGGCTCTTATCACCTGGACCCAGACCGCGCCATTGTGGAATATCTGTGGGACTGGAACGCCGCTGACGGGCTGAACTGGACCACCCCAGATGCCACTGGGGCACAGGTAACCAACCCTGGTTATGCCACCACTGGCACATACACGGTGACGCTTCGTGTGAAAGATAACAATGATCCCGCGCTAACCAAAACCTCGACCGTGCAGGTGACCGTGGTGGCTACCGATGTGGCCCCGGTGGCTGTCGCTTTGCCGTTGGGCGGCTTCCAGGGATATGCAGGCAAGGTCGGCGTGCCGATCACCTTGAATGGCTCCAATTCTTATGACCCAGATGGCGATGTCATCGAAAGTTATAGCTGGGATTTGAATGGCGACGGTATCTATGGGGATGCCACGGGCGTGACTGTCACCGTGACGTATAACTCGCCTTATGTCGGCAGCCTCGGGCTACGCGTAACGGCCAATGGCAAGACGAGCAATAACACCGCCGTGGTGGACATTCAGGCCGCAGATGCAGACATCAGCCTGGAATCCGTCACGCTGTCAAATCTAGTGCCGCGCACCTCTGCCGACTTCAGTATCCAAATCAGCAACGATCCAGGATCCGGTCAGTCGTTTAACAATGTGGTGCTGCGCATTTACAACGGTAATCCTTATGCAGGCGGTGGGCCGATTGGTTTGCCCTATTTGGTGAACCTGCCTTCGGGATTGACCACGACCGTGAATCTGACTGGAGTGAATCTAGGCGGGGCTACCTCCGTGTGGGTTTACCTGGATTCAACCCAGGCTGTGATCGAGGCCAATGAAGCCAATAATGCTTCAGGCCCTTACAATGTGGATCAGCTCCCTGCGGACATCACTGTGCAGTATCCAACAGGCACATCGCTTGTCTCCGGGGCTTCCACGATCGTGATTCCAGAAGTTGTGTTGGCCGGACAAAGCGGCACGCCGATCACCTTCACGGTGCGCAATGACGGCGAGGCCAACTTGGAGAATCTGGTCATCACCAAGGCTGGTACAAACCCGGCTGATTTCACGGTCTCTGCTCTGGGGAGCACCACAGTTGCGGGTTCCAACTTCACCACCTTTAACCTTACGTTTACTCCAACAGGCTATCTAGGTGGTATCCGTTCGGCCACGCTGCAAATCGCCAGCAATGATCCGAATGAAAACCCTTTCGTGATCGCCGTGCAGGCGAAGGCCCGTCTCACCGTCATTCCTGTGGCGAAAGATGCGGGTAAGGACATCGTGACGCAAAACCCTGTGAAAGGGGCGGATGGGGTGTCGGAGATCGGTCTTTACGACATTTTGCGTCGTGGCGGTTTTGTGGCGGAGAATGGGGTGGTCGTTTTCCCAGGCTCTCTCTTGATCGGTTCTGGCTCACCTGCCGTGACGGTGAACAACTCTCAAGGTGTCTGGAAAGCAGGGACCACGGGAGATGTCTGGATGATCGCCCGCACGGGAGAAACCGTGCCGGATGTGGCTGGCACGACCTTTGATTACCTCCCCATTGTTCCTGGTATCAACGAAGATGGCGAGGTGACTTTATTGGCCTCCCTGCGGATCGGTGTCGGGGGAATAACCTCCGCCAATGATGTCGGAGTATGGAGCGAGTTGGGTGGGTCGACCATGCGTTTGCTGGCTCGGGAGGGAGATCCGGTGGTGGGTCTGCCGGGCGTCTTTATCAAGACTTTCTGTGCAGGTGTGTATGCCACGGCAAAAATAGCCGCAGATAGAGGCGATGCGGTTTACTCCGTCGGTTTTGGCGGTGCGAGTGTGGATACCGCCATCCTTCGTAGTCGAGTGAATCGTACGCTAGGCACCGTTTCCATGCAGGTGCTGGCGCGTGAAAATTCCCCGGCTCCTGGCACCGCAGAAAACTTCGGCAACCTGATGGGCAGCTTCTCTGATCCTGCCCGTATGGATGGCACGGGTAACGCAGTCTTTGCGGCCGTTACCAAAACGAATAAAGAAGGCATCTGGTATCATGCAGCTAACAATGCTGGCGCTCCAGTGCGGGCGGTCTTCACAGGAGATGTCGCTCCTGGAACAGGCGGTGCTACCTTCTCTCGCATTCAGCGTCCGACGATGGGCTCTAATAGCGTGATCAGCTTCCGTGGCTTGCTCAACCGCAACGGGGACAATACAGGCGGGCTCAAAGGCGATGGTATCTGGCGCGGCAGTGCGGCGACAGGTACCTACACCTGTGTATTGCGCAGTGGTGATAGTGGCATCGCAGGCATGCCTGTGGGGTCCAAGGTGGGCAACACCTGGGGTGGCTGGCTGACAAACCAAAATCATGGGGCCTGGAAAACCTGGCTGGATGTGAATGGCGATGGCGTCAGTAAGGCACCCACGGATGTACACGCTCTGTTTACCGATGTCTCCGGCACGATGCGCATGGTCGTCAAAGTTGGCGATGCCGCGCCAGGGATCACTGGAGCAACCTTCTCCAGCCTTGAAATCCCGATGGTGGGTGGGCAGGAGCAGATGATCTTCCTGGGCAAAGTCACTGGGCCTGGTATCGTGGCCGGCGTGAATGACAAGGGCCTATGGCGTCAAGAGCCGAACGGCGGTGAATTGGAATTGGTGCTGCGCAGCGGTGACCCCCTTGGGACGACTCTGCATGGGATGAAAACCGTCTCCACCATTGACTTCCCCGGTTCTGACACCACCAGCACCACGGACCGCCGCTGGGAGCAGTTGGTCATTGATGGCGATGGAAACATCGTGGTTCTCATCGTCTTTACAGATGGTTCGACCAGCCAGGCCATGGTTCCAGCTGGCCTTTAACACTTCGCAGTAAAGCTGCTCTCTTAGCTCCCTGGATTCGCAAGAGTCCAGGGGGCTTTTATTTGGGGCGTGGGTGGATGATACGAGGAAAGGCCCAACGAGCGTGACTTTTCAAGGCCAGTGGTTGGAGGGAGTGCGTGAAATGGACGAAGGGCCAGTGGCCGAGACTTGGCAAGTCCCGCTTCTTGGGAGCTATTCCGTCATCTTCGCTTTCCGTTCACGCCAGCTTGGCAGGTTCTCCTTGCGACGATTCGGAGAAAGGTAGGTCATTGAGTCGCCTAAAGGCTAGACACCGACAGACCGAACAAATTCACCGCCTTCCCACACATTTTGTTAATCCTGTAAACTTGCCCCCATTCAATCATTGATCTCAATCTGCCTAAGCGGCTCACAAAAACAGAGGACTCGGTAGGTCTCGTACTTGGGGGAGAGGAAGCTCAAGGGGGAGTTGGCTTTCCGTCCAGAGCATCGAGCATCCTGCGTGCGGGACGCAGGCGGCTAAGGAGCAGCGATTATCTGCTCAAAAGGCGCTGGCCTGGTAGCGTTTGCGCAGTCGGGCTCGGATCTTAATGGCAGCGAGATTCAGGGCCACAACGAGGAGGATGAGCAGGAGCGTGGTCGCAAAGACCATGGGCTTGGCCCCTTCGGAATCGGGGGACTGAAAGCCGAGGTCGAAGATGTGGAAGCCGAGGTGCATGAACTTGCGCTCGGCATGGATGAAGGGCCAGGAGAGATCCAGGGGCAGGGAAGGTGCCAGTTTGACCACACCAGTGATCATGAGAGGGGCGACTTCGCCTGCGCCACGTGCCATGGCCAAGATGACACCCGTCATCACACCGGGTAGAGCGCTGGGAAGCACGATTCGCTGAATCGTCTGCCATTTAGAAGCACCACAGGCAAGGGCCGCCTCACGCACGCCACGCGGCACTGCGACAAGGGCTTCTTCTGTGGCGACGATCACCACAGGCAGGGTCATCAGGGCCAGGGTGAGCGATGCCCAAAGAATGCCGCCGGTACCAAAGGTGGGCGTGGGCAGGCTATCGCTGAAAAAGCCGCCGAAATAGGGGCAACGGGCCACGGTGATGATGACAAGGAAGACACTGGAAATCCACAGAACACCTTCGACCTTTTGCAGAAACTTTTGCCGTTTTTGCTGGGTAGGAATGGCGGTGCGATTATGGGTGGAGAGGTAAACAGCGAGGCCGATGCAGGCCAGAGCACCAAAGCCTGCGGCGAACCACCAATTCGGCGCGAGGGGATACTGCACGCCGCCATCGATGAAGCCACCGACTCCGTAAACGAAGAAGCCCAAGCCGAAAACACCGAAGACGATGGATGGCACCCCGGCGAGGTTATTGACGCAAATACGAACCACCTGCACCAGAAAACCTTGGCGAGCATATTCGCGCAGGTAGATGGCGGCGATGATACCAAAGGGGGTGACCATCACAGCCATGAGCACAGTCATGACAAAAGTGCCGAAAATGGCGGGGAAGATACCCCCTTCGGTATTGGCTTCACGCGGCTCCGCCATGAGAAATTCCCAGATGGCTTGGAGGAAAACGATGAACTGATCGAACACTCCAATGTCGTTTGGCTGGTAGAAATGGAGGATGTCACCGACGTTCTGCGAGCGCTCTTCCCCTGAGGCTAGCTTGTAGATAAGTTTATCCGCTGTCTGGGCCGTGCGGAGCTTCTGAGCCTGATCAGCGAGTGTCTGATAAAGCGCCTGCTCTTTAGCAATCTCTGCTTTGACGTCTTCTTTGCGTGAGCGGATCTCTAGCCGCTTCATGCGAGCATTGATGTCGCCGATTTCATGCTTTTCAATCCGCAGGATTTCTTCGCGTCGTTCGTTCCCCTCTTTGACCAGACGGGCAAATTCGCTGGCGAAGGCGGCATCCTCGCCGGGGACTTTTTTACCATCGCCTAATTGGAGAGCGACGGGGGTGAAGATAGCATCGCCATACTCCATACGCTCGGCTACATAGATGCCTTTGGCATCTGTTTGATTGACGATGTCAGAGTCGTTGATGAAACGGAAGGCGAGATTGTAGGCGTCTTTGTTGCCGGTAAAAATAGAGTGTTCGCTGACAAAGCTGCCGTCAGGTTTGCGGCGCTGCTGTGTTTTGACCAAGCTGCCTGCAATACGGGTTTCCTTATCACCTTCTTTGATGGTATAAACAGCCACGCGGTCTGGCCAAAAGACTGAGAGACCATTGATGGCAATGAGCAGCAGCAGGCCGCTGATCATGATGAGGCCGAGCGTGAGTCCTGCGGCGGTGAGCCACACTTTCACCTCACCTTTGGTACGGGCCGGCTGTTGGGGAGTCGGGGAAGGCATCAGACGATTTTGAATTTGTCGCGCAGTTTCTGGCGCAGGACTTCGGCCACGGTGTTCAGCACAAAGGTCATGCCGAAGAGAACCAGGGCACCGAGGAAGAGGGTGCGGTAGTGGGTGGAGTTCTGGGCTGCTTCAGGCAGTTCCACGGCGATATTGGCGGAAAGGGTGCGCATGCCGTTGAAGGGGTTCCAATGATCTGCCAGAGGAAACTTACCCGCACCGAGGCCTAATTCGCCTAACAAAAAGTTGCCTGAAGCATCGAAAAAGCCGGTATTACCTGTAGCCATCACCACAACCATCGTTTCTCCGACGGCACGGCCTAGGCCGATCATGACTGCTGATAGGATGCCAGCAGAGGCGACGGGCAATACAACGGTGCGCACCACCTGCCAGCGTGAAGCACCGAGGGCCTCTGAGGCCGAGGTGAGGGAAGGCGGGACATTGGAAAGGGCATCCTCCGCGATGGTGAAGATGACGGGAATGACGGCGAAGCCCATCATGAAACCGACAACGAGACAGTTACGTTGGTCATAAGACATGCCGGTGAAGCGCGGCCACCACATGCGGAAATCTGCGATCTGGCTGCCATCTGGCATGGTGGCGACAAAAACGGCTTTTTCCAGAGCGGGGCCCAGTTGCCATCCTAACCAGGCGAAACCCAACATCACGGGGGCTATGATTAAGTACTCAGTGCCTTTGGGCAGGCGGTTGCGATAAACAATCGGCATGCGACCCCATAAAATGCCCAGAAGACTGGCGGAAATAGGGATGGAGATGACCAGCAAGATGACCGAGGGCACGCGGTTTTCTATCAGAGGGGCCAGCCACAGGGCTGCCAGGAAACCCAGCACGACGGAGGGCAATGAGGCCATAATTTCCATCGCCGGTTTGACGATCTTTTTCATGCCCGGAGCCAGGAACTGAGATGTGTAAATGGCGGCTAGTAGGGCAATCGGCACCGCAAAGAGCATGGCATAAAAAGTGCCCTTTAAGGAACCCATGATGAGGGGGATCAAAGACAGCTTGGGCTCAAAGTCATCTGTGCCGCTGGTGCTCTGCCACTCGTATTTGGGACCGGCAAAGCCTTCATACCAGACCTTGCCAAAAAAAGCGCTCCAGCCAGCCTCGGGGTGTGGATCACTAATCTCGTAGAGGTGCATGCTGCCCTGGGTATCGAGAAAACCGATGTGCTCCGCCTTGGCATCCATGGCCACGGAGACGGCTTCGAAAGGTAGCTTCACATTGCGGCGAACACTGGCAGTGGTGGCATAGCAGAGGGCACACTCCTGAGCATTGCCGACGAGGAAGGATTTATTCCTCTGGCTGGCACGGTAGTAGGTGATGGGGCCATTGATCGGTTGGAACTCCTTGGTCTGGCCAAAAAGCCGTGTGGTGCCGCCCTCCGGCACGAAGAGGCTAAAGATGCGGACTTTCCCCTGATTGTTGTAACAAACGAGGCTGACCTGGCCAAAAAGATAGTCCACTCCAGAGACTTGGCCACCATCGAAAGGCTTGAATCGCTGGCGCAGTTCCCAGCCGCTGCTCAGACGGTAAAAATACAGCACCTCTCCGGCATCAGTGAGGGCCACGAGGCTATCGGCCGTCCCTGCGACGAGCACCCGCTGAGGCTTGGCCCCTGCAAGAAGCGGTGTGAGATCTTCCCGGGCGTCGATCTCGGTTTTACCCTTGCCCATGAGGCTCTTTTTTTGTCGCAGGCTCATGGTAGTGAGCTGGTGCTGACCATTGACCTCCTGAATCGCCGCGAAGAGCTTTTTGTCCCCCGAGTCTGCGTAATCCATGTCTAGAATCGGAGTCAAGTTGGCAGGGGCAGAGGTGCCGGCCTCGCGGAGGGGGAGCAGGGGCTCGGCTTTAACCGCTGGTTTGATCACAGGTTTGCTCTGACCTTGATACTCAGACTGGTATTGAATAGCGACGAACCCTACCTGACCGTCTGCAGTACCGATGGCCATGCGGCCTGTGACGGGATTGTGACGTTTCGCAGTGATTTGGGTGCCAGTTGGCAATCCGGTGGGCAAGCGCTGGGCAGGTCCGCCTTTGACGGGTTGGAAGACCACCTCGCTTCCGCCATCGAAGTAAAAAGGTAGCTCGGACCATTCATCGAGGCCCACGAGTGCACCCGAAGGTGCGGCCAGCGCGATCTTGGTTTTTTCTTCCACGCGGGCACCCTGGAAGAGCGGTGCGATCTCCAGCGCGATAAAAGCAAAAATGCCTGAGACTGCGACGATGATGCCAATGCCACCGAAGACGATGGCCGAATTCATAAATCGGTCCCAGCGCAAAGTGCCTTTAGAGACAATGAAGCGTTCTGGAACTGGGCGTGATGCACCCGGTGTCTTCGTGGCGGGTGCGTCTGAGGGACTGGGCGGCATGCTAGGGGGAGACCGGGTCTCACCGACCCGAGTGGCTAGAAAGACGGTGGTGGCGGTTTTTGCAAACGACAAAAACGACGCAAAGGTGACGGAATTGTCACATTGGAGGGCATCAAAGCGGTGCAAAAAATCCTTCGAGTGACAAGATTCACGAAAATCAGGAGCGTGAATGCCGCTGCTGCTGCGAAGATGATGGATGAAGTGATTCATTCCAAAGCTGGACAGTCCAGGCTTTCGGTTCTTTTTTTGACGAGTTTGTTGAGAGCGACCTTGCCCCGCGGCGTATCGCCCTCTACCTACCCATTCTAACCCAAACCAAACGATTATGGCTCATACACTGCCCGCACTCCCCTACGACAAGACGGCACTCGAACCACACATTGACGCTGCTACTATGGAGATCCATCATGGTCGCCATCACAACGCCTATGTGACCAATTTGAACAACGCCATCGCTGGCAAGGCTGATCTTGAGGCTCTTTCGATCGAAGATCTGTGCAAGAAAATCAGCAGCGTGCCTGCTGACATCCAGGCTGCCGTTCGCAACAATGGCGGTGGTCATTTCAACCACAGCCTGTTCTGGAATATCATGGGCCCGAACGCTGGTGGAGCCCCGACGGGTGAGTTGGCAGAGGCCATCAATGCCGCTTTCGGAAGTTTTGATGCCTTCAAAGAAGCCTTCGCAAAGGCAGGTGCCACTCGTTTCGGCTCCGGCTGGGCATGGCTGGTGGTGAAAGATGGCAAAGTGGCCGTGACCTCCACCCCGAACCAGGATAACCCCCTTATGGATGGTAGCGGCACCCCGATCCTGGGTTGCGACGTCTGGGAGCACGCCTACTACCTGAAGTATCAGAACAAGCGCCCTGACTACATCACTGCCTGGTGGAATGTGGTGAACTGGACGGCGGTGGCGGATCTTTTTGCCAAGGCCAAGTAAGCCACGCTGGATTGAACTTTGAGGCGGGACCATCGCGAGAGGGTCCCGCTTTTTTGTGCCCAAGTAGAAAGTGCGATCCATCAAGAGTCACCGCACTTTTGATTGAAGCCTTGGATTCAAACCGATACTGTTTCACCATGCGTTTTGTTTTGCCCTTCCTGTTTGCTGCCACGCTCCATGCTGAGAACTGGCCGCAGTGGCGAGGACCGCGCCTGGATGGCACGAGCCTGGACCGGGGCTTTCCCACGGAGCTGACAGAAAAGACGCTGGCCTGGAAGGCGGAACTCCCTGGGGAGGGCCATGCCTCACCCATCGTGTGGGGGGACCGTATTTTTACTGTGGCCTCCCTGCCGGAGGAGCAGGTGCGTGTGCTGCTGTGCCTGGACCGCGCTACGGGCAAGGTGCAGTGGCAAAAGGAGGTACTGAAAACAGGCCTGGAAGGGAAGCATCGTCTGAACAGCCACGCCTCCAGCACGCCAGCGACCGATGGCGAGAAGGTATTCACCGCGTTCCTAGACCAAACGGAGGTGGTTATCAGTGCCCATGACTTTAGTGGCAAGCAGGTGTGGCAGGTGCGGCCGGGCACGTTCGCTAGCAAGCATGGCTTTTGCTCCAGCCCCATTCTGTTTGAGGACAAAGTGATCGTGAACTGCGACCACGATGGTCCAGGCTACATGGTGGCTCTGTCCCGTGCTGATGGGCGCGAGCTGTGGCGTATCCAGCGGCCCAACCAGACGCGCAGCTACTGCGTGCCACTGATTCGTGAGATGGCTGGGCGCACCCAGATGGTCCTGACGGGCAGCAAGTGCGTGACCAGTTATGATCCACGCGATGGCCGCCTGCTGTGGATGATGGACGGGCCGACCGAGCAGTTTGTGGCCTCGCCTGTCTTTGATGAAAAGTCGGGCCTGTTACTGCTGAGTGGCGGTTTTCCTGAGCACCACATCCTGGCGATCCGCCCTGATGGCGCGGGGGATGTGACGAATACCCACATCGAATGGCGCACGAACAAGGGCGTTTCGTATGTGCCCAGCCCTATCTGCGAAAAGGGTTGGCTGCTCATCGTTAGCGATTCCGGCATCGGTCACTGCTTTGATGCGGAGACGGGCGAGATCGTGTGGGAAGAACGGATGAAGGAGCACCACGCCTCCCTGGTAAGTGCCGAAAGGCATGTCTATTTCATCAATGACTTCGGTCTGCTGCGTACCGTGAAGCCGGGCACGAAGTATGAACTGCTGGCTGAAAGCGAACTGGATGAAAAGGTGTATGCCTCCCCCGCCATGAGCGAGGGGCAGATTTTTGTCCGGGGTAGCAAGCACCTCTTCTGCATCGGCAAACGCACAGCCGCGACAGCAGCGCGGTGAGGATCACAGGCAGGCCTGGGCATCGGCCAGGAAGGCCTGCACATCGGCCTCGGTGGTGGCCCAGGAGCACATGAGGCGGGAGCCACCACCGATGAAGCTGTAAAAGATCCAGCCGCGCTCCTTCAGCCCGGTTTTGATGGACTCAGGAAGGCGGGCAAAGACGGCATTGGCATCCACGGGGTAAAGGATCTGCACCCCGGGCAGGTGGCCGAGGCCATCGGCAAGTTTGCGGGCCAGGTGATTGGCGCTGTTGGCGTGCTTGCGCCAAGTGTCATCGCTGAGGATGCGTAGCCACTGGGCAGAGATGAAGCGCATTTTGGAACAAAGCTGCCCGGCCTGTTTGCAGCGGTATTCAAAGTCGCGGGCGAGGTCGCGGTTGAAGAAGACGACGGCTTCTGTAACGGCCATGCCTAGCTTCGTTCCGCCACAGCACAGCACATCCACTCCGGCCTTCCAGGTGATGTCTGCGGGCTTGCAGCCCAGGGCGGCGAGGGCATTGAAAAAACGCGCTCCATCCATGTGCACGTGCACGCCATGCTGTTTCGCCACCTGACAGAGCCCGGCGATTTCACCAGGGCGGTAGGTGCTGCCCAGTTCGGTGCTTTGGCTGAGGCTCAAAGCTCTAGGGCGGGGATAGTGCAGGTCCGTGCGATGGGTGATGAGGCGTTCGACATCTGTAGGGTCCAGCTTGCCTAACGAACTTTTCGCCAGCAGCAGCTTTGAGCCATTGGAAAAGAACTCGGGTGCGCCGCATTCATCGGTCTCCACGTGGGCTACATCGCTGCAGATCACGCTGTGGTAGCTCTGGCACAGGCTGGCGAGAGAGAGGGAATTGGCCGAGGTGCCATTGAAGACAAAGAACACTTCGCAGTCAGTCTCGAAAAACTGACGGAAGCTTTCGCATGCGGCGGCTGTGATGGCATCGGCCCCGTAGCTGGGCTGGTAGCCCGCATTGGCCTCCGCCATAGCCTGCCAGGCCTCCGGGCAGATGCCGGAGGTATTGTCTGAAGCGAAGTGGTATTTGGCGGCGGCCGTGCTCACAGGGATGGAGGGCAGGGGGGCTTACTTGGCCACGTAGTCGAGCACACAGACCTTATCCAGGATCGGCTTGAGCTGGGCGACAAAGCTCTGGTGGGATGGGTGGGGGAGGTAGGTTTCCAGTCCGGCTTTGTTGGCGAAGGTGACGAAGAAACAGTGGGTGAAGCCGTCGTTAAGGTTCTCCGGGCTCACATTGGTGCCCCACTCGAAGGCCTCTACGGTATCAATCTTTTTGGCCAGTTCGATGAAGGCTTTTTCGATGGTTTGCACCTGCTCAGGCGTGGCGGTGTCCTTGAATTTGAAGAAAACGACGTGGCGGTAGGGAGCTTCAGCGGCGGCGGAGGTCATGAGGAGAACGGTAGTGGCGAGGGTGAGGAACAAGAGTTTCATGGCAGTAAAAAACGCAATATCCCGCTTTCATGATGCAGAAGATATCCGGTGTCGAGCCTGCATTCGCTCTGGCGTGTGAAGTTCTGCCGGGTATGTCTTGCGCCCCCCGCTATGCCCCCGCCGACTGCTGCCCTCCTTTCCGCCAATGAACTGGCCCTTTCCTATGGCAATCAACGCCTGCTGGAAGAGGTGACGCTGGCGGTGGCCGCCGGTGAGAAAGTAGGCCTGGTAGGTCGCAATGGCTGTGGCAAGACCAGCCTGCTGAAGATCCTGGCTGGGGTGGAGCGTCCCGATTCGGGTGAGCTCTCCCTCCGCCGTGGCTTACGCATGGGCTACCTACCGCAGGAGTTTGAGCTGGACATGAACGGCACGGTTTTGGAAAACATCCAGGCCGGTGCGGCGGATTTGGTAAGCTGGATCACCCGCTACGAAGCCGGGGACGGCAGCGATGCTGAGCTAGCGGAAATGCTGCACCAGATCGAGGCGGCGGATGGCTGGAACCTGGACGCGCGCATCCGTGCCACAGCCACGGCTTTGTCTGCCCCGCCCATGGAGGCCATCGTGGCGCCGCTTTCCGGGGGTGAAAAACGCCGCGTGGCCCTGTGTCGCGCCCTGGTGGCGCAGCCGGACCTGCTGCTGTTGGATGAGCCGACCAACCATCTGGATGCCGACTCCATCCGCTGGCTGGAGGACTGCCTGCGCGGTTTCCCTGGAGCCACCATTTTCGTCACGCATGACCGCTATTTCCTCGATGTCATCGCCACGCGGGTGATTGAGCTTTCCGATGGACGTTGCTACTCGCATCCAGGGAACTACACGGCCTTTTTGGAGAGCAAAGCGGCCCGTCAGCAGATCGCCGAACAGGCGGAACGCCGCCGCCAGCGCTTCCTGCGTACGGAGCTGGAATGGGTGCGTGCCGGGGTGAAGGCACGTGGGACCAAGCAGCGCAGCCGACTGGATGCCTTTTACGCCATTGAGGGCCAGGAAGCCCCGCCTGAAGAGCGCGAGATGGACCTGCTGCTGCCGCCACCCGCGGAGATGGGGGACATCGCCGTGAACCTGGAAAACGTGGGCGGCAAGGTAGACCAAGACAACGGCGACGTGCGCTGGCTGTTCAAGAATCTGGATGTGGTCTTTCGCCCTGGCCAGTGCACGGGCATCGTGGGCCGCAATGGCGCAGGCAAGACCACGCTGCTGCGCATCTGCATGGGTCAGCGGGAGCCGGACATCGGCAAAGCCACGGTGGGCAAGAAAGTGGTGTTCAACTACATCGACCAGACGCGCATGCAGCTCATGGGGGATGGTACCGTTTTGGCCGAGGTGGCCGATCAAGATGACGTGGTCTTCTTTGGCCAACAGCGCATGAGCGCCCGCGCCTACCTGCGGCGTTTCCTTTTCAGCGATGACCGCACCAATGAACGCGTGGACCGCCTGTCCGGTGGCGAGCGTGCCCGCCTCATGCTGGCGAAGGTGCTGAAGCGCGGCGGCAACGTCATCGTGCTGGATGAGCCGACGAACGACCTGGACCTGCAAAGCTTGCGCATCCTTGAAGAGGCGCTGAGCAACTTTGGCGGCAGCTCCATCGTGGTCAGCCATGACCGCTATTTTCTGGACCGCGTGTGCGACCAGATCATCGCTTTTGAAGAAAACGGCGTGCATGTGCAGGTGGGCAACTACAGCTACTACCTGGAGAAGCGTAAAGAACGCGAAGCCAGGGGCAAACTGTGGAGCGCGCCAGTGAAAGCGGAGAAACCTGCTGCGGCGAAGAGCCAGGTGAAGCCACGCAAACTCAGCTTCAAAGAAGTGCGCGAGCTGGAGGAGATCGAAGGCGTGATCCTGGAAGCCGAAGGCAAGGTGGAAACACTCGATACCACGCTGAATGATCCATCGTTTTACGTCACTCGCTCCACCGAAGCAGAAGGACTGATGGCCGAATTGGACAAGGCAAAGGCCCACGTCGCCCAACTCTATGCCCGCTGGGAAGAACTGGAAGCCGTAAAGGCAGCGAGCGAGGCGGTGTGATCATGTCTTTCCGAGGATTGGTACGATCTAATGATTCGTTTGCCTCTCAAGGACCGGAGAGGCTAAGAGGCTTTCAAAAGCCGCAATGTCTCTTTGGTCTTCATGAGGCTGAGTCTATGTCCTAGGTGCTGGTCCGATTGATCTGGAGGTTGAAGCATGGCAGGTAAAGGGATGGATTTGCTCAAAAACGTTTTCCCGCCCACGCTCAATCAAAAACTCAAGACTGGAGAGATGTGGACAGATGAGGAGGTGGCGTTTGTGCGCACGGGGCTGATGCGACGACTAGCGGAACTCTGCCCGGATTATGATGAATTTATCCAGATGAAAATAGAGCTGTCCGTGGAGCAAACGGTGAAGGTTCTACACATGCATTTCGGAGCAGAGTGGAATTTCGAAACTGGCGAATACGAGCATGTGCCTGGCACGCTGACGGAAGAGGACGAGTGGTGGATGAGCGGAGCGCAAGCGCAGGAGCATTTCTTTTTTCAGAGACATATCCGTTATCACGTTGAGCCGCCTTTCGCTGACTGGCCTAGGGAGGATTATTGGATCAAGGCGGAGGCACTGAACTGTGTCTTTTACTTCGCCCGTGACACCTGGTGGCGGGAGGTTGGGGCGGCAGAGGAACCCCACATCCGCGAGTTGCTGGACGAGACTCTAAAAGATCTGAATCAAGCGAAGCCGCCCTATGGCGGGTATGGCCGCCATGACACACATCAAATCATTGCAAAGAAGATGATGGAACAGAAGGGACTGTGCTGGCCAGCAAGGATTTTGGAAGTGTATGAGGGCCCGGACAATGCCGCGGATGGCGACTTCGGATTCAGGTGCCATGCTGCCACTGACCGGGGGGAATGAGCTGGGCTCCGGCTTGGCGGTATGCGTCTCCTCGGTGCGAACACGGGAGAGAGAAGGCTGCGAGTGAGGCGGTGTGAATATCGGGACCAGACTTTCTTAGAACCCAAAAGGATGCCGTGGGGTGAATCCTTCGTAGCTGCGGCTTTGGGTGCGCCAGCGGGGACCTTCGCTGGCACTGTCCCCGGAAGTGTCCAGACGGAGACCGCAGACGGTCATGAACACGTGTTCTCCAGGCTTCACCCAGACGGTGATGAAACGGCCTTCACCTGCCTGGCCATATTTGGCGAAACCTGCAGAGGTGATGGGGCTTTTAAGAAGGCCTGCCTTGATCAGAGTGTAGGAGACGGAGCTGGAGCTGTCATAGGCCCGATCTTCAATGTTGGTATGACCGGCTCCTCGGACATACGGCTTTCCTTGAATGTGGTTGGCCGCATTGATGGCCATTGTAACTTGCATTGGCAGTGAGGCTGAAGCGGATGCGTAGCGACCGTCAAAGCGAATTAGCGATGGATAGATCGTCTTGGGCCTGTTCAAATCCTGCCACTTTGCCAGGACTGTGGGATCGGAGGGGGCAACTTGAAGAATCTGCTCCAGGATATTCAGTTTATCGGATTCTCCGGCCACTTGGGCCAGTTCACGGAGATCCTGTTTTGCAAAAGGATTTGGAAGCCGCTTTTCTCGATTAAGCAGCCAGGCCAGGATGCCAGCCAGTTTGCTGCCTGCCTTGATTTCACTCTGGCTGTTTCCGGGACCATATCGGTTCCAGACTTCATTCCCTGGACTGACAAAGTCTGAGGCCAATTCGGCATTTTTTACCAATGCGTTTGATGTGTGGAAGCTTGTAACCGCTTCGACAAAGGCCTTCCGTTCTTCAGGGGTTGTATTGAAGTCCCATTCTTTGACATCCACAGTCCGGATAAGTTCTGAAGTGGAGATGCTCAGTCGGGAACTGCCTGGAATGAAGGCCATGCCAGAAAACTGATCTTTCGCCCAAGTTTTCACCCAGCTTAGCTTGGGCAAAGGTGTCCGGTATGAGGGATTGTTTCCCAACCTCCAGACGCATAGTTCTGCCGTATCGTGTATAGCCAGATATTTGCCATCATCACTCACGGTGATGGCTGAAAGTTGATCCAAGCCTACGGTGTCGACAACGGTTTGTGCAGGGGATGCCTCCCACTTATTGTTCTTCAGGATGCAGACCGTGATGTTTAAGAAGCCTGACTGGTGGGAGGAGACGCAGGTCAGGCGTTGGTGGTCGCTGCTCAGATGAAAACGCAGGTGGGGGCCTGAAGAGGCGTCGAGATCGTTGGACAGTGGCAGAGGGACTTTTGTTTGAGTGGTCAGGTTAAAAAGTGAAAAAGCCGGTTTGTCGCCGGTGGATTTGATGATGGCCATACACTGGCCCAAATCCATGTCTTCCTCCGGGGGGAGATGTTTGACCGGTTCCCAGGAAGTGCCTTCAGCGATTTTCCATCTGTACAGCGTCGTCTCGTCATCTCCCGATTTCCCGAAGATGCAGTAAATAAAATCTCCTGATGAATCCAGGCCAAGAGTCTTCGAATTCAAATCTCCGACAGCATCATCCGGAAGGGACACAGCGGGGGAATGGGCCTTGCCCGTCTGCAGATCCCAAACCCGTACAGTGAGAATCTCGCCACTGGTGGAGGCAACAAACCATCGCTGATGACAAATAGTAACAGGCTGGTAGTTCTGGTCGAGAGTAATGGTTTGCAGATTGGGCAGAGGCTGCCCGGTGGCAATATCGGTGGCGTGGATGGTGTTGTTGACCTCATCCAAAACCATGAGGCATTGGCCGTTGCTGGTCAGCCACCCGGTGCGCTGCCCCTTACCCAGGGATATCAGTTCAGGATATAGCCGTCTGTTTGGTTCCAATGCGAATTCGGCGACGATTCCAATGTTGCTGATTTGCCTGAGGTAAGAAATCCCCTCTCTGTTGACGAAGTACCCTGTCGCAATGTCATAATCCGGCCGAATGTAATCTTCTGCACCCAGGCTGGTGGATGAATAATCCAGCTTTGAAGGACCGGCCAAATCTCTGACCACCGCAGATGAAAGCAGTGCCCAACGCCGGGTCTGGTCAACTTCGCAGAATCGTTGTTCAAGATTCAAGACACTGGCCAGCGTCCTGGCACTGCCGGATGAATAGAACTGTGTCAGCCAGGCTCCTGGGATGTTGGACTGGCTTTCACCAAAAATGACGGAACTCCGATGAAGGATGTTGTTGTCATCTTTTGAACGGTGTGGGAACACCCATGCCATTGTTGAAGGCAGACCGGGGGAACTGGAGAAGAACGGTGTCGTCAGATTCAGCTCGTAGTTGGATGCTGGAAGATTCAGTAAATCTATGGAGTTCCAGAAACGCAGCTTTTGGCTATTGGATGTTTTTATCAGCCACTCGCCATCAGGGCTGAATTGGGCCTGTTGTTGGGTTTCTGTGTCATATGATGGTATGGTCTGTAGTTGCTGTGAGTAAGCCAGTACTGCTTGTTGTTGGTAGGCTTGGTAAGCCCGATATTGTGAGTAATAGGCCTGTACTGCTTGTTGCTGCTGGTAGGCCTGGTAAGCCTGATGCTGTTGGTAATAGGCTTGTGCCAACTGTTGCGGCGACGGATACTGGGCGGCCGGTATTGGCTGCTCGCTGGAATTTGGAGGCGGATAACCGGTCTTGCTGGGGCCGTTGTCGTCCACACTTGGTTGTGGGGCTGCGACTTGGGCTTTTAAAGAGGGGGATGCGGAGGAAGGAGGCGATTCGATCCATTTCCAATCGCTTATATCCGGCTGCCAAAGCATGCAGCGTTGATACGGGGTTTTCACCACCAGCATAGCATCGGTCGGGTGAAAAACGGCCTGCTGTATGTCGGATGGAATTGGGGGCAAATCTAACGGGGGGAGAATCTGGCCGTTTTCATCGATGATGAAAGAGCCGATTTCCGTGTTGGCCGCGACCAGCCATTTACCTGTGGGGCTCAATTGCACATTGGCTTCTCCAAGTGCGTTGACGGGTTTTCTTATTTTCAGATCCAGATCGAAGGTCCGGGTATGCGGCACCGGATTGCCGTTTTCATAATCGGCGATCCACATTCTCGTGGTTGCGGAGTCTCCGTACTGGGATCTCTCCCCGACAGGAGGCGCTGCGGCATCGATTGTCTGATTTTTATTTGTTATCTGCAAGGCGACGAGTCTGCGTCCCTGTTTTCCGAGTCTGAAGATGGCTGAATGAAATTCTGCGGGAATGGGAAATGTGACAGCCTCAGCTGCTAGGTGATCCGTGTTCCGGATCACAGCAACGCCGTTGCTGATGACCGCAAAATGCCGCTGGTCAGCATCTACCGTAACTTTTCTTTCCAGCATGCTCTTGAATGAGGGCACCGTGCCTCCGGTCCAAAGGCGTGCAGGAAGGGTAAATGGGGTGTCCAGTGTAGCATCCAGCAACTGGACGAAAGCCTCATCATCATCTGGTTTGATCTGGACGGCCACAGCCCAGGCTGAAATGGCTTCCAGGCCTGTTTTCCCAATGGCTTGGGATTTGGCCAGTTGGAGCGCATTTTGCCGCATGAGGTTCAATTGGTCACTGGCGACGATGGCTTTGTTTTTTTCGTTGTCTGCTGCCTTGCGTGCACTTGTCGAGAGGCTGTAAAAGTAAACGGTGACGAGGAAAAGCACCGAGGCACAGGCGGCGAAGACGATGCTGTGAAAGTAGCGGCGGCGCAGCAGTGCTTCGCTGCGCTGGGCTTTAAGCTTTTCATCCTCCGCCTTTTTTTGTGCCTGTTCGGACTCTAGAGCACGTTTTTCAGCGGCCAGCTTTTCTTCATGTTGCTCCCGTTCGTCACGGCTGGCTCTGACAATGGGCGCAAGGACGTCGTGAGTCAGTTCGACCCGCCGATGGCCGTTGCGTTCTTCAGCGGTAATCAAACGGCGTTCGACAAGAATGGCGAGCACTCTGTCATGCTCATCAATACCATGTTGTTTCAGCCGCACGGCCAGGCTGTCATAACTGGGACTTTCCCGGTAGCCACCGGGAGACAGAAGGTCTTCCTCCAGGATGATGCGAACATCATCTGGCAGATCAGCAAAACAATCGGTGTAGAAGCGGTTGAGGATTTCGCTGCGGCTACCCCGGACAAGATCCAGATCAATCACCGCGCTGGCGGGATCGAGGACATCCTGGGCATCCGACAGGCGCCGTTCGTTAAGCTCGCGGCACAGCAGGCTCAAGAGCGGGGGCACGGCTTCGATGTCTTCCAACGGCGTGTCTTCGGAAACATTCGACACGGCTCGAACAATGGCCGCACCCACTTCATTGGTGACAAGGCCGGGATGGCCTGGTGCACGGCCGATGCGAGCCGGGCCTGTGACGGCTTCCAAGGCACGGGGACCGTCGAGAAGCCGGAGTTCCTGGCGGTTACGCAGAAGACTCGGGATGATTTTTCTCCAGCGCTCCAATCGGGCCAGATATTCTTCGCGCAATACCAGGACCACACGGGCACTGTCTGCCGTGAAGTCAAAGCGTCCCACCATGGCTGCGTCTTCGCTCAGCCTGCGGTCCAGATCGGGTGACGGGCGGTCCTCGATCAGATCTGCCAGTGCATCCCGGAGGATCAATGTAGCATTGCGGGCACGGGCCTCGTCTTCACCGAGAGTGAAGATCTCCTCAAACTGATCAAAGAGAAAAACCGGCCTCGGGGCGTCAGGATCCCGGAGTCCCCAACTGCTGTCATGCCAGATTTCCCAGAGGCTGGGGAGAGTAAAACCGGGCGCGCCCGCCTTGGCGAGAGTGTCCTGCAATCTTTTCCCAGACTCGCTTCCCGCCGCGATCAACGCATCTGCAAGGTGAGCGAGAATCTGGATGAGGAGTGTTTGAGGTTCTGCCTCGACGTTGTTTTCTGAGCGTTCAGGAAACGTGAGACGAACCCTGATGGGCAGCCAGTTTTCAGCGGCCAGACGCGGGTAAAGACCCGCCTGCAGCAGGGAGGTCTTGCCGAGGCCCGACGGACCATAGAGAACCGTGAGGCGGTGCCTTTTGACCCGTTCAAAAAGCTCATTTTCTTCCTGCCGCCTGCCGAAGAAATAAGGCCGGTGCTGCTCCTGATAGGAGGCGAGGCCAAGCCAGGGACGATCCGGGGTCAGTAAGGTGGCACTCATTGACGGCGGTTTTGATGCTGAATTTCATGCAGTCGCTTCGCCAGGGATTCAAAGACGCCCGGGTCATCACTGAGACGGATCGCATGCTTTTCGTTAAAAAGGGCTGTCGGTTCTCTCCGCACTTCTTTAATGGGGAGGTCATCGATAATCAGAGGGACGTAAAACGTGGCGCCGTCTCCAAAGATGGGGGCGGTGTCTGCTGCCCAAAAACGCTCCCGGTGCAACTCGCCGGCTCTGCCTACAGTCGTGCGGGAAATGCATGAAACAAACACCGCACAACGGCAGCGCACTTCCTGCTCAAGGGCACTGCGCCAGTTTTCTCCGACCTGGAGTCTGTCCATATCGAACCAAACCTCTTCACAGCCATAAAATTCCAGCTGTTCTTTGAGGTGTTTTACAACGTCAAAATCTTCCCGCGCATAACTCAAAAAGATTGAGTTCAGAGGCATGACCTTGCCGGGCAATGAAGCCGACTGGTGCATTGCCGCTGCTTTTGGAGTTACTCCCGTGCGCTTCTCCCAGCGTTCACGCAGTTCACTCACAAATGCGGCGGGATCAACCTGCCAGATTTTGGTTTCCTGACGAAGCGAGTCAAAGAATATGACCATGCTTGATTCTACCCAATCAGGATTGGTAGCCAGGAAGCGGCTGTTTTGTTGGGTTTCGGAAAGCTGTTTTTGTTCCGTGACCCGGACCAGGAAGCGGGTAAGCCAGTCTGAATAGCGCAGGCCAATAAAAAGCAAATGGTTGTCCTGGAGATCATACGCCAGATTGCCCATATAATCGGTGTTCAGATCTCGGTGCAGGCCGAGAATGAACTCGAGGATGTCTTCATCCCAAAGCGCGTAGTCGGGTTTTGTGGAGGCCCTTCCCAGGAGATGGCTCAGCATTGTCCTGCCCTGGGGAATCTGGTCTTTAAGAACAGGGGTGTCTTTGTCCTTGATGTGCGCATTCGGCCGGTAAACGGAAACGCTGGTTTTAGGGTCGCCGCCATACCTCACTTGATTGAGGGCCTCGAGCAAAAGACTGTCAAAGGTGGTGCTCAGGTAGAGGGAGAAATCACTGATGGAAGCAAGATCAAGAAGTGGCTGTTGTGGCCGCAGTGTCTCCGCGTGCTCATCCAGCAACTGTTTCACCTGGTTATAGAGCGGCTGCCGGTTCCCGTGGTTCATCAAGTGGTTGCAGACGACCTGGTTCAGAGTCAGGTCAGGTGCCACTTCCAGGCTAAGGCTTCTCTGCAAGGTTCTGGACAACCACGGATTTAAAACTCCACCACCAAGCGATTTTGGGATGGTGACAACGCCCTCACCGACGACAGGAATCACCTGTTTTGTCGTGATGGCGGTAAGCAGGCTGTTCCAGTGGGCTTCAGTCATTTAACATGGGCAGCGAGCAAAAGAAAAACGAGGCATGTCAGTTACTACCGAGTTCTCTGAAGCGTGTTAAACAGAATGGTCGGCACCTATGCTGAGGTAAGGTGCGTAAGAGCAGGATATCTGAACCGTTTCATTTACGTTGTCTAGAGCGTGTTATGAACTTTTAAAGAGGGAGTTCAACATCAAGGTAGCAAAGGCCAGCCAATGGATGCCCTCCAGGGAAGTGGTTAACCGTTCATAGTCCCTGGCCAGACGCCGGAACCGGGCCGACCACGCAAAGGAGCGTTCCACCACCCAGCGCCTCGGCAGCAGCACAAAGCCCTTCTTGGCCTCCTGCAGTTTCACCACCTCCAAGCGGATGCCTTCGGTTTGCGCCGCTTCGGCGGCTGTTTCTCCCGTGTAGCCTTGGTCCACATAGGCCAGTTCAACCTTTTCTCCAGTTACCTCCTGAAGCTTCTGCGCCAGTTCTCCAACTTGCGCCCTCTCCTGTTCATTGGCCGCTGTAATCTTCAAGGCGAGCAGATGGCCCAGAGTATCCACCGCGATATGGACCTTGGAACCTTTGCGCCTCTTATGGCCGTCATACCCGGCACGGGCTCCGCTTTCAGGCGTGGACTGCATGGTGCGGCCGTCCAGGATGACAGCGCTGGGCTGGGCGTTCTTCTGGGAGAGCATCCGCAAAAGCACGCGCAGATCATGGGCCATGGCCTCCATGCACCCGGCCTTGATCCAGCGCTGCCATTGCTGGTAAACAGCGGCCCAGGGCGGCAGGTCATGAGGAAGCATTCTCCAGGGGCAGCCAGCCCGGGCGACGTAACGCACGGCATTGAACAAATCGCGCAACGGGTGCTCACGCTGAGGGGCATCCTCGGTCATGAGTTCAAGATAAGGGCGGCAGAACTGCCATTCTTCATCACTGACATCCGTTGGATAAGGAGGCTTGGGTTTCACGGTCTTGGCGGCCATCCCAAGCTTATGCCCAATGTTTCACCCCTTGTACAGCTCCTTTTCAAAGTTCATAACACACTCTAGGTTTTTAGCTCATTTGTAATGTTGATATTGAGCGCTGATTCCCGTGAATTCCGGCGGAAACCCGGCTTTATAACGCTTCCTCAGTTGGGTGGGCCATCTGAGTGGCGTCGGATGCGCGAAACCACGACTTCCCGGGTCTTTTTGATGATGCCGTAAAAGTAGCCGGGTTGGGTGGGGTCCCAGGAGAAGGCCTGGCCTTCGGCGGTGATGGGGATGGTATCGGTCCATTCCAAGACGGAGCCGGCGGTGGGGAAGCGTAGGACGAAGAGCTGCTTCGCATCGTGACCGGTGATGAAGAGGGTGCCGTCTGCGGCGATGCTGCCGCCGGAGCAACTGGAGCCGCCGAAGATTTCCAGAATGCCGCTGGGGAAGACCCAGCCAGAGGTGCGCCGCCACTGGTCGTCGTAACGGACGAGCTCCGTCCAGGCGGGATCGCGGCCGGTCTTGGGCCTGTCCTTGGAGTAGTGGGCAAAACAGGCATACCAGTGGTCCTGGTGGCGGGCGATCCAGGTGAGGGAGCCGGGGGCGATGCCGAAGCTGTAGGTGCCTACGTGCTTCATGGCCACGGGGTCGAAGATCTCGATGGAGCTCGTCATCGGCAAGGCGGGAAAATTGGAGTGGGCACACCAGAGTTTGCCCTCATGGATGATGCCGGAATTCATGTGAATGAAGGGGCCGCCTTTTTCATCCTTCCACTCGCCGACTCGTGCCAGGGTGTCTTTGCGATACTTGCCCAGGGCGCGATTGGTGATCACATAAATGTGCTCGGCATCGGCGGCCACGCCTTGGTTAGCCTCGGGAGCTTTGAATCGTTTCAGTTCCTCATGCTTCCAGATTCCGGTGGTGATGAGGGGCAGCGCCTCCTCGGCCTTATCTGCGGCAAATGCAGGACTGAAAAGGGCGAGACTGATGGCAAGGCAGAGGCTTTTCATCAGAGAGCGGTGGACTTCAGACTGCGGCTGGTCTGGCGACGGAAGCCGTGCAGGCGCAGGGAGCTATCGGGCAGGACATCGAGCATCGTGTAACCGCTGCTTTCGATGCCAGTACCCTCGATCATAGCGACGAGGGTGCAGTAGGGGATGCCGTTGATTTCCTGGAGGTCGTTTTTGTGCGAGTGGCCCTGGAAGACGGCGAGGACCTTCTTTGACTTTTCGAGGATGGCTCGCACTTCGGCGGCGTTTTTCACGGCATGGGCTTTGTCTAGATCCAGCCGCTGATGGGCCAGGATGATGACGGGGCCGGGGGAGCGGGCGAGTTCATCCTGCAGCCAGGAGAGTTCCTGGGCGGGGATGTTGCAGTCCTGCCAGTGGGCGTTGTTGCGGCCATAGGCAGTGCCATCTTCGCGGAAGCAGGCGTCCAGCAGGATGAAGCGGATGCCATTCTGCTCAAAGGAGCTGTAGCCGGATAGGGCGGCCCCCGTGTGCGCAGCGAATTCTGCCTTGGTGAGGGTGGTGACGCAGTGATTGCCTAACACATAGTGCCGCGGCATGGCCAGGCGGGCATAATGCTGCTCCATGGTCTTCAGCCATTCCAGTTCCTGGTCCACCGTCGGGGCCTGATCAATGAAGTCGCCCAGTTCCACCACAGCGGCGGGCTTTTCCCGGTTCATGAAGGCGACGGCCTCATCCAGTTTGGCGAGTGCTTCGCGATAGAAGCGGGTCTTGGTAGGGGCTTTGTCGGCGTAATGGAGATCGGTCATGAGGCCGATGCGCAAGAGCGGTTTTGCCTCAGGCTCAGCGGCGAGCATTGAGGACGAACCCAGACCGGCGAGGCAGAGCGTGCCCTGCTGAAAGAAGGATCGGCGGCTAGTCATGGGATTACTTGGCAGCGTGTTCGCGCAGGCGCCACCACGCGGATTCCAGCGGGAAAAACTGGGAGAGATAAGCCTTGTCTGGATTGTAATGGGTAATGACTTTTTCGATCGTGCTGCGCTGAGTCTCGACATAGGCGGAGTCAGGGCAGAGGGTGACAATCCAGGCTGCGAAACAGGGTTCGCGCAGGTAGTCTTTTTCCAGATGTAGGCGGGGGGAGTTTTTGCTCTGCACGCGCAGGCCGGCGACGGCGACATCTACGGCATCCTTTTCGCTGAACTGGGGTTTCCAAGCTTCGTTCATGACACGCCAGTCGAGGTTAAAAACTTCGGTGCCGTTGACATCGAATTTCTCAATCAGGGGTAGGCTCTTGGCGGAGAGTTCGGCACTGTGGCGGAGGCCCTCGGCATAGGCGGCCTTGAAGGTCGGGTCTTTTTCCATTTCCCATAGAGCGCGCAGACAGATAACGCCCTCGCTGCCAGTCCAGGAATGACGTGGGCCCTGGCCGGGATCGAAGACCATGCCCTCGCGGCAGAAGTCAATGCGCGGGCGTTCCTTTTTACCAACCTTTTCGTTAGCCGCAGCCAGGTAGCGTTGGTGCCAGGAGTCCTCACCTGTGAAGTGATGCATGGCCTTCATGACAAAGAGGAGGCGCGGCACACCTTCCCAGGTGGGCTTGGTAAAATCGCCACGATAGGGGCAGGGAGGTCCGTCGGTGGGCATCTTCCAGCCGTTTTTGTCGAGGATGTTCATCTGCTCAATGAAGGCGGCAGTGAGCTTGGTTTTTTCCTCCGGGGAGGCGAGGCCGTCGGTGAGGTAACGCCAGATGCCATAGTGCCAGGGGGTGCTCTGGTCGTTGGAGCCGAGGGGGTAGGTGGTCTTGCCATCGGTGGCGATGCCGCGGGCGATGAAGCCCGGAGTTTTGCCCACAGTGGAGACGAGCAGAAGGCCATCAATGAGACGCCGGGCCTTGGCACGAATAGCTTCGTCTTTCGTCAGTTTCCATTGGGTGCAGAGAGCATCGAGGTAGAGCCCGTTGAACATGGGGCCGTCCTCATTAGGCACGCCCCAGCTCAGGGCGCTGGGTTTCATCTCGCGGCAGTCTTCCGGCGTGGGGCGAATGATTTTACCATCCAGCCCGGTGTAATCGAGCACGAGATTGTACTCATCCACAAACCGTTCCCAAATTTCATCATGAACCTTCTTTGCGGCCTCTTCTGGCGTAGCAGCAGGGGCGGTAAAACAAAGACTGGCCAGGAGGCTGGCGGCGAGAAGGGCTGGGCGTTGAAACATGACGGATAAAACAGGGCGAGACATACGCAGGGAATGCACTGGTTCTATGGGAGGAACAGGCGGCCCGTCGAGGATAAAACGAATCGACCTCCCTTCAGAAACTCGGATGCACTGGAATTTACACACGCCAGGAAATGGTAAAAAGATGTGGGGAAAGGCAGGACCTTTATCTTTTACCCGGTCATTATTGTAGGAGGCAATGGCTAGTCCGTTGTGTGCGTGAGACCCCCTAAAGAGGCGAATAGCGTCGCTGCGCTCGGCATACTCGCGCTCCATGGAGCGGGGCAGATCACGCTAGGTCGAGGATGACCTTGCCGGCGCGGCCGCCTTCTTGGGCGCGTTGCATGGCACGGCGGTGTTCGGCCATAGGGATGACTTCATCCACGGCTGTGACGAGTTCACCATGGAGGATCATTTTGACTAGCGGTTCGAGGACTTCATAAAGCTCAGCCGTGCTGGCCTTTTCAAACCAACGTGTGATCCATAATCCCTCTAAGTGAAGGTTCTTGAAGATCAAAAATTTGTTAGGCACTTTCAGGCTGCGGCGGCTCATGGCCCCGTAAGTGACGAGGGTGCCTTCTGGGGAAAGTAGATCCATGAGGCGGATGGCGCTGTCCCCCCCCACTGCATTGGCGGCAAGCTTTAATTCATGTCCTTGGAGAAGCTCTTTTGCTGCTGCAAATCCGTTTTCATCATCCAGAAAAACAGCATCCGCTCCCAAGGCTTTCAATTCAGGAATGAGCTCCTCGCGGCGCACGAAGCTCACGGTTTTGATGCCGAGACTTTTGGCCACTTGAATAAGCGCGCGGCCCACACCGGAATTGCCTGCGTTTTGCATCACCCATTCGCCTTCTTCAAGGCTGACATGCTTTTTGAGAAGGTGCCATGCTGTGACAGGATTGACGCGAAGCATGGAAGCCTGCACACGATCAATGCCGGGGGGGAGCTTGGCGAAAAACTGCTCGTCCGCCGTCATGTGCTGTGCCCAACAGCCTGCGCCTAGTAGCGGAATGACAAGATCTCCCACTTCCAACGAGGTCACGTCTGGGCCGATGGCCATGATTTCACCACAGCCTTCATGGCCAGGGATGGCGGGAGGATGGGCTGCACGGCCGTAGTTGCCTTCGATGAAGTTGAGATCGGCCGGATTGACGGGCGCGTAACGCATATGCACGCGGATCTCATGCCCCGTAAGAGGCAGCAGCGGACGCTCGACGACTTCAAGGACTTCGGCGGGATTGCCAGTGGTAGGGAAGGACAGGCAGAAGGACATATGACTTGGTGGCACAGAATGGGCACGATGCCAAGTGGAGTGCAATGGGTTGCAGCTCTTTAGGGCGGTCCCACTTAATGCGGGGCCTTCAGTGCCCACTCAAGGAAGCGGTAGAGGTGCTCGTTGGACTCGGGCGTGGGGGAGTGGTCGGGCCGGTTAGTCATTGCTATGCGTTTTTTATAGCCTAACAAAGTATTCAACTGAATGAGATGGTTCAGTGGCACCCAGCGTTTCGGCGGGTCCTCCGCACCGCCCGATACAAGAAAGGGCCGCGGGGCCATGAGGGCCTGGAATTCAATGAGGTCGTGGCCTTTTTCGATGAGTGCCTTGTAGGCACCGGTGCGCGGGCTGTCTGGGCGGATGAGTCCGGTCTTACGCGTCAGCGTGGGATCTAGTCCCAGATACCAAGGTTCCTGGTAGTTGATGCTCTGGCGGGTTTCATCAAAAACGATGCCGGGATCTGACCACACGCCGCAGGCATACCTGTCCCACAGGCAGGCACCAAACATGGCCCACTTGCCGCCATAAGAGTGGCCCATGATGCCGATGCGTTTGGCATCCACTTCGGGCCTTTGTGAAAGAGCGGTCCAGGCATTGGCGGAGACATAGCCCAGGTAACTTAGCGGTTGGCATTTCGCCCCGGCTGTGAGCACAGGCTTGCGGGCATCCCCCCCAGGAGAGCCGATAGAAAGTGTCACAAACCCGCGCTTGGTGAGTTGGTAGGCAAAGTCACGCAGAGGCTTGTCTGAATAGCCGATGCTGGTCTCAGGATCATAAAAAGGCACAAAGACGGCGGGGAAGGGGCCTTTACCATCGGGGATAAGAAGATACCCTTCACCGGTCTGCTGCGTAGCGATCTGTAAGCGGATGCGGTGCTGGGTAAAGTTGTCGCGATGTTGGCTCTCCAGGATGTCGAGCTGAGGCTTTTCGACGAGCGGTGGCCATTCGCCCATGAGGCCGTGCCAAGTGGTAAGAATCTCCTGGCGGCGCTGGACCCAATCCGCAGTTGTTTTCACCTCACGGCCATCTTTGAATTTCAGTGGGCTGGCATAGTCGCCATAGACACCAGCGAACTCAGCCGGAGGCTGGAAGCTGGGGGCGATGGATTCCCACAAGGGATCAGCGGCATGACCGAGGGCGGTTATGAAAAGGGCGAGGAGACAAACGCGAGGCATGCAGACTCATACGCATCCCTTCGCCCAAATTCTGGTCAGATTAGGATCTGTTTAAATACGGATCATGCCTCCAGCAGCTTGGAGCTGAGGCGGTCCACCATGGCACGGAAGTCATGGGTTTCACTCATGCGCTGGGTGATGACTTTACAGGCATGGATGACGGTGCCGTGGTCGCGACCGCCGAACTCTTCGCCGATCTGGATGAGGGGCAGTTTCACCATGTGACGGGTGAGGTACATGGCCACTTGGCGGGCTTCGGCGATGTTCTTGGGGCGGCGAGGGCCGGTGAGGTCACTGACGCGAAGGTCATACTGATTAGCCACGGCGCGCTGCACGCGGTCCACAGTGATGGACTTGGTGGGTTCCTCATCGATGACGTCGTGCAGGAAGGCGGCTAGTGCGGCTTCGTTCTGCATCACGCCTTCGAGGGAAAAGTGGGCGGCCACACGCATGAGGGCACCTTCCAGCTTGCGGACGTTGGTGCGTACGCGCTGGGCGATGAACTCGAGGATCCAGGGGTCAAGCTGGACATTGAAATCGCTCATCTTGCGGCGCAGGATGGCCACGCGGGTTTCGAAGTCCGGCGTCTGGATCTGGGTGGTGAGACCCCATTCGAAACGGGAGACAAGGCGGCTTTCTAGGTTCTTGATGTCGCTCGGTGGACGGTCGCTGGCGAGGACGATCTGCTTGGCGTTGTTGAAGAGCTCATTGAACGTGTGGAAGAACTCCTCCTGGGTGCTGTCTTTGCCTTCAAAAAAGTGGACATCGTCAATCAGCAGCACATCCACCTTGCGGTACTTCTGGCGGAACTGCGTGAAGCTCTGCTTTTTGATGGCCTCGACGAACTCGTTGGTGAATTGCTCGGAGGTCACATAGCGGACGATGGCCTTTTTTTTGCGCATCAGCACTTCCTGGCCGATGGCTTGCATGAGGTGGGTCTTGCCCAGACCAGTCGCACCGTAGAAGAAGAGGGGATTGTAAATGCGGCCTGGCTTTTCTGCCACGGCACGTGCGACTGCGGCGGAGTAGCTACAGTTGGACCCAACAACAAAGTTATCGAAATTAAACTTCAGGTTCAGCCCCGCTTCGGCAAAGGAGCGCGTGCCATTGGCCTCAGCAGTGACATGAGGGCTGGCTAGCGGACGGTCTGAATCAGCACGAGTGTTGATAACGCGTGCTGCCTTTAACTCCTGCTTGGCTGTGGCGGGGAAGATGGGCTGCAATTCGTTGGCAATGCTGTATTCGATACGCGCAGCGGTGCCTAGCACTTCAGCCGCTGCATCGGCCAAGATGCCCGCGAAGTTACTTTCGATCCAAAGTTGATGGATCGGGTTCGGCACATTGACGATGAAACGATGACCATCGGCAATGCGCGCCGTGGTTCCTGAAAAACAGCGCTGAAAGTTATCGTGGCCCAGTTTCTTCAGCAAGATGCCACAGATTTGATCCCAAGCGGTCGGCTGGAGATGGAAGAGGTCTTGTCCTTCAGGGCCTTCAGTTGAGATGGAGAGGGGATTGGGGCTGTCTTCATGATCGGTCTCCATAAGGGATGTAGCTGCGGGTCGGGAAGGTTCGGGAAGGGACAAACGCGGCGCTGATTCGGGAGGGAATGCAGCGCCGCGTTTTGTTTTTAAAATCTGCACCTGTGTATGTCGAAAGTGACACGATTCACAAGCAAATCTTGAGCTAATTTTTAAAGTTTTTGGGTTCTGGGGGCGGCTTCATCAAAAAATATCAAGGCCACTCCTTAAGCATCTCTGTATAACCCGTGAATAAGCTGTGAAAACACTGTGAGTAGTTGTGTGCAACCCACTCTTGGCACGCTTCATGAAACCGCTCCTTGGCAGAGGCCTTTCTTTGCAGCAGGGATACAGCCCTCGCCCATGACGGATCCCACTCACACCCTTTGGCTTCAGACCTTTTTGGTCCTGATGGTACTGGGGGCAGGGCTGATGCTTCATCTAAAGTGGCATCCGCTGCGTGAGGAATTTTCAGAAGCCTGGGACATGTTGCAATCCCTGCGTTGGATCGTGCCCATGATGGCGGCCTTGCTGCTTCTTTCAGGTGAAATCGGGCCATGGGGTATTTCGCTGAGAGATGCCGGAGCAAACGGTCACACTGCTTGGGCCTACCTGCTCATCCAGCTACCTGTGGCTGCGCAGGAGATGGCAGCTTTCATGCATGGTTTCTTCCCTCCCTGGCCGATGGCTCTGGCGGTACCGTTTTTGCTGACGTTGCTGATGTGGCGAGTGAAGAAGTTCCCTTACCGCTACGATTCACGGCGCAAGCGCCCTGCGGTATTTTGGGCTCTTATCATCGCAGCTCTTTCGGCCTGGGGCTGGTTGGCGCTAGAGATCAGCAGTGGACTGCGTTTGATGCCTGAATGGTTGGAGACTCTGCGGGTGACTTTTCGCTGGCTGGCAGAGGCTTGCATGATGGCAGGCTTGCAGATTTACATGATGCGTCTGGTTATTGGCTGGGAGGAGCCCACTGAGCCCGAGGATGAAAAAGACCTATGGCTAGCACTCGAGCACACACTGGCTCGCTGGAAAGGGGTGGTCGTTTTGGTGGCGCTGGATCTTTTATGGCTCCTTGCCTGGCGGAGCCTGGGTTCAGGAAGCACGGATTGGTCCCTCTGGGTCATGGTGGAATCTTCGCTTTTATTTGCTGCCGTGCCTGTCGTGGTGGCTAGACTGCGGGCACCGCTGCATGTGATGCTGGAGGTGACGGCCCATGTCTTCATGAAGACTTTGTGGCCACTGTTGGGTTATGCGGTCAGTGCCACGGCGCTATTAATGTGGGCGCATTTTGCTCTTCGTGGGGTGGCTTCTTGGTTTCCTGAAGGGGCTCTTGGTCAGGGAATGATTCGCATCTTGTCTGCTTTGGTGCTTGCGACTGTGCGCAGTTGGCTATTTCTAGCCTTTGTGCTCACTCTTCTCCGTCATGGTTTAAAAGCTGCCTCCTCACATGGGCAGGCGAATTGATGTGTCATGACTGATCCCAACCTTTCCTCATCTGAAATCGCCAAACGGGCGAAGTCGAATCTGGCTATGGCCCTGGGCTGCTTGCCTGAGGAACGCAGGCGGGACATGATCTCCTTTTATGCGTTCTGCCGCGTGGTGGATGACATCGCGGATAGCACCGTCCTGAGCGAAGAAGAAAAGGAAAAGGAGCTGGCCCACTGGCGGCGCTGTGTGAGTGAAGGCCAGGCCCCTGGACATCCTGTGCTGGATGAAGTGGTGCCGCTGCCTCGCAAATATGGATTCCCTCGAGCTTGGCTGGCGGAGATCGTGGATGGAGTCGCCAGTGACATCCTCCATGTGCGCTATGAGACGTATGAGGAGCTCTTGGCTTACTGCTACAAAGTGGCCTCAGTGGTCGGGCTGGTGAGTGCTGAAATCTTTGGCAGCACACATCCACAATCCCGTGAGTATGCGGTGCAATTGGGCTATGCCCTCCAACTGACCAACATCATTCGCGATGTCGGCCAGGATGCTCGTGAGACGGGCCGCATCTATTTGCCCCTTGAGGACCTCAAACGTTTTGGTCTGACGGAGATAGACATTCTCCATGAGCGTCATGATTCCCGCTTCATTCAGCTCATGGACTTCGAATACAAGCGCGCACGTGAGATGTATGATGCGGCTGCTAAGCTGCTTCCCACGGTGGATCGCGATGCGCTTTTGCCTGCGCGCATGATGGGGCAGGTGTATTTTGAAATCTTAGAGAAGTTGCATCGCGAGCGATACCCCGTTTTTGAAAAACGCTGTCGTCTCCACCCTCTGCGTAAAATCTGGATTCTATTGACCTTCATGGGTCGCTCTTGGTTGGCACGCTGGCGGAGAAAAGGAACAGCTTGATCTGAACAATTCAGACGACGCTCCCGTCAGATGGCATGAAGGCATTTATTTTGCCCGAGGGCGGCTCATTTGGCCGTTGCTCGGGTTCAAAGAAACGCCTTGATCCAGATAAAATTTAAGAAACCTTAACCGATATGAATACACGCCTCCTCCCTGAGCATGGAAAAGGCTCGCTTTGGCGAGTGCTCGCACTGTCCTTTATGGCGGCGTCGGCTCATGCTCAGCAGCCCTCAGGCTACAGCTATCCCCCCCCTCCTGGGTATGGGGCTCAGCCGCAGTATTCAGCCCCGCAGTATCCTGCTCAGGCGCCTGCCTATCCGCAGCAGGGTTATCCTCAGCAAGGCTATTCGCAGGCACCCGCTTACCCTCAGGCCCAGGGATATGCACAGCCAGGTTACCAGACCGAGTATGTGAGCCCGATGCAGTTCCTGCCCACTTTTGGTCGCAAATTTGGCGATATGTTCCGCCGTGTGTTTTATGGCGATTCACCGCCGGAAGGGTACGCCACGCAGGCGCCGCAGAGTTACCCACAGCAGGCCTATCCCCCACAGGGCTATGCTCAGCGGGGACGCAGCCTGGATAGCGCCCCCCCATCTTATCAGAGTCAGTATAGCCAACCCCAGCCAGGCTATGCCACACCACCGCCACGGTACCAGGAGCAGCCTCGTTACCAACAGCCCCCTGCACCTCAGCCGGGTGTGCCGCAGTATCAGACACCTCCCGCTCCCCCACGTCAGACCACTCAGCCAGCCCCTCAGTCAAATGGCCGCATGGGCAGCGCCCCACCTCCGCGCACTTCATTAAAGTCAAAATCCACCCAAACGCCGGCAAAGAAATACACGCCGCCGACCATGTCGCAAAAGCCCAAACGCACTGTCGAAGAAATGCCGCCTCCTGTGGTGGAAAAAAAACAGAGTGTGGGTGAAGCAGAGAAAGAATACTACCCTCTTCCTGGTGCTAAGCCGAAGACAGAGACAGCCAAATCTTCTCCCCCAAGCAAACCAACAACGGATAAAACCGCAGGCAACAGCGGCTCTTTCCTTAAAGGCAAGCGCGCCAGCAAGCCTGGCCGTGTCATCAGTCCCTATGCGCCTTATCAGGAACTGGATGTGACGGGCCTCAGCAGCGGCTCCCTGGCTCTGGACCCGACCACCCAAAAGGTCTTTGAGGTGCCGTAAGCGCGGTAACAAGATTTCTCCCGCCTATCTTCACAGATTGGGCGGCGCTCTTCCAAAGAGTGTCTTCGATGAAGACACTCTTTTTGTTAGGTGTGTGGGGGCAAATGAAGACCACGTTGCGACTTGTTCAATCCTCGTCACTCTCAGCCTCACCTGGCTATTCGGATAAATACAGAGACATGCCCAAGTCAGCCATGGACCGCATCATTTCGGGTGCGATGGCCGCACCTCCTCCAGTCGCGTTACGGCGAATCATGAACCCAATGTCGGCCACGTACTTGCCGGATTTAAGTTTTAACTCGGATGCTGCGAGCCACTTTTCCAGTGTGTTTACCTGTTGAGGAAGGTTCCAAATGTCGTCACAGAGCTGGTCAATTTTCTCGGTTGGGGAATCCTCTGAATAGATGTTGATGGGCATGCGGTGTGCAGTTGAGAATAGATCCAGACCCAGCCGACGGGTGGGTGAGGATGGGTCTGTTTTAAACACCGAAGCAAGACCGCTGGTTCAGCGTGCCTTGAGGAGATCACGGATCTCTTTGAGCAATTGCACATCTTCCGGGACCGGTGGCGGGCCGGCGGGTTCGACTGGCTTAGCGCGCAGGGCGCGGATCTTGTTGATCGGTTTTACAAAGATGAAAAAGACCACAGCGGCCAAGAGCAAAAAGTTCAGCACGCCATTGCCCAGGTCCCAGACTCCTTGGACGAAGGAAGGCCAGGCGTCGTTGCCTTTGACCATTTCAACGACGGGACCGATGACGCCTTTCACGACGCCATCTACCAGCTTGCCAAAGGCACCACCGATGACCACGCCCACGGCGAGATCCACAATGCTGCCGCGCATGACAAACTCTTTGAATTCATTGACGATGCTCATGATGATAATTTGTTGGGTTGCTGCTCAGGATTCGACCTGATGGATGATAAAATGACCAGCCAAATCTTTGCCAAGGTGGGAAGGATTCGTCTCCACCTGCATTCGTCGCATCACTTCGAGGGCTCTTTTTTCCAAACTCACTCGAAGTTGATGCTGACCTTCGGTGAAAACCTCGGTTTCGATCCAGCGTGGAACCTGCCGAAAGGCAGCTTGAGAGGGCGAGTAAAAAGCCAGGCGCCCCACATTGACATCAATCAATTCGGATTCCGCTTTTCCGGTGAGATGACATACAGCGACATGGCAGCCCAGCTCGATGGCACGGGCCGAAGCGCAGCGGTCCACACGTTCCACGCCCAGGATACTTTCCGTCGCACTGGGGCAAAGAATGAGGTCCACGCCGTCTCCTCGCAGCCGGGCGGAGATCTCTGGAATTTCAATGTCTAGACAGATGACGACGGCGATGCGGAAGCTCTGAAATTCCCAAAGATAAAGGATGCCGCCTGGGCTGAATACTTTCTCCCACGGCGTGAGGTGCAGCTTATCCTGATGACTCAGTTGACCTCCCACGAAGATGGGGGCCCGGTTAAAGAGACGGTGCGTCTCACCATCCACAAAAGGCACGGTTCCCAGGACCGCCGCTTTTCCTGGCCGGTCCAAACGCACTCGCAGCGTAGGGAGCAACGTCTGCCAAAAAAGTCGGGAAAGTGCATGATAAATCGTGGGATCTTCGGGTGTCCGGGTCACGAAGGTTTCCAAGCCCATCCAGGTAAACTCAGGCAGCAGCACCATGTCTGCGCCACTTTCCCAGGACTGCTCCACCACACGCACCACCTCATTTGCATAAGCGGTCGGGCTATCACACGCAAAGCCGGGGTCAAAAGTGAGGATATCGAGAGTCATAAAGCGGAACACCGAAGCGCATCCAAAGAAGCGCAAAAGCTCCTTCCACGCTACTTCAGTTCTTTGGTCCAGAAGGTGAGCGTTTTGGCCGACTCCTCCACTTCATTCACTTCCTTCCAGCGAAAAAGGGCCTGTAAGTGAGGTTGCTTTTGGTAGCCACGTGCCTTCCAAAACTCATCCAGGGGCCGATAGTTATCTGGCCGCGAAGGATGATCCGGTGGCCGATCAACCGCACAGAAAGCGGCTTGGTTCAGTCCAAGCGATAGAGCATGGTTTTCACGATGTTTGAAAAACTGCCTGCCAATGCCTCGCCCTCGATATTGCGGTAGCAGAATGGACTCTCCCAAATAGCAGATCTGGGAGATGTCGTGCCCTGCTTGGAGGAATGGAGCCTGAAATTCTGGGCCCTCATCGGCCATCGGCATGCAGGTGGTAGCCCCCACCACGGCATCTCCATGAAACGCTAAAACGGCCAGGCTGCGCTCCCCCTCAGTGTACACTTTGAGGTAATCCCGTTCATATTCCAGGCTGCCATCATACAGATAAGGATAGTCCCTGAAAACGGTGATCCGCAGGGCCCCAAGTGCATCCACATAGGGCTCAATCTGCTTTCCCTGAACATTGAGAAGACGCAGCATATTGAATCAATGAACGTGAAAAGTGGCTTGGTATTAGAGAAGACTGCCAAAGGATGCGCATGGATTCACAAAAAAGTGGCAATCGTTTCTCCTCATGCGCTCATGGATGAGTGCTTTCAAGGCTTGAATGCGAAGTTTTATCAGCACAAATTCAGCTCATGACTCCCCCGCAGTTCCTTTGGCTCAATGGTCGTATTCAATCCACGGAGGAGGCGCGGCTTTCTCCTTTGGACCACGGCTTCCTCGTGGGAGATGGGGTGTTTGAAACCTTGGTGGTGCGTCGTGGCAAACCTTTTGCGGCTAAGCAGCACTATGAAAGGCTAGTGAAGTCTTGTGAGGTCACAGGGCTGCACTGTATTTCAGAGCCGACGTTCCATGAAAGCATCTCCGCCGTCATGCAGGCGAATGGTCTTCAAGATGCTCGTGTGCGAGTGACTCTCACCAGTGGCGATGGTCCTCTCGGGTCGGATCGGGGGGCTGGGGAGGGGACTGTATTGGTGGTAGCCACTCCTTTGAACTCCTGGCCACCGACCGAAAAAGTCCAGCTTGCGCCCTGGACACGCAATTCACGCGGGGCACTCGCCAGTGTGAAGAGCGTCTCTTATGGTGAAAATGTTCGCGCGCTTCTTTACGCCAAAGAGCGCGGCTGTGGTGAAGCCTTGGTGGTCAATGAGTCTAACCAACTTTGCGAGGGAACCGGGTCCAATGTCTTCGTGGTCCTCGAAGGTCGCTTGTTGACCCCACCTCTTTCTTCGGGATGTCTCGCCGGGATCACCCGCCAGCTTGTGCTAGAGGCCTGTGCCAAAGTGGGGATCGTATGTCTGGAGGAGGACCTCCCTGTCGTGGTTTTGGAGGAATGTGAAGAAGCCTTTCTGACCTCCTCCACACGGGATGTCCACCCCATTTCGCTGCTCAATGGCCGTGCCTTGCAAGCTCCAGGGTCCGTCACGCTCGCTGTTCAGCAGGCATTCCAGCAGATGTACGCCACCGGGGCTTGAGGTGCTTCACTCGCGTGCGATCACTTCCGTGCCATCTTTGACGGAGTCAGGCGGGTGCATGAGGACTCGATCTCCGGCCTTCAGGCCTTGGATGACCTGCGTCCACTTGCCATCGGACCGGCCAATTTCCACCGTAATGACGCGCGCCTTACCCTGATCTAGGATGAAACTACGCCATACGGACCCTTCCCGAAACAAGGCCCCGCTAGGCACTTGCAGGACATCGTTTTCATGCCACACCGCCACGCGCACTTCGACGCGGAAGCGATCTCCCAAAGGCATATTTTGAAGGCCTGCCGGGTCTAAATCACACAGCACGATGACTCGTTGCTCTTCCACTCCTAGGGCAGAGACTTTGGTGAAAGCGGCAGGCTCGACACGGCGAACACTGGCTTTGAGCGGTGAATCGCCACCCCATTGCTCAATGCTGGCGGGTGCACCGGGACGGATGAGCACGGCATCGCGAGAAAGGATTTCAGCTTCCACTTCCAGATCACTCACATCTCCGATTTCCAAAATGGGAGAACCTGCCGCAATGATCATGGCACTCTCTTGCTCCACTCTCAGGACCCGGCCATTGACGGGGGCTAGCACAGGGATCGGCTGGCTATCACTGCCCGGGCTGTTCATTTGGATGAGGGCAGCCTTGGCCTGAGCCAGTTCATATTCGGCCACTTTCAGGGCGAACTCTTGCGCCCGCACTTCACGACCGCGCATTTCAGCTTCGCGTTCGATGGCATCCCGGTCCGTGATTGAAATACTGCCCTCGGTCGCCTTGGATTTCACGCGCTCCCAGTTTGCCTGGGCAAAGCGGGCCGCAGTGCGGGTCATTTCTAACGATTGACCTGCCTGCTGGAGAGCAGCTTCTGTGGCTGCGATTCGGGCATCGGCCTGCGCTTGGCTACGTGCATCAATCAGCGGCGCAATCCCGGGTTCGATCTGTGTCAGGACGGTTTCACCCGCTTTCACCTCGTCACCCGCTTTCAGGGGCACCCGTCGCATGCTGCCCGTCACCGGTGCTGCGACGATGTAGCGATTGCGGATGCGTGTTTTGCCCTCTTCCATCACATGCACCGTCAGCGGGCCCCGTTTGACTTCCGCTAACTCTACAGGCGTCGGGCGCGGACGAAGGCCATAAATCACCGTGGTCAGCAGCCCGATACCGATAGACCACAGCACCAGCTTGCGAAACAATCCGCGCTTCGATGGGGCTCTTTTTGCTTCCCAAGGTGGGGTGGGGGATGGACCTGACTGCTCCTCGTTAGTCATGTTTCTTCTCTGTAAGCCAGACTCTTGAATAGAGCAGGCGAAATTTTACGTTTGAGGCCAAGGGCTCACGGCTTGCACAGTGCTTGCCAGCAGCTCCAGACTCTTTAATTTGGTCATTCATGAAAGCTTCCCTTTTTGTTTTTCTCGTTCTAGGTGCCTGCCGCATCATCGCCGCAGATACCGTTTCTTTATTCGATGGAAAGTCCCTCGCCGGATGGACTGGACCCGATGGCGCTAAGCCGGGGGCTGGCTGGGTCATCGTGGATGGCACACTGCATCTCAATGGCGAAAAAGGTGGCAACCTGCTGTCCGAGAAAGAATACACCAACTTCGAACTCGAATGGGAATGGAAGGTGGAAGAAGGCGGCAACAACGGCATCAAGTACTGGGTGACCAAAGTGGGTGGCAAGGAATGGCTCGGCATCGAATATCAGATGATTGATGACGCCAAGCATCCTGATGGGCTTAAAGGTGGTAGCCACACCACAGGCTCTATTTATGACATCAAAGCTCCTGAGGCGGATAAGCCCCTCAATCCCCCAGGCCAGTGGAACAGCAGCCGCGTGGTGGTGCAGGATGGCAAAATCGAGCATTGGCTGAATGGTAAACTCGTCTGTTCTGCGGATACGACCACGGAAGCTTGGAAAACCATGATCGCTGGCAGCAAGTTCAAAACCAAAGAAGGATTTGCCCCTGGTAAGGGCCGCATCATGTTGACCGATCACCACGACAAAGTCTGGATGCGCGGCATCAAAATTACGGAAAAGTAGTCGTCGATCCCTTACCTGCACGCCTTGCAGACTGATGAACGGATCTTCCTATGGAAGATCCGTTTTGTCTTACTTTCGGGTCTAGGCAGCTTCGCGCAGTGGTGGATGCCACGCATTGCGGACTGCGAAATTCTCCGCCGCAGGCACTTGCCAGACGAGGTATTTGGAAAGCATCTTCATCAGACTGCGACTGTAACTGGAGCGCGTGTAGCCCCCCGAAGCCATGCTGGCAATGTGGAAGGTGGAATGCCTTTCCATGACGCTGGCAATATTGAAGGGGGAGGGCTTCATCGCTAGATTCTTCCCAGCGAGATGAATCTGGAAAATGCGCCCATCGTAAAAATACCGCACCAGATCAGTCCAGGCATGATGCCACTCCACGATGCGGCGGCTATAACGGTCAAGTGCACGTTTCAGTGCCTGCGTGTCTTGAAGAATCTGGCGGCCCTGAGAAAAGACGCATTCGTCCAATTGGCGTGCCCCTTCGAGGGACATAAAAAGCCCAGGGGAAAGCATGGGATCTACAAATCCAAAGGCATCACCTAACAGCACCCACCCGGGGCCATGGCCCTGCTCTGAGAGCAATTGATAATTCGTGTAAGTCATTACGGGGGAAACCCGCTTGGCTCGACTTCCTTTCGCTGCCAAGATGGGCTCCTGGCGAATGGCGTTTTCCAGTCGTTCTTCTGCCGTTGCACCCAATCTAGGCGCGTGTGCTTTATTCACCACGATACCTACCGATAAGCGTCCAGGCAATGGAATGCGCCAGCTCCAGCCAGCTCTCAAGACGGAGATGATGACTTGACCAGACTCGACTTCGTCATGATCGAAGTCCTCAAAGTGGGCGAAGTAAGCAATGTCATCTCGTTCCCCTCGTAGAGCGGGAATGTTCATCCCGCGTGCAAAGGTGCGTGCTCGGCCAGACGCATCTACCAGCAGAGGCTTTGCATCGGGCGCCAGGCCAGCTTTCTTCAGGCTCTCCGCATTCAAACGAATGTTTGGCTCTCCATTTTCAAGGCTGGATTCCAGGCCTGCGCGTGCATGCACGAATCGAGCTCCAAGCTCTTCGGCTCTGACTCGAAGCAAGTTGTCTAATTCTGGTCGAGGTGTATTGTACGAGTAGGGCGGCAGGTGGCCTTCCACATTCTTAAAACTGAAGTGGATGCGTGGCCCTTCGTCCGTAACAAAAAAAGACGCCCCAGGCTTTCGCACAGACATCGCAGCCACACGATCTTCGATGCCCAACTGGCGGAAAATAGGGACGACTCCAGGTATGAGCGACTCGCCCACTAGCAAGCTCGGGCGCTTGTCATCATCAAAGACGGTGCAAGGAATGCCTCTTTGAGCAAGCAAAGCAGCGAGCGTGCAGCCCGCCGGGCCTGCACCTACAATCACAACTTCAGGCGGATCTTCCATCATCACAGACATCATGCCTTTTTACGATGGCAGTTCAAGGGAAGGTGCCAGGCATTTTTCAAAAGCGGGCTTCCTCTCGATTGACCATTTTCGGAGGGCATTTTGTCAACTGGCGCAACGACTTTAAAAATGTAGGTTCGAAAGTGAGACTGAACTAACTTGAGTATTTGCTGAGTAAGTCATGGGCTAGGTGTCATAGGAAAGATTGGTTCAGACTTATTTGGACTTTGTTTTTTAGCGTGCGGAGGTAAAGATTTATCTCTTGAAAGTTAGGCAAATGAACAACAGTGCCTCTTCTGTGAAAAACGGATTTTTTTAAATAGTTCAGATTTTCGGGGTGTGAAAATTCTTGAAATATCCTCTGATTTTCATTTTGCCTCTGAACTGATCAACGGACATTAGATGTTCATTAATCCTGCAAATGTCATTACAACTCGTAGTAAGACGATAAATTAGGTTTCGATATACTGTATTTCATATCTCAAATAATCTTGTTGACCGCTGGTAGGGTTGTCTGCAAACAGGGGTCTGCGCTCGAAGAGTTATTTATTCCCAGAGCCATATTTCAATTTCCCACTGAAAGATGCCATCAGACTCCGCAGACCTGATTCCTAGCTCACAAGGGCTGAATGCTGAAAATCTCAGCATCATCGTGTGCCGGAACAGTCAGGGGGCAGAAGTGCGGGGAACGGTTCACCGCCTGAGCAGACACATGGCGGTTTTTGAGGTGTATAATCCATACAGCATCCTTCAGCTCTCAGAAGTGCTGACAGATTTCCGTGTCACTGTGAATGATCGGATGCTGTATTCAGGGCGCGCTGTGGTGACCAATTTGGTCAACACGGGCATCATGCTCATTCTTGAAGCTTCCTTGGAAGAGGAAGGGTGGATGGACCCTGACATCTTTGCTCCTTTGCAGCAGCGTTTGGGGTTAGGCGAAGAATTGGCAACCCTGCTGCGCGACACCAGTCGCATCTTCCAAGTCAGTCCGAATTTCAAAATCGTCGTCATTGATATTTTGACCGTGCTGACGGATTTACGCCGCTGGCTAGAACAGGTCGAATTGTGCGTGCGCTCCCTGCCCACAGGAGACCGATTGGAGTCTGAACTTTATGCCATTCAGGAGGTGGAGAAATTGGTTCTACCCGCTTTATGGCCCTTGTTTCTGAAATTTGAAGAAGCTGCCGCTGAAGTACCCCAGGAACTGCTCCCGGTGCATCGCGGTTACATCAAGCGGCAGTTGCACCCCATTGTGCTTTGCTCCCCTTTCACCTATCGTACTTACCAAAAGCCGTTGGGCTATGCAGGGGACTACGAAATGGTGAGCATGATGCTGCGCTCCCCTTATGAGGGCAGTTCTGTTTTTGCCAAGCTCATCAACCGGGTCTTTTTGGAATCCCCTACCGTTGTCGCTCACCGGAATCGCATCACTTACCTGACTCAAAAGCTGCATGAGGAGACTCAGCGCGTGCAGGCGGAAGGGCGTAGAATTCGTGTCTTTAACCTGGGCTGTGGTCCGGCACAGGAAGTGCAAAGAATGATCTCTACGGATGATTTGAGTGACCAGATTGATTTCACCCTCGTTGATTTCAATGACGAGACGCTGCAACACACGCAGGAAACCCTGGAGCAATTGCGTGATCTCCACGGTCGTCAGACCGGGCTGCAATTCATCAAAAAGTCTGTGCACCAAATGATGAAGGAAGCTGGTAGGCCTCAGGCTGGCGGCAGTGGTTATGACATTGTTTATTGTGCGGGGCTTTTTGACTACCTTTCAGATCGTGTCTGCCGCCGTTTGCTCGAGATCTTTTATGACATGGTTGCGCCGGGCGGGCTTTTGATCGCCACCAATGTGCATTCCCGCAATCCTTCCCGTTACTGGATGGAGTGCGTCATGGACTGGCATCTGGTGTATCGCAACGATGAGCAATTTTTAGGTCTTGCCCCGTCGCGGGCTCCGGCAGGTGTCACCGCCATCCGGGAGGATGAGACGGGCGTGAATATCTTTATGGAGGTGCGTAAACCGATGCATGTCTGAATTCAGCCCCAGTGATCAGGTTCTGCATTGGCAGGCTTTCGAGGCGGATGAAGTACAAATCCGCCGACGGAATTTCCGTCTGTGCTGCTTACTAACGGCGGTTTTCATGCCGTTTGGAGCGAGCTTGGATTGGCTGGTGTATGATTTTGACCGGATGCTGCAATTCTTGCCTGCGCGCCTTTTGAGCAGTGTCTGCTTGCTGGCATTATGGTTTGTCTTCGGCTTCACGAAGTCGGTCAGTTCAGTGCGCCTATGGGGACTGATGGTGGCGATTCCTCCCATCCTCTCCATTGCTTGGATGATTGATCAAGTAGGGGGGGCTGTATCGCCTTATTATGCAGGGATGAATCTTATCATGGTCGGCGCAGCTTTGCTCATGCGTTGGACCACTTGGGACAGTCTTTTTATTGTGAGCCTCACCCTGCTTTCGTACGGTGCGGCCTGCCTGGGCAACGACCTTGCTGGGCATGAAAAAACCCTCTACAACAATCTTTTTTTCCTGACTCTCACAGCCGTCATGGTCGTCGTAGGGACCTGGGTTTACACCGGGATTCGTTTCAATGAATACATGCTGCGGAAGCGGCTGAATGAGAAAAGCTCTGAGCTCCTGGATGCCAACGTTTTGTTAGAGGAGAGCAATACCAAGCTGAGGGAACTGGATGAAGCCAAGAGCCGTTTCTTTGCCAATGTCAGCCATGAATTGCGCACGCCATTGACGCTGCTCATTGCGCCTATCGAGTCTTTGATCAGTCAAAAAGATTATCTGAGTGAGGAACAAAGATCTGACTTGCTGGCGACCATGCAGAGCAATGCCATGCGTCTTTTGAAGCTGATCAATGATTTGTTAGATCTAGTTCGATTGGAATCTGGCACCATTCAAATTCGGCGTGCGCCCGTGGCTTTAGAAGATTTCGTTCGCGGGTTAGGCAATGCTGTGGCTGGCGTGGCGAAGGATAAGCGTATTCATCTCAAGGTAGAATGCGAAGGTGGCCTGGGGCGTGTCCTGGCTGATGCTGAAAAACTGGAGCGCATCTGTCTAAACCTCCTTTTCAATGCCCTCAAATTCACGCCCGCCGGCGGCACGGTGGAACTGAATGCGACGCGCAATGGTTCTTGGTTCCAGTTGGAGGTTAAGGATTCAGGCGTAGGCATCGCGGCGGCAGATGTGCCGAACATTTTCAATCGTTTCTGGCAGGCGGATACCTCCTCTCAGCGCAAGTATCAGGGCATGGGCATCGGCCTCTCTCTCGTCAAAGAAATCGCTGAGGCGCATGGCGGCAGTGTGGCCGTGCAGAGTGAGCGTGGTAAGGGAACTTCCATGTCAGTCGTTCTCCCCTTCCAGCAGGCGGAGGAAACGTCTGCAAAGGAAACCGAGGACGAACAGCTCGATCTGGAGCCAGTGGCTCAGAAAGAATGGATCAGTGATCTCTACCGCCGTGCTGAGATGTTCCCCGCCATGACGTCTCTTCAGGCTACCTTACGTCCTGTCGAAGTGGGGTTAGGCCGTCGTAGCAAGAAGCCGAAATTGCTCATTGCTGATGACGAGCCTGACATGCTGCGGTTTCTTCGCACCCAGCTTGCTGACACCTTTGAAGTCATTGAGGCCGTAGATGGACATCAAGCTGTGGAAAAGGCGGCGCAATTCCTACCTGACATCATTCTTTCTGACATGATGATGCCTGAAAAGGATGGGCTGCAGGTCTGCCGGGAATTGCGCGAGCGCACCACCACCCGCAGCATCCCCGTGGTATTGCTTACGGCGCGAGCGGATGAGAAGACCAAGATTGATTGCCTTATGGCGGGGGCGAGTGACTTTTTAGGCAAACCGTTTTCACTAACGGAGCTTTCAGTCAGACTGAAAAACTTGACCGACTCCCACCTTTTCCAGCGTGAATTGCAGGTACAGAAGCAGCGTCTGGAAGCTGCGCTGGAACAGGTGAAAGAGACTGAAGCCCTTCTCGTCCGCAATGAAAAGCTTGCTTCACTAGGACGTCTAAGTGCGGGTTTGATCCATGAGATCAACAACCCTTTGAACTATGCCAAACAAGCACTGTTTGTGCTGCGTGATACGGCGAATAAATTGACGGATGCAGACCGCCCAGATTTCGTTGAGACTTTGGGAGATATTGAAAATGGCGTGGACCGCGTAGCCCGCATTATCAGTGACCTTCGAGGTTTTTCTCGGACGACCCATCAAGTCGCGGGGAATTTCAATTTGAGCCAGGCCGTGGAAACAACCCTGAGGTTTTTCTCTCACGCGATCAAGGACGGGGTAGAGGTGAAACTAGACCTGCCGCCTTATGTTGAAGCCGTAGGGGATCAAAACCAATTTATCCAAGTCCTCATCAACCTCATCCAAAACTCCATGGATGCGATGGCCGAGAAGACTTATCCGGAAGGTCAGGAGCGCTGCCTCTCCATCTGGGCCGTGCAGTCCGGCACCATGGCGGCCCTACACATCCGTGATAACGGCCCCGGCATTCCTGAGGAAAATCGGAACAATATCTTCGATCCCTTTTTCACCACGAAGGATGTGGGGGCAGGAATGGGCCTAGGTTTATCCATTTGCCACCAGATTATTGCTGAGCATGGAGGGCGTATCCTCCTTGAAAGCACTCCTGGTGAGTTCTGCGAATTTGTTTTGGAATTTCCCGTTACCGCTCCGATACTCGAAGCCTGACGCAGCAACGTCTAATAGACTCCCTCATGCAAAACCTCTACGATTATAAACGCTACGCAGTCCTTTACGTGGATGACGAAGAAATGGCGCTGAAGTACTTTGAGAAAACCTTCGGTAGTGAATTCCGTATCCTGACCGCGACAAATGCCAATGAAGGTTTGAAGTTGATCGAGTCCCGTGGCGATGAAATCGGAGTACTGCTGACGGACCAACGCATGCCTGGTCAAAAAGGGGTACAGTTACTGGAGCGTGCCCGCCAGATCCGGCCCAAAATCGTGCGGATGATGATCACTGCTTTTGCTGATTTTGGAGTCACAGTGGACGCGGTGAATTTGGGCAATGTTTTTCGTTATGTATCAAAGCCTCTACAGGTGGAAGATATGCGCAACACGCTGCGCCGTGCGATGGAGTTCTTCCTCCTCCAGCGCGAGCGGGATGACTTGCTGCGTGAGAAGCTGAGTGTGCTGCAAAACATGGTCATCACAGATCGAGTCATCAGCCTGGGCGTGCTGGCCAGTGGCCTTTGTCAGAATCTTCGCAACCCGCTTGAGGCCGTGCAGACCTTTCTCAATCTGACACCGACCAAGCTGCGTCAAGAAAGTGTGGATATGGATCGCTTGCAGGATCCTTCCTTCTGGCGTGACTTTCACTCTCAGGTGCTCAAGCAGGCTGGCCGGATTTCCGAGCTTATTGGCGAGCTGGATGGCGGAAGTTTGGCCGATGCGATTAAGGCGGAAGTTCCGCTTAATGTGGAGGTCAGCATTAACAACGTCGTTGCAGGACTGCGCTCTGGACTGGAAGCGAAGAACATTCAGTTAGACCTCGATATCGCAGATGGGTTGCCCCAGATTTCTACGGAGCGCGCCCGTTTCGAACGGATGTTCCAGTTGCTATTACAGGACGAGATTGATGTCTTGCCCGCAGGTTCCCGCATTGCCCTCCGTGCCCATGCGCAGCGCTTTGCAGACCGTCCTGTCTCTATTCAGTTCACCCTACAAGACAATGGCCCAGGGCTGCCTCAGGGGGCTCTACGCTCCGTCTTTGATCCGTTTGCCATTCGTCTGGAAGATGCCCCAGACTTTGGGCTCAATCTGATGGCGGTATTCTTCTTGGTTTATCACCATGGCGGTAATATCCAGGCCGAAAATAACATCGGCCAAGGGGCTCAGTTTAAGATTGATATTCCTCTCTTGGCGGAAAACCCTCCCGCCGTCGCTACCAGTAGCCGAGACTTTGTGACGAAGGTGCTGATGAATGATCTCCTGTGGGAACGTCTGCTCGCAGGGGACTGATCTCACTCTTTGGAAACCCCGGCCGCGTTATCGCTGCCGGGTTTTTTTGTGGCCTGAATGAACTCCGTTTAGGGTAACTGGATGGGATGTAGTTCTGGATGGTGGATGCGGAGAATGCGCCATGTCCACGGCCAGAGTCCTTCCTTATGCCAGTGAAATTGCCAGGGCTCCTGCATGGCATTGACTCGCGCCATGACCATGGGGCCAAAGCCTAACCCTTGCCCATCCATGCGAATCTGAATGGCTGTTTGCCCCTGATCCTTCTGCGTCTGGAAATGGAGGTTTTGCGTTTGGAGGGTAATGCTGATAAACTGGCTGAGGATTTGTTGTGCATCTTCCACGGCAGTCTCTCGGGTATGGCCCATGGCATCCGTATAGGTCGTGGCAAGCAAGCCTTTCACTTCGTCCCAGTCACGATCCTCAAGGGCTGTTAAAAACTCAGCCTGCGCTGCGAGCATCTGCTTTTCAGCGGGGGTGCCCCACACCCACCATCCGAACCAACCAAGGGCAATGATTGCGGGGAGAAAATAAACAAAGCGAGGAAGGCGCATTTCCTGGTTATTTCAGGTGAGGTCATGCCCCTCAAGGAGAAAAAGATCCGTGATGGATTGCTGATTGACCCAGCGCCCAGCAGCGGCACACTCGCCATTCTCATGGAACACGTTCTCGTTATCCCCCGCGCCCTTTTTGATTCCCTCGGTAGCTTTCAAGGTTTTCAGCCTGAGGTGGAGCGCTACCTGAACGCCATTCTGGCTCCTGGCGCGAATTTTTTTATGGAACGCCCTGCGGCAGAGGCAGACCCGACGCATAAGCAACTCATTCCATATTCCATCTTCAAACACGGAGATCGTTATCTCTGTTACACCCGTGGCGGTAGCTCTGGTGAAAAACGTCTGGTGGCAAAGCGCAGCATCGGCATCGGGGGACATATCAATCCCGTGGATCAGGCGCAGGATCAAATGGGCGAGGCGATGTATTTTAACAGCATCGAACGCGAGATTTCCGAAGAGCTCCAGATGGGTGGCACGCACACGCAGCGGGTCATCGGTCTCATCAACGATGACTCCAGTGAGGTGGGGAGTGTGCACTTAGGAGTGGTGCATGTCTTTGAACTCAGCAGTGATGATGTGCAGTCCAATGAAGATGCTATCCAGGATCTGCGTTTTGTTTCTTTGGAGGAGCTTTTAGCTCAAAAAGACAGCTTGGAAAGTTGGTCGCAAATCTGTGTGACTCACCTCGCCACGTTGTGATGGTCGTGGGGTCGGGGGCTGACTCACTTGAAGACTCGCTTGAGCACGGCTTTCTCCTCAGGGGTCAGGGTTTCCCGCCAGACCTGCTCTCCCCCCAGACCTTGATGTTGAGCCTGGCCTGCAGCGATCGGTCCTGCATAGGTTTTATCCACCTCATGTTTGCCGTCTTTAATGCCCAAGACACTGCTGAGTTGAGCACGTGACAGGTCACTGTTGGAAACGGCTTCATTCTTCTCCGTTCCAAAGTCATTTTCCTCATTGGCAAGCGTCAAGGGTGCAGTACCTGGGCCACGGCTGACGTCTCCTGCGCCTGGGCTTTCTCCCTCGCCTTCGCCAGTGCCGGGACTTTGTTTGAACTGATTCAGCATTTCGGCAAGTTCATCATCTTCGCCTTCACCATCGCCTAAAAAACCTGGGTTTTGGCTGAGGCCCTGGGATTCTTTGGCTCCTTTTTTTAGGGTCTCGCGGAGTTGATCAAGCTGGTTCTTGGATAGAGAAGGAATGTTCTTTGGATCCATCTGGGCCAGCTCTTTGAGCAGGGCAGGATTGAGTTCCAGCGCACTGGATTGCAATCCTTTGACGGCCTCATCCAGGTCTTTGAGCAGTTGTTCTTTGCCTGCCTGAGACAACTTGTCCGCGTGATTTTGCAGTGCGTTCAGACTTCTCTCGGCAGTCTTTAAATTTTGGGCGATTTCAGCCAGATCACGCTGCAGTTGTTCTTTCAGTGTGTCTGTGGCATGCAGGCTGTCATGGCTGAACCATTGGTCTGGTGGCTGATCTCGTAGGTTCGTGACCTTGGCCGCTTGCTCTTCCTTTTCTTCTGGAGTGATGAGTTTTTCTTCTTCTAACTTTTGGAGCCACTCGTCCATCTGCTGCCAGGCTTGGGGCTGCATCGCGGGCAATGAGGGAAGGACTTCATGCGATAAGGGCATCCAGAAGGCGAGGGCTAGGCATGCAGCGCTGCTCAGCCATGGGGTGGTGATGTGGAACCAGTGCCACTTCCAACCATCCGTAGGAGCAGCCTGAATAGCTGGCCAGGGGCCATGCCCTGCCTGGGCCACGCTGAGGGCATTGTGTAGATGGAGGTGCGATTCCAGCCGTATCAGTGCTTGTGTGGGAGTGATGAAGTGAGCCCGTGCGCGCCAGAACGCGGTGAACAAAGCGAGCGCCAGTGCTAAGAGGAGCCCGGAGAGGAGAGGGACCTCATTTTGATCTTGGGTGCGCCACCAAAGGATGGCAATAAAACCCAGGATACCTCCCATAATAAGAGATGGGGTGAGGCAAGCGAGGAACCAGCCTAGATTGACCTTCCTAGCCGTCAGCTTTGCCTGCTGCTGCCAGTGGATTAGTCGAGCGGCGTGTTCGTCCATGCTTAGATTATGTTAAGCGACTGTAAGAGCGCTGGCCAGTGTCATGGCAAATTTTTTCAATCGTGCAGATTGCTGGATAGTTTCATATTTTCTGCCTCATTAGGCATAAACATAGCTATCTAATTTCGTTATTCCTTTCCTTATGTCTGATTCCCTCTCCGATGATCTTCCTGAGCTGCTTTCAGAGGGGAGGACGGGTGCAAGTGATGGGTTTCCCTCTCTGGAGGAGTTGGGGCAACTACTGCCCCAGTATGAGATGCACCAAGTGATTGGAATCGGAGGCATGGGGGCCGTGTATTTGGCGCGACAACCGCATCTGGATCGATGGGTTGCCTTGAAGGTACTGCCTGCCTCAGCGGCTCAAAATCCGGAAGATTCTGAACGCTTTAATACAGAAGCTCGTGCCATGGCACGGTTAGCTCACCCGCACATCGTTGCGGTGTTTGATTTTGGGCAGACGGCTGCGGGGCATTTGTATCTAGCGATGGAATACGTGGAGGGTGCAGACTTGCATTGGCGAACTCGGGCAGGGGAAATCACGCCCGAGCGAGCAAGAGCCGTCATCGCCCAGCTTTGTGAGGCTTTGCAATACGCGCACGAGCACGGGGTGATTCATCGCGATATTAAGCCTGCCAATATCCTCATCACGCCGGATTGGCAGGTGAAGGTGGTGGATTTTGGCCTGGCGCGAGACTTGACCCTCCAGCCTTCAGTGGATGTTTCCGAATACGGCACACCTGATTACACTGCGCCAGAGCGTTTTATCGCAGGTGCACCGGTGGATCACCGTGCGGATGTTTATTCATTGGGGGTCGTGATCCATGAAATTCTCACGGGCAAGACTCCGCGTGCGGCTGGTGCTTCCGCTGGGCTTGGTTTGCCGGATGGATTTGCCGGCGTACTTTCCAAATGCCTCATGCATGATCCTGCACGGCGCTACCAAAAAGCCAGTGATGTGCGTGCGGCCCTTCTTGCCGCAGCGGCGACGGCACAGAAAAAAGCAGCCATAGCTCCCGTGAATCCGCCGACAGCAGGGCCAAGACGTTATCCTGCACCCATGCAGACGGCCCCAACTCCAGTGGCCGACTCTGCTTGGCTGGGAACGCTGGGATGGGCACTGGCATGTGTGGTTGCGTTAGGGGGCCTAGGTTGGTTGGTTTGGAAAGATCATTTCCAAAAGCCCTTGGTTTTGACTGAAAGCGAGGCCCTGGCCTCCATGCCCTCCCCAGTGGTAGAACCCCAAGTAGAACCTATGACTGAAGCTCCAAAGGTGACCTCCGCAGTGCAGACCATGGAGCCGGGAAATTCTTCGGTGATGGGTGCCAACAATTCGATGGCGGAGTCCGTTGCTTTGGAGTCTCCCTCGATGAATCAAACCATTCCGACGACCGTGGCTCTCATCGCCTCCACCGCCTCTGCTCTGAGTGTGGACTATGCGCGACAGATTAAGCCCATCTTGGCCGCCAAATGCTATGAATGCCACAGTGAGGAGAAGGGGAAAGAGAAGGGAGACGTGGCGCTGGATACGGAAGCGAAATTGAAGGCCATCATTGGCCCTGACCAATACATCATTCCAGGAAATCCGGCTGTAAGTGTCATGCTCCGCATCTGTAAACTGCCGGATGATGATGAGGACGTGATGCCTCCTAGAGGAAAAAATCGTCTAACGGCTGCTGAAATCGCCCTGCTGGAAACATGGATCAAAGAAGGCGCTAGCCTGACCAGTTCGGCGGCTAAGACTCCGGTTCACGCACCACTGACCTGGACCAGCAGCGATGGTAAGGCTATTGAAGCGAGCTTCGTGACTTTGGTCGGGGATCAGATCACACTCCGGATGTCAGATACTCAAAGGGAATTTACCTTTCCCCTCAGTCGCCTTTCGGCAGAAAGTCAGGCACAGGCCAAAGCTGCTGCGGCCAAATAAAGTCATCTGGCAAGTAATGAAATCTAGGCGGTCAGCGCGATTCGTTCGCAAAGGCTTTTCTGGATCCATCACTCTTCAGTGAGGAGTGATTTTTTGCCTTCGATGCTGATTGCAGGCTGGCATTTCAAGGGCGATGGCTGAAACGTGTCGCAGTCGCCCCCGTCACCGCCTCCTCGCCGCCGTTTTTGGAAATGGTGTCGGCGTTTTTTGATCACCTTTTTGCTCCTACTCGTAGGGGTGGCGGTATTTCACCGTCCCTTGTTGCTGTCGCTGATTCGTTGGGCTGGCCCGAAGGCTGCGCACAAACTGGATCTGCCTCTGAGCTGGGCGGTGGACGGGTCCTTGTGGAATGATCTGAAGATCACAAGCTTGGAAACCGGCGGTGGGCCAGAACACTGGCTGCCGAAGGCGAGGATCGGGGAGTTCGCGGCGGACTATGACTGGCGGGCTCTCGCACACGGCGACTATGAGAATTCGGTGAAACGGATCAAGCTGCATGATGTGGAGGCTGAGGCTGACCTGCGCCGCCTTCCTCAAAGTCAGCCGAAGGATAAACCACCTGCGCCTAACCAAAAGTCGGATGCGATGCCGCCCATTGTCTGGCCGCGAACCGTGGATATCAAAAACATCAATGCGGAAGTCACTCTGGGGGATGGTCGCAAGCTGATTTTGCGAGGTCTGACGCTCCAGATGGGGGAGGGGATGCCTGGGGTGTTTGAGTGTCGCGAATTCAGTCAGGAGCCGGGTCACGTCAAACTGGAAAACCTGCGTGCGGATGTGGAGTGGGAAACGCGAAAGCTGGTGGTCAAGAACCTGACATTGCCAAAGGCTGTCATTCTTGAGCGATTGGAAGTGGACGTGCAGGGGCTCTGGGAGGCTGATCATTCGGCTCTCGTGGTGCTGCTGGCAAAACTAGGGGCGGCCAAGTTTGAAGTGAATGCCAGGGCTGCAGGTCTGCTGAAGGGGCCGATGCAGATGCGGGCCAAGGTCCTGGGGCGAGATTTACGCTCCGAAGAATTGCAGACACTGGGACTGCCGAAGGAAGTGTTCTTTGAGAAAGGCACACTGGACTTGAATGTGGCTGGAGATCCGGCGGCTCCTGTCAACTTGAGTGTGGATGCCGCCCTATCCCTGGCTCATTTACGCACAGCAGGTGCCACGGTGGATGCCATCTCTGTGGCTGCTACCGTTAAAGAAGGGAGAGCCGAAGTGAAGGGTGCGAAAGTAACTCGCGGGCCTAACCAACTGGAGGTTACAGCGCAGGCGACTTTACCGGCGGATTTAAAGGACCTGATGGCGACTCCCTGGACTGCGCAGGTGAGGGCGACGCTGCCAGAGGTAACGGACTTTTTAGACCAGCCGCCGCCGTTCAAGGGGCCCCTGGCACTAAATGTCTCTGCCGAAGGCCAGGGGGCAACGCCGCTGAAAGTGAATGGAGAACTGACCGGCGAGCGCCTGTCTTTTGAAACTTATCAATTGCCGAAGCTCCGGAGCCTCTTTTCGTTGACGGGTAAAGAGGCCCGCTTTGAGCTACCTTCTTTGGAATTGGGCACGGGTAACGCAGTCACCCTGACTGCCACGATGCTGATGCAGGACGCGATGCCTGTGCAGGCCAACTGGACTTTGAATGTGGCTGATCCAGCGGACCTGATGAAAACAATTGGCCTAGCTCCATTGGAGAAGGTCGTGAAGGGCAGGGTGGAAAGTGTCGGGTTGGCAAAGTTCAATATCCAGGATTTGAGCGCCCAAAATTATCAGGGGCTGGTGGCAGATCTAAATCTGAAAGTCAGCGAGGCTGCTTACGGTGAGGGGCAGTTGCAGGGGGTAGCCTTGCAAACACGAGTGGAAAAGGGCCGCGCTGTGGTGGATGTGGCGAGGGTGCAGCTAAACCCGAAAAATGCGGTGAGTCTGACGGGGGGCATGGACATTCAAGCTCCCTTTGCTTTTACGGCTCAAGGGGATATTGGCCTACCTGAACTGACGGCAATGAATGCGCTGCTGAAAAGCGTGGGTGCACCCGCAATCGAAAGTGGTGCGATGATAGGTGACCTGAAAGTAACGGGGCAACTCAAGCCTTGGTTGTGCCAGGGCACGGTGAAGGTGGATGCAACAACCGTGCGCACGGCGACCATGCCTCAAGCCGCAACAGCGGTGGTAGAGACGACCTTTGAAGGCACCCGAGCGAGTCTGCAAAAGCTGGAGGCCAGCCTGGGACCGTGGCGGTTGACCGCTACGGGCACGGTGGATGATAAGCAAGCACAGTTGGCCGAACTGAAAGTGTGGCAAAACCAAACTTTGCTGTTGGATGGTGCCGTGAGTGCCCCGTTTGACGTGATCCAACCCGACGTGGTGAACGGCCAACCGATCAAGGTGGCAATCACGGCCAAAGATCTGCGTTTTCACGAGATCTTGGCTGCTGCCGGTATCCAAGACATTCCTGCGGGGATTTTGAATGCGGATATTCAGGTCCATGGGCGGTTGGAATCCGCGCAGGGGCGCATCTTTGTGGAGGTGAAGGATGTGACTGTGCCAAAAGGGCCGAAGGCATTTCGACCTGCGACATTGCGTTCCGAAACCCTTCTGGAAAAGAAGCGTGTGAAGACGCTGACCACTGTCACTCAGCCGCCTTTGCAACCGCTGACGGTGGAAGGTGATTTGCCTCTGGATGTCGCAGCGCTGGTGAAGTCTCCCCAGACACTGAATGAAACACCGCTGAAATTCAGTGTGAAGCTACCCGAGACCGACTTGAGCTTTTTGCGAGAGTATGCGCCGGACATGATCCGCAGCATTCCCGCGCGCGCCAAGATTGATGCGGAGGTGACGGGAACGGTGGGCAAGCCGATCGTGAAAGGTGAGGTGGATGTGGATGTGACGGAGGTGGTGTGGGCGAAACCTGACCTGCCTTCCGTGCGGAATGTGAGGGTGCGGATCGTGGGCAATGACCGCAAGATCACGCTGGAGGACATTTCGGCGGTCTTGGCGGGGGGGCGTGTGAAATTAGACGGAACCGTGGATGTGACGGACGGTGCGAACCCAGCCCTGGACCTGAAGGTGGAGGCGAGGGAAGCGCTGGTATTTCGCGATCCGACAACGTCTCTGCGGGCGAATGCAGATATTACTTGCCGGGGAACTTTGCAACAAGCCACGGTGGCAGGCGTGGTGGAGGCGGTGCGTGGCCGTGTCTTCAAGGAGATTGACTTGCTGCCAGTTTTGAAACTGCCTGCTGACGTGCCTCCAGTACCTCCGGATACAAGTCGCAGTGAGGCTAAGCTGACGTTGCCGCCACTGCTGAAGGATTGGATCTTTGATCTGAAAGTGCGTACACGCGATCCGCTTTTAGTGGCGGGTAATTTGGCCAATGGGGCGATCTCTGCAGATGTGCTGCTAAGTGGGCGGGGATCAGCTCCTCAACTGACAGGGGGGGCAACGATTGATCGTCTGCTGCTGAAGCTGCCCTTCAGCATGGTCAAGATTACGAAGGGTGTCATCACTCTGCGCCCAGCGCACCCCTTTGATCCTGACTTGGACATTCGAGGGGAGTCCCGGATCGGCAGCAACGAGATTACTCTTTACATTTATGGCGACTCGACGAATCCAAAGACGCGGTTCACCAGCACTCCGCCGATGACTGAGCCGGACATCGTGACCTTGCTGGCCACGGGAACGACGCTGAATGGATCTGCGAGTGAACTTGCGTCCGAAGCGGCCACTCGCGCTGCATTTTTGTTTCTGAGTGAGTTTTACCGGAAGACCTTCAATAAAAAGAAGGTGGTGCGTGAAGAACCGCCTCGGCTGAACATGACATTCAATCCTTCAGGGGCAGATCGTAGCAGTGACAGCGTGCAGGCGACCTATGATCTTTCTGAGCGGTGGCGTGTCACTGGGCGATTCACGCAGACAGGACGCATGAAGGCATTGCTGGGTTATGTGTTGCGATTTGGCAAAGCTGCGCAGGCAATGGATGCGCGCCCGTCTTCTACCATAGGCACGCCGACAAGCCTGAGCCCGATGCCACTTCCTGCTCCTGGGGCACCTGCTCCAGCGCCAGTGGCAGCACCTGCCCGATGATGGATATGGTCGCAGGGAATGAAAGCATTCGTGCTGACTAAAACGCAGACACATTCGCCTACATCGAGGGCAGTGCCTGGAAGGATGCAGGATTGATGAAGCAAATTAGACCGATTTCCAAAAATCTTGTCCGAAAAGCGGCGACGGGGTGGGACGATTGGCGGTCACCGCAAGCGGGACTTGGCTGTTATCGTCAAGATAGCAGCCTGCGTTCTTGCCTTGCCACTCATCCCACCGCGCCCGCCTTTTCGATCGGACAATCTTTTTGGAAATCGGTCTAACCTTATGCTCTTTCGAGAGCGGCGAGTTTTCTTTCCAATTCCCGAATGCGCTCCATCATCTCAGGAATTTTGGCAGGGGCGGAGAGCATGCGGCGGCCTTCCATGAGAGGCTTGGCGGGGAAGCCAGTGTAGGCACCAGGTTCGGTGATGTTTTTGGTGACGCCAGCCTTCGCCAAGAGCGTGACTTGGTCGCTGATCTCCAGATGCCCGGCAATGCCGACCTGACCAGCGATGGTGACATGACTGCCGATGTGAGTGCTGCCAGAAATACCGACCTGGGAGACGACGATGCTATGCTGACCAATCACAACGTTGTGGGCGATCTGGACGAGGTTATCAATCTTTGTACCTTCACCGATCCAAGTGCGGCCAAAGCGGGCACGATCAATGGTGGTGCAGGAGCCAATTTCAACATCGTCATCAATTTGGACGATGCCCACTTGCTCGATTTTTTGGTGTCGGCCTTGGCTGAATTGATAACCAAAGCCATCGGTACCAATCGCGGAGCCGCTGTGGATGATGACGCGATTCCCGATCTGAGTCATGTCCCGGATGGTGCAGTTGGCATGGAGGACGCAGTCCATGCCGAGCCTGGCCCCGTGGCCGATGAAAACGCCCGCATGAATGGTGGTTCCGTCTCCAATGATGACATTTTCCTCAATGACCGCGCAGGGGCCAATGGAGACCTGTTCAGGATTGAACTGCGCGGACTGTGCGACGACTGCGGAAGGATGTACTCCCGCATGAAATTCACGTGAAGGTGGACCAAAAAAACGGATGACACTGGAGAACGCCAGGGTGGGATTCTCGACGCGGATGAGGGCTATGTTTGGGAGTGGCTCTGCAAAGTCCGCTGCCACTAGAGCCGCCGTTGCACGGGTGGAACGAAGCGCATTGAGATAACGCTCATTTCCTAAAAAAGTAATATCGCCGGGCTCAGCTTCTGAAATCGAATTCAGTCCTGAGATAACTCCTTCTGGATCTCCTTGGAACAATTGTCCGCCGACCAATTCAGCCAGACGTTGGTGCGTGATGGAGGTGCTCATGCTTCGCGAGACAGAAAAAAGGGCACGCCGGAAATCGCTTCGGCGTGCCCTGAATAAGTAAGGAAAAAATTAGGGCTTCTTCGTTTCCTCAGCCTTTGGAGCGGCGGCAGCGGCCGGAGCGTTTTTATTGAGCTCGACCACGATCTGGTCGGTCACGTCCACGGCATCTTTGTAGTAGATAAGCACAGGAACGGTGGAAAGGCTCATGCCAGACTTGTCAAAGATGAAGTCGTAGCCTTCGGTCTTCGCTTTGTCACGGACGACGACGAGGATTTCATCGTAGATGCCACGACGGATCTGGACGTCTTCCTGCTTGAGCTGGGTGGAGCGGCGGTTCTGCTGCTCGCCGATTTCCTGTTCCAGAGTGCGCAGTTCCTTAGCCTTTTCATCGAACTCAGCCGCTTTCTTAGCGCGGGCATCCGGTGTCATGATCGGATCGCTCGCTTCCTTCTTCAGCTTCTGCATGTCTGTCATCAGATTTTTATAAACGGCCCAGCGGTCGTTCATTTCCTTCTGAGCCTTATCCACATTGGACTTGAACTTTTCAGCAGCATCTTTGGTTTTGTGAAACTCAGAGAAGGCTTTGGACATGTCCACGACGCCGAATTTAAGGTCGGCAGCGCTGGCGAGGGTGAGGCTGGTAGCAAGGAAGGCTAAAGTCAGAAGACGAATCATAGAGAAGGATGAGAGGGGTCGGAAAGGGGTTTTGTTCAATGCGCTCAGGTAGGGAGAGTTAGAATTTGTATCCCATGTTGAACTGGAAGCGTGGGCTGTCGCCCGTGAAGTCGTCCTTCACAAGCGGCAGGCCGAGATCCAGGCGGATCGGGCCGACAGGGAGGAACATGCGCAGACCGATACCGATGTTCGAATAAACTTCTCCATCACCGACGATAGGACCGCCGTTTTTCACACCACCCACACTCGCATTGGTGGCAGTGATGTCTGTGGAAACATAACCGACGTCATAGAAAACGGCGCCACGCACTTTTTCGATGATGGGGAAGGAATATTCAATACTGGCGTAAAGCGAGACGTTACCACCGATAGGCTCACCGGTGCTGTCTTTAGGACCAGCTTCACGGTAGTCATAACCACGCAGGTTATTGGCACCGCCGAGGAAGAGACGCTCAAAGATAGGTACGTCCGAGCTAGAGGTGCCAGAGTTGCCCCAGCCGTCCACAAAACGAGCCATACCTTCGAAGCTGAGGATGGTATCACCTGGGAGGGAGAAGAACTGCTGACCACCGATGTTACCGCCCCAGACTTCGACATCGCCACCGAGACCAGAGGCCATAAGGCCAGCCTCAAACTTGTGCCCCTTGCGAGTGATGAAGACGCTGTCGCGAGTGTCATGGACGAAACCGAAGTCCACTTTGCTCTGGATGAATTCGCCATCTTCGTTGCGGATGAGCTGGCTAGGATCTTCGTCATCCTGAACATTCAGATCAATGCTCTGAAGGGTGTAGGTGGTCTCGAAGTAAGCGTTTTCACCGATGGGCTTGCGCAGGCCCAGGGAAAGTCCGGCATTGGTCTGCTCATAGCGGTTTGCCTGAGACAAGTAGAACATGTTGCGATAGAAGAGCTCTGTGGTGAAGGCGAGCTTTTGACCCAGGAACCAAGGCTCCGTGAAGGAGAGGTTGAAGTCCTGGCGGCGTGGGCCGTAGCGGATGTTCATGTTAAAACGCTGACCGGCGCCACGGAAATCACCCCAGTCGGTGATGTCAAAGTTCGTCTGAGTGACGTCAATGAAACCGACGATGCTGTCGATGGAACTGAAGCCTGCACCAAAGTTCACAGAACCGGTGGGTTTCTCTGCGACGTTGACTTCGATGTCCTTGAAGCCGTCCACCTCGGTGGAGACTGGGCGGACGGTGAGGGGATTGGCCTCGCCCTTGCCTTCGAAGTAATTTAAGTTTTCCAGACGGGTCTGGGCGGTTTCCATCTGCACGGTGTTCAACTCATCGCCAGGGGAGAAGGGAAGCTCACGACGGATGACTTCATCCTTGGTCTTCATGTTACCGCTGATGTTAACTTTGCGGATGAAGGACTTGGTGCCTTCATAGACACTGTAAGTCACATTGAGCTTGCCTGGGCCGGCATCGGAAAGGCGTGTCTCCACACGAGCATCGGCATAACCACGGGAACCATAGTAGTCCTGGATCATTTTTTCGTCGCCACGGACGTCACTGCCTGAGTAGGCGAAGCCTGCTTCAGTGAGGATCGCGGGGGTCAGTTCGTCCTGAGAGAAGATGGTGATGCCTTCGATGGTGACGGCTGCCACGTCGTATTTGGTGCCTTCCGTGATTTCAAAGACCAGGGCCACTTTGGTGTCGCTCTCTGCTTCGCGACGATAACCCACTTTCACATAGACATAGCCTTCGTCCTGATAGGCCTGTTCGATTTTGCGCACGTCTTCGAGGACGGCTTGATTGTCCAGCTTGCCAGCTTTGCCCCAGAGGCGCCAGAAGGTCTTCTCTTTCGAGGTGAGCTTTGACTTCAGTGTGCGGGCGCTGATGGCGTTATTGCCTTCAAAACGAATGTCACCGATGAGGCCACGGCCACCTTCTTCAACCTTGAACAAAACACTGGAGAAACCTTCCTTGCTGGATGGCGTGACGTCATACGTCACCAGCACGTCGGAGAAGCCTTTCTTCTGATACATCTCCAGGATCTTTTGTTGGGCGGCGCTGAGCTTGGCGTCATCCACTGGATCACCGACCTTCACCTCGATCTCTTTGCGAAGCTTGTCGTTGTCAAAAGCGGCATTGCCCAGGAAACCGATCTCACCGATGCCGCCACGGCCAGAGATGGTGACGACTACACGGACACCACCAGCGACGTTCACGGCCTGGATGTCCACGTTTTCCACCGCCCCGGTTGCATAAAGGGTGCGCAGGTCACGCTCGACAGACTCATCGGTGTAAGGCTCACCTTCCCGGGTGGACATCTGGGCCCGGACGCGGGCTGGGTCCATGGTAGCTGCGCCTTTGAATACGACATCCACCTGACGGACGATACGGCGACCAGCGGCTGCTGGGGACTCCAGAGAAACCTGGGCGTGAGTGCCAACGGTGGCGAATGTGACGAAGGCAGCGACCAAGAGCGGACGCAGAGCGTTTTGGGGAGAAGAGAGGACTCCGTGGATCATAACGACGTGAGAGGTGTTCGGGAGAAGGACTGATGACCCCGAGCCTAAAGAGCAAGGAGCCCCGCAGTAATGCTGACCTTCACAAGGGGCGTCAAGGTGTAAAAACAGGTTTGATCTCTAAGTTACACAAAAGAAAACCCACCGAATCCTGGTGGAGGACGGCGGGTTTTGGGAGAAAAACGCGTATTTTAGCGCTTAACGGAAGAGTTCGCGGAAGAACCCACGGGTCTCTTTGCGGGCGTTGTCCGTCCAGTTCCAGGTCTTGCGGGCGGCGCGTTTGACGGCGCGGGCAGCGCGTTCGCCTTCGTCTTCTGGAGTGGTAGCTGTGCTGGGGACGCGTGGGGACCAGTCCTGGAAGGTGACAGCGCCGGTTTCTGCGGAGACGACGACGAACCCGACTTCATATCCTGTGTCATCTTTCAGCGCCATGCCCCACTCTGGGGTGCCGGTTTCGCTGCTGGTGGCCAATTGGTAGTCAATGCTGGCGAAGGTGGTCTGGGCGAGTGCTGCGGATTTAGCGGCGACCACTCGGGCATCGGCACTGCGGTAACGCAGTTTTGTGAAGTCGAGTGGGCGGGAGGGCACACGGTCTAGGATGCGGGTGCCTGCACCTGCGGGGGCAGCTTTCCAAAGAGCACCTTCGAGCTTGACGGAAATGCGGAGGATATCTTCTGGGCGAAAGGCATCGCGAGAGTAGGCAGTCCATTCCGTGGGCTCAGCGGTGGCCCCGGTGCCTTTCAAAAGGAGGAGGCTTTCGGCCGTGGCTGTGCCAAAGCTCTGGGCGACGGCTACGGGGACTTCAGGATTTGCCTGAAGGCCGGAAATGCCGGCAATAAAAAGAAAAGATAGGGATGAAAGGATGGTTTTCATGGTCGCAGAATCATAAGAACGCTGGCAAAATGAATCAAGACAGGTTTCTTCTTCTGAAGATCTCTGTTTTTTCCTGCTTGCGGCTGCTGCCTGTGTCCTGATAATGCGCGCCCTCGAATCACTCCCTCCTTATGAGCGCCGCTGCCCCTCCCGAATCTTCCTTTGAACAGGCCATGGACCGCCTGGAGGAGATCGTGGCGCTGATGGAGGGAGATCGCATGCCGCTGGATGAAATGGTCTCCAGCTATGAGGAAGGCATGGGCTTGCTGAAAGTCTGCCGACAAAGGATCGAGGTGGCGCGACGCCGGATCGAGATGATCACGGCCGATGCTGAGGGAAAGCCTGCATTGGCTCCTTTCGATCCCGCGACGGCGACTGAACTCCCTGAAGACAAGCCCCGCGCTACTGCTCCTGCACGCAAAAAGAAGCCTGCGGAGCCTGAGGAAGACACTGACGACATCCGACTTTTTTGACACCACGTGGATACCACCCTGCCCGCCATTATTTGCCCTGCTGATCTCAAAGCTCTGCCGCTGGAAAAACTGCCTGCGCTAGCTGAAAAGATCCGTGCCACTCTGATTGAGACCCTAAGCCAGACGGGGGGCCACCTTGGTCCTAACCTGGGCGTGGTCGAGCTCACCCTTGCTATGCATCGTGTGTTTGACACGCCGAAGGACAAATTTGTCTTCGACGTGGCTCACCAGGGGTATGTCCATAAGATGCTGACGGGCCGCTGGGATAAGATTCACACCATCCGCCAGTATGAAGGTCTGAATGGCTTTCTACTCCGCAGTGAGAGTGAGCATGATTGTTATGGAGCAGGCCATGCAGGTACAGCTCTGGGCGCTGCCCTGGGCATGGCCACTGCACGGGACCTGAAGGGGACCGATGAGCACGTGGTCTGCGTTTCTGGCGATGCGGCCTTTACCTGCGGCCCGGTGTTTGAGGCCCTGAATAACATTTCCTCTCACACGAAGCGCCTCATCACGGTGCTGAATGACAATGAGTGGAGCATTGATAAAAACGTCGGTGCCATCGCCAAATATTTCAACACCATCGCTACCCATCCTGGTTTTGCCAATCTGCATGACAAGGCGGCGAAGTTTGTGGAATTTGTCCTCGGCGACGGAGCCCGCAAACTGGCGGAGCGGGTGGAGAATTCGGCCAAAGGATTGCTGCTGCCGCAGAGCGAAGGTGCGCACAATCGTAGCACATTGTTTGAAGAATTTGGCATTCGTTATTATGGTCCTATCAATGGGCATGACCTGCCTTTGCTGATCCAAACGTTTGAGTTTTTGAAGACGCAGAATGAGCCGGTGATCCTGCACATCCTGACGGAGAAGGGGCGAGGTTATAAACCGGCTCTGGAAGATCCAGGTAAGTTCCACGGTCTGGGCAAGTATAACATCGAGACAGGTGAGGTGCAGGCCACGGATAAGCCGACCTACTCACAGATCTATGCGCGCACGGTGACGGACTTTGCCAAGGAAGATCAAAAGATCGTCGCCATCACGGCTGCGATGCCTGGCGGCACGGGGTTGATGGCCTTCAAGAAGGAGATTCCGGAGCGGTATTTTGACGTGGGCATTGCGGAAGAGCACGCGGCTCTTTTCGCCTGTGGCATGGCTGTCCAGGGACTGCGCCCTTTCCTAACCATTTATTCGACCTTCATGCAGCGGGCTGTGGACATGATCCTGCATGACATGGCCATCCAACATCTGCCGGTACGGCTTTGCATGGATCGTGGTGGTCTCAGCGGAGATGATGGCCCGACTCACCATGGTCTTTTCGACATCGCTTATCTTCGTGCGATTCCTGGCCTCGTGCACATGCAGCCGAAGGATGAGGATGAGTTTGTGGACATGCTGTGGACGATGGCCAACTACGACAAGGGGCCGATCGCCATCCGTTACCCTCGTGGCAATGGCCCGGGGATGACGCCCAAGGCGAAGCCACATCTTCTTGAAATCGGCAAAGCTGAAGTGGTGGCCGATGGTCACGACGTGGCCCTCATTGCCCTGGGCGACATGTTCGCAACGGCTGAATTGGCGAAGAAGGAACTGGAGGCCAAAGGATATTCCGTGGCGCTCATCAATCCGCGCTGGATTAAGCCTCTGGACCATGCCGTCATCGAAACCTATGCCCGCAAAGTGAAGGTGGTGTGCACTCTGGAAGACCATGTGCTGATGAATGGATTTGGCTGTTCTGTGATGGAGCAATTGGCCATTGCTGGCATCACCACGCCGGTGGTGCGAGTGGGTTGGCCGGATGAATTTGTCGAGCACGGCACGCCTGCCATCTTGCGCAAAAAACATGGCCTCACGGTGGAAAACACGGTGGCGCAGGTATTGAGTAAGTTGGCCTGATCTACCAAGCCCCTCGAGAATGTTTTGAAAAACCGCTGCCGGAAAACGACAGCGGTTTTTTAATGAACATAAGGCTCGAAGGTTGGGCGTGGAGGGTGCTTGAAGGTCGGAGCAGAAAAGGATGGGACTTTGGGCTACCGGGCCTGCCAGCGCCGCCACAGCACGCCCCAGAGCAGAATGGGCACGCTAGCGCTGAGGGCGATGGCCCAAGTGGGGCTGGCGTGCCCGAGATGGCCGATGGCGGCAAAGGCGAAGCCCAGGGGCAGGGAACCGCAGGCCAGGGACAGGACAAAGGTCCGCCAGGGCATACGTGTGAGGCCCGCCAGGCAGGCCACGGCCTCCGGCAGCACGGGGGCCCAGCGGGAGAGGGCCACTACCCAGCCGCCGCGCTGGGCAAAGAAGGCCTCGCCTTTCGCAAGCCCCACCTCCCCAGCGATCCAGCGTGCGGCGGGTCGCCCCAGGCCCCGGCACAGAGCATAGGCCAGCAGGCCGGATAAAAACGAGCCCGCCGCCGCGATGAGGCCGCCCCAGGCCCAGCCATACATCCAGCCCAGGGCGGACATGACGACGGTGCCAGGGATGGGTAGCACGATGTCGCTCATCAGCAGGGCCATGCCTGCCGCCCAGGCCCAGTGCCCGTATTGGCCCAGCCAAGTGCGGGTGCCCTCCAGGCTCAGCGTCTGGTCAAAGGCTGCGCCCCAGACCAGGAATGGCCCGATGATGCCGATGAGGATGAAAAGAATGAGGGCCCAAAAAGCGCCGGGACCGCGCGGTGACGTCATCCCGCATGAAGGCCCGCATTTCCCTGGGATGCAAGGGGGCGCTGCGGGGCGTGCAGTGGCTGTGAGCTCATTCATCATTTGCCATCTGGCCGTTTCAGGCCATTCGTAGTGAAAGACATGTCCTGTAAAATTGACCCCGCTCTGCACACGGAAAAAAAGCCCGACTGGATCCGTGTGAAGCTGCCCCGCGACCCCGTTTTCTGGAGCACTAAATCCCTGATTTCTGACCTGAAACTGCACACTGTCTGCGAAGAGGCCCAGTGCCCGAACCGCTGGGAATGCTGGAGCCAGGGCACGGCCACCTTCATGATCGCCGGTGACCGCTGCACCCGCGCCTGTGGCTTCTGTGCCGTCAAGACCGCCAAGCCTTTCGCCCTCGAGGCCGATGAACCGCAGCGCGTGGCCGCCGCCACTAAGCGGCTCGGTCTGAACCACGTCGTGATCACCGCGGTTGCCCGCGACGATGTGAAGGACGGCGGTGCCGAGCACTTTGCCCGCACCATCGAGGCTGTGCGCGAGGCCGTGCCGCACATCACCATCGAGATTCTGGTACCTGACTTCAATGAGAAGGAAGACTCGCTGGATGTGGTGATGCGCGCCCGCCCGCACATCTTCAATCACAACCTGGAAACCGTCGAGCGCCTGACCCCCCTCGTCCGCAGTCGCGCCCAGTATCATCGCAGCCTGAAGGTGCTGAAACGCGCCAAGCAGATCTCTCTGGACCTGGGCACCAAGTGCGCGACGAAAAGCGGCCTCATGCTCGGCCTCGGTGAAACGGAGACGGAACTCTTCCAGGCCATGGATGACCTGCTGGAGCACGACGTCACGGTGCTGACTCTGGGCCAATACTTGCGCCCCTCCCCGCAGCATCTCCCCGTCATCGAATACATCCACCCGGACACGTTCGAGAACTACAAAGAGATCGCCCGCAAAAAAGGCTTCCGCCACGTCGCCAGCGCCCCGCTCGTCCGCAGCTCCTATCATGCCGCCGACTTCAAGCCGGAGCTGGATGTGGAGTAGGGGTGGGAAATAGACAATCTAAAAACATGGGATAGCCGTGTTCCTATGGATCTAAGAAACTGGGTAAACCGGCTACATCTCTTCAGGGTAGTTTGGGCTATAGGTGGCCATGCAGGTGATGGCGACTCCCTGGATGTTGCCTATCGGTATCACAGTTCCGATGAGTTACTGAACTTCTTCCGCTTCCTCGGTCTTGAGCCCGTGGTCTATGCGGAGAAACCGCCACAGCCCGAGGTAGGGGTTCCTTATCCCGGGGATGTCTATGACCAGTTTCCCTTCCTGGTTCAAGGCACTGAATGGATTGAGCAACCGTCTCATTGCCAAGTCGCCGGTCAGGCCGTCTTCATATATGCCCATGGTGGTGAGGTCACTCTGGGCGTGCATGATGGTTTCGAAATTACCGACGCCGCCGTGGCTCGGGCGGAGATGCTCGAAAAGCTGCTGGAGAAGGCTCCGTTGGAGAGGATTGATCCACCCGTGGACAGTCGGCGATGCATCTGCCCGAAGCATCATCCAGAGTACTTCGAGTGATCTTTGAAAGAGGTGGGCTGGAGAGATCCAGCCGCAAAAGGATCTTCGATCCAAATTGTAATCGTCTTCAAGCACCCGCCCGATGATCTTGGGTAAACCGTTTAAACCTAACCATGTTTGCTTCCAGAATAGGCCGCATCACCCGGAAAGCGGGCCGGGTGGAGTTTGTCATCCATAACCGCTGGCCTTATGCGGCCATCCCTGCTTTTCTGGTCCTGTACTTAATCTGGTTGGGAGCAGGGGTGTTTATGCTGGGCGGCATCCTGGGTTTTGTGTCTCCGGAGACCATGACTCCGGTGACCCGGACATTTCTTTGCTTCTGGACCTTGGGCTGGGCGGTGCTCGGGGCACTGAGTTGCAAGGATGGTTACCGGAAGGCGTTCGTGCGGGTGGAAGGGGTGGCTGACAAGGACGGCCTTCGACTAGTGCGCCGTTCGATTCTAGGCCGCAAAACCTGGACCTATGCCTGGAGCCAGATTGATGGCGTCACAGAAGTGGTGATCGACGGCAAGTTTTACCGGCATGTCGCCCTCTACGTCGAAGGGAAGCATGTGGATCTCGACAGCCACCTGGAACCCAAGACTGCCCAGGCCCTGGTGAATGCTTTGGAGGATGTGAGGGAAGAGGCCTCTTCTTGAGGGGGGGAATGTGGTCTCTAAAATCCCTCATGTGGATGAACAGCCCTGCTTCTCCTCTGTCTGAAACTGGCGAGTTTGCCTGTCTCACCAGTATCCTTGTCTGAAATGAATCATCTCCTCATCCTCGTTCTGTTTCTCATCGGTAGCCTTGGCGCTCAAGCGGGAGAATACCGTTTCAGATGTCAGGGAGTAGTCACGGGCCTGTGCGATCTCATCTATGATGCGGAAGGGAGGGAAACGACGGTCAAACTCGATTTTGTGGATCATGAATCAGCGGCGGTTTTTCAGGCTCTTCAGAAGAAGCGGATCTATGGCACCAAGGGATTTGAAGACCACCAGGGAGTCAGGTGGGAGCAGGGCATCTTTCTTGTGGGTGAGTTCGCCTCTGAGAAGAAATGGACTCCATCGGCCCCCAACATGGCACAGAGTGAAGCCTATCGCGATTTCAAGGTGACGGGGGTCAAACTGGTTTTCCCTGTTTGGCGTTTTCAGGAATGTGAAGAAGTGGAGGATCCTTCAGCACGACCTGTATTTCTGGAAACTCACTTCAGCTTTGAATCGCTTTTTCCTCTGGGATTAAAGCATGCGGGAAAGCCGATTGATTGGAACAAACACACGGTTGTCAAAGGTTCTTGAAGGCTTGCCGGAGCAAGGCTGAGTGTGTGATAACCATTCGGAGCACTTTGCACAGCTTTCAGAGGTGGTTCGCCGACTGATCTCTGATTTTGGGCTGTGCAGTTCTTCCATCTCTGATAAGACTGGAAAACACGGTCCCTGATCCAATCACACGTTATGCCTGATCCCTCTGATTCCAATCCTCGGTCCTTGATGCTGGGGCTGGCCCTGGTGGGTTTGCTGGTCACGGGCCTTGCTGGGGGTGTGCATGCGTTTCTTTCGGCGTCGCCTTTTGGGCTTTGGGCCTCGGTGGGGGCTTTTGGTTTTCTGGCGCATCTGCTGGCGAAACAGAACCGGGCTTGATTCCCCTGAACTCTGGGCTGGTCAACAGGTGGATTTGGGTTTTTATGATGGCTCTGATGCCGCCTTGCCGGGTCTTTTTAGATCCGGGAGTCTGCGTTGCTACGATCCCTTTCCGCCATGTCTTCGACGCATTCTTTGAACTCTGTGGTCAGCACCGGGCGTGTGCTGCCAGCCAGTCCCCAACAGGTCTTCGCCGCCTTTCAGCAGCCGGATCGGCTGGCGCAGTGGTGGGGACCGGAGGGGTTTACGAACACGTTTGAGCGGTTCGAATTTGAGCCGGACGGCCAGTGGGTCTTTATGATGCATGCGCCGAATGGGGCGAACTATCCGAATGAGAGTTTCTTCCGGGAGATCGTGCCGGATGAGAAGATCGTGATCGAGCATGTGGTGAAGCCCTGGTTTCGGCTGACGGTGACGCTGACCCCGCAGGGGGAGCACACGCATCTGGCCTGGGACCAGGAATTTGAAAGCCCCGAATTTGCCGAGCGGATGCGGCCGCTGAGTGACACGGCCAATGAGCAGGTGCTGGATCGGCTGCAGGCGCTGCTGGCGGGGGGGGGAGTGGCCTAACCAAGTGGTTCAAAAAAATCATGAAAAGCATTGAGGCTAAAAAGAAGCTGTCAGCGCAACTGCGTGAGGAGCAGTTGGCCACGCTGGAGACCCGTTTTGAAAAGAACCTAAAGCGCCATCCGGGAATGGAATGGGCCCAGGTGAAGGCCCGGCTTGAAGCCAAGGCGGAGAAGCTGTGGTCCCTGCATGAGATGGAAAGCACTGGCGGTGAACCGGATGTGGTGGGGCACGATGCGAAGACGGGGGAGTATGTCTTTTTCGATTGCTCGGCAGAGAGTCCCAAAGGCCGTGTGAGTTTGTGTTACGATCGCGAGGCGCTGGATTCGCGGAAGGAACACAAGCCCAAGGACAATGCGGTGGACGTGGCCGAGGCCATGGGCATCGAGCTTTTGACTGAGGAGGAGTATCGGGATCTGCAGAAGCTGGGTAGCTTTGATATGAAGACCTCGAGCTGGGTGCAGGCCCCGGCGGACATCCGCAAGCTGGGCGGTGCCCTCTTCGGCGACCGCCGCTTTGGCCGCGTCTTCATCTACCTACAACGGCGCGCAGTCCTACTACAACGCGCGCGGCTTTCGCGGTTCGCTGAGGTTGTGAGGGGAAGTTGCAACCGATCCTTTGATATGAAGCCTTCTGTTTTGAGCGTTTTAAATCATTGTGGAACCCACCGTAAAGATTGAATCCTTGAATTGCGAAGGATTGCTGGATTGCATTCATTTTTCAATTCTCGCCAAGTCTTCGGCAAACGAGGGGGAAAGACGTTCCCCCTCTCCCCGCTTGCGGGGAGAGGCCAGCAACTGTGTTATGAAGCAAGCTTGATTTCAGGATTTTTGAGGGCTGCCTTTGCGGACGGACTTTCTGCGTGCTGCGACCACCCCCTCACCTTGGCCTCATCCCCCGATTCTTGGGGGAGAGGGAACGCGCTTTTGGAAGCTCTGTATGAAAGATCGAACGAGGTGTGAACCGCCCAGAAGTTTACACTGTATAGACGGGATATATCCTTCATCCTATCTCTTCAATTTTGATCTCTTCGACTATTTTCTGGAAACCCGGCAGGAAGCGTGAAGGGTGGGATCTTCTGACATCAACCTCACCATGACACCGCCCGCTTTTCAACGACGAACGAGGTATTTGTTAGGCCTGACGGTGTGCTGGGTATTCTTTGCGCTTTTGAAGCTGTATGATGATTACGATGGGTTCACTTCGGTCATGGGGGCACCGATTGTGGCCACGGTGCTGACGGTGCTAGTGTTTCCGGTGGTGGTGCTGCTGGGGCAGGGGTTGCGCTTTCATGCCCTGGGGCGGTGCTGGTATGGGAACCCGAAGGTGGCTGTGCTGCTGCTGACGGTCTGCCTGGTGCTTCTGCTCTATGGGGAATCCATGGGGCTGACCCAGACGGTCTATGAAGAGGTGGATGAGGTGACGCGGTCGCGGCTTCCTGCGGTGGTGAGCATCCCTGCTTTCCTTGGTTTCCTTTTTGCGGTGACTTATTGGCCAGGACGGCAGGTGGGGGAAAGTAGAAGGAAGGAAAGTGGAAAGTTGAAATGATGAGGTAGAGAATGGGTGGCTGTCTGGGGGCTTCGAGGGTTCCAAACCAGACGGATAATTTGGCGAAGTTGTTTTGAGATGAGATCGAAGTGGGTTTGCGCCAAACACATCCGTCCTACGGGTCAGCAGCCTGGAGGTGGTTAGGTGGTGGGCTATTTTACAACGTCAGCAGGATTGCAGTGTCTGGTGAATGTAGGTTTGGAGTGTTGCGGCCTGGAGTTCTGTTTAACTATATGAAATCATCTGAATCGGGAGAGTCCTCACACAATCTGCTGGCCTTGTGGGTAGTGGCGGGTGTGGAAGCGCTGATGATCCTCGCAGGCACGGCCTACAATGCCTATGAGGTACGGCGCAACAGTGAGCTGGTGCAGCGCAAGCTGGAGGGCCTGACGCAATACACGACGGCGCAGGGGCAGAAGCTGGACCGCATGACGACGGCGCTGGAGGTGTACTTGGGCAAGAAATTTTCGCCGGATGAAAAGGCGGCGGTCACGCCTGCTGGGGAACCTGCGGCTAGCGGTGAGAGGATTGACAAGGCGATCCAGTTTCTCGAAGGTTTGAAGAAGCCTGCGGGGACTCCCTGAGATCTGCGGTGCAAGACTGCCGAGTGAGCATGAAAGAGAGCCTTCATTTTCGATGTGTGATCCAAGAGAATGCGCGGCGCATCAATCAGATGCGTGAACGCATTCATGAGACCTTTGCACGGCGGAGCGAGGGGCGTGAGGCCTGGGAGGCGTGGAGCCGTGCCTGTGCGGAATTCAGGCAAGAGTATGAGGCGCTGGCTTTTCCGGGCGGCTTTGAATCGGGATTGAGGCGGCTGGAGGCGGGGGAGGAGAGGGCCATCGAGGAGGCTCTGGCCTTTGTGGAGGTGCGGCCGTATTTCTTTCGTTCGCAATACATGCATCAGAAACTGGTGCCGCGTCTCAAACGGGCGATATTGTCATCACGGCAGGCAGAGAGGTTTCACGCGGTGATGGAGCGGCTGCGGCGGCAGGGGTGGGGCTAGTCTGGTCTAACCAAAGGTGAGGTGTGTTTTTTTGACTGGCTGGGCGGATTCTGTAATGAGGGCTTAGCGGCTGGCCGGAATTGTTTAAGACGGTGCGGCACCTCCTGATTCCTGAGGAAACCGATCCGACATGATTTCTCCGGTGAGCAAAGGCCGTGATCTGGCGTTGGTAGTGCAGGGCCTTCAGGGGCTTGGGCGGAGTGTGGCGAGTTCTCGGTGTTGTTATCTACCCAGCGGATTATGAGGCTATCTTCTGTGTGTGGTTGTCGCGTCGCTGCTGCGTTAAGCTGTGCCATGACCTACCTTTGATTTTACTTTTTCTTGGTCAGCAGCTCGCGCAGGATCAAGTTTGGAAATCGTCTGCTGGGAGTAATGGCGTAGAAGGTTTCTTTGATTTGGGGAAAGTGATGCCTTTCCACCAAGGTGCCATTTTCCAGTTCGTCTTTGACCACGACAGGGGGCACCAGCGTGACTCCTTTTGTTTCACGGGCCATCAGTCGTAGCATGGCCATATCATCCACTTCTGCTGCGATGATGGGGCGAATTCCCGTCTGGTCCATCAGCACATCAAAGGCGGTTCGTATGCTGCTTTCGAGGCTGGGTAGCACGATGGGGGTTGTTTTTAAATCATCGGGAAAACGAAAGGGCTTCATTCTCCGGGTTTTGTGGCCGACGAGGCTGACCGACTGCTCATCCAGGAGGTGGCTGTGCCAGCCTGTTTCCGCGTCGCGACGCACGGGTGTGTTGGACAGGACGACATCGAGGGTGTGATTCTGGAGCTGCATCAAGAGTTCCCGCAGGGTACCGGAATGGATGATCAATTCCACTTCCTCACGCCCGATCAGAGGGCGAAGAAAGGTGAGCTGGAAATTGCGCGAGAGATTGGCGACTGCGCCTACCCGTAGGAAGCTGCGGCTGCGGCTGGCACGATTTTGTAGGAGGTCGGCCAGCTCTTCGCCGCTGCGGAAGATGGAGTCTGCATACTCCAGGGCGATGCGGCCGGACTCCGTCAGCACCAGGGCTTTGTGTTTACGCTCAAAGAGAGACTGGCCGAGATTTTCCTCCAGGCTGCGCAACTGCACGCTGAGTGCGGACTGGGAGATTTTTAAATGTCGGGCTGCCTTTGTCAGGCTGCCCTCGGTGGCAATGGCGCGGAAGTAACGAAGGTGGTGGTAGTTTAAGAATGACATGAATTTATGCTTTTAACAAAACGAACGATCAATGCCAAAACATGAATTGGAGCGAAGTGAGAATTTGCGGGAGAGGTTGGCCGTCACCTCACTTCATCTTATCTTATGCAGCACCTAGCCCTATTGTTTCCGCACCTGCTTGAATGTCCTGAATGGTTTGCGCTGATTTTGCTTTTTGTTATGGCGGCGGTCCTCGTTCTGATGCGGGAGGGAAGACAAGCTGCGGAAGGGGCGGCGTTGTTGGCACGCCTTTACTTTGCAGGGGCTGTGGTATTCGGGGGCATGGTGCTGCTGGCAGGATCGATGCGGATTGAAATCGCGGCTTATGGACCTGCGAAGCTGGCGTTTTTAGTGGATCCTCTTTCTGTCACTCTGTTAGCACTCGTGAGTTTTTTGGGGCTGGTGGTGACGCGCTTCTCCATCCATTATCTGGATGGAGATCCCGGCCAGGCGAGGTTTTCGCGCTGGCTTGTTCTCACTTTGAGTTGTGTGCTGATATTGGCTGTGTCGAGCAATCTACTCATGTTCACGTTGGCATGGATCGGGACAAGCCTTTGCTTGCATCAGTTGCTGACGTTCTACCGCGAGAGACCAGCGGCTTTGCTAGCTGCGCGGAAGAAATTTTACCTCAGTCGGCTGGCAGATCTATGCATGCTGGGTGCACTGGTGCTTGTCTGGCAGGGATATGGCACCTGGGAATTTCATGAGCTGTTTGCCCATCCTGTGGGGCCGCATTCGGGTGGCATTGCTGGTTTGTTCGTGGCTGCGGCCACGCTGAAGTCTGCCCAGTTTCCTTTTCACTCCTGGTTGCCGGACACGCTGGAGACCCCTACACCCGTCTCTGCACTGATGCATGCGGGCATCATCAATGCGGGAGGGTTTCTCATCGTGAGGTTAAGCCCGCTGATCATCCAGTCACCGACGGCACTCAACGTGCTTGCTCTAACGGGAGCGGTGACGGCTTTGTTAGGCTCGGTCGTCATGATGACTCAGACGAGTATTAAGAAGTCGCTCGCCTGGTCCACTGTGGCACAGATGGGCTTCATGATGTTGCAATGTGGTCTGGGTGCTTTTGCCCTGGCGATCATGCATCTGGTGGCGCACTCGCTTTACAAGGCCCATGCGTTTCTCAGCAGTGGAAGTGTGGTGGGCATGGTTAAGTCCGCCTGGACTCCCGTGGGCAGGCCTGCGGCACATCCCTGGGTCATCCTGGGGGCGCTGGTTGCGGCTGGGGTAATCGGGATAGGGGTGGCGCTATCACCCGGACTGAAGGTGGAGATGGCCCCTGGGCGGATGCTGCTGGTGGCTGTCTTTATCATGGCCTTGGCCCACCTGCTGTGGACTCTGTGGAGCAGCAGCCTGAGGGGGGGGCTGGTAGTCCGAGGATTACTCCTGGCGCTGGCGACCACGGTGGCTTGCTTCGCCATCCACGGCGTTTTCGAGCAGTGGCTGCATGAAACGATACCCGCCTACATGCCGCCACGTGGGAGCCTGGAATATGGGATGATGGCCCTACTGGCCCTGTTCTTCTTTGCGGTGCTCTTCCTCCAGACACAACTACCAACCTGGGGCACGCACCCAACCATGGCACGTCTGTATGTGCATGCCAGCAACGGTTTTTACCTGGGGGCAATTTTCAATCGGCTCATTCAAAAAATCATCGCCTAACTTCTCTTCATGAATACCACACTCGACCCCATGACTGCCTCTTCCAAGACTCTCTGCTCATCCAGCCTAACCACAGACGGTAAGTTAGTCTGGCTCACCCACGCCCGCAGGGCATGCAAACGCATTCCACCACTGTGGCCGCTACAAAGCTTCGTGGCGGTGAACCCATTTGTCGGCCTCACGGACCGGCCTTTTGTTGAAGTGTGTGAGCTGATGCAGCGAGTCACAAAGGGGGGCATGCTGATGAGTGTGGAATACTTCCGCCAGCAGTTTGCGAGTGGGAGAATCAACTCTCGTGATTTGGAGGAGGCACTGGCACGTTCGGATTCCGAGCTTACGGTGGCTCAACTTCTCGGCTGGCTGAAGCAACCTGAGATGGATCCTGGAGCGGGTATCCAAAGTGTGGCTGAAATTGCCACGGCATCCTCAAAGAAAAACTGGAGTGACTTCGTCACACAGGAAGTATCCAAATGGTGTGCCTGCTATTGTGACGAAGGCCAGGCAGCCTGGCGAATGCCCTGGAAAAACCAGCCACTCTACACGGCCTGGAAAAAGGCCTATGCGATTGATGCCACACCTAGGTTGCTCGGCCTTGGCGGGATTCATCAAGTCCTCAATGAACTCCCAGACAAGTCCTGTGAGGCCATCCCTGTGATGCTCGATACCCTGGCTGTAAATGCCGATAAGGTGGAGGACTATCTGCATCGTCTGCTGATGACGTTGCCTGGGTGGAGCAGTTATTTGCAGTATCAAGCTGGCAGACAGGGGATGTGTAAGGATTCATTGTTAGACCTGCTTGCCGTCCTGCTGGTCTTTGAGGTGACTTTGATGAAACAATTTAAGACCAGTGGCATTCATGAAACATGGTTCCATGCACTGACCGGGGTGAAGCCAGAGACGGGGCTCATGATCCAAAAGCAGACGTTGTGGCACACGGCGCTGGAGATCGGCTTTCAGCGGGAGTTGTGCGGCCAATTTAAAAAAGCACCTCAAGACAGGATGACGCCAGGAAAAGCCCGCCCTGCTGTCCAGGCGGTCTTCTGCATTGATGTGCGCTCTGAGGTCATGCGCAGGTCATTGGAATGCGTCTCTGCTGAAGTGGAAACCTTGGGGTTTGCTGGCTTCTTTGGGATGCCTATTGAGCATGTGCCTCTGGGCCAGAGGCATGCGGAATCTCGGCTGCCGGTGCTGATTGCGCCTAAATATCGCGTGAGAGAGCAGCCGGTATGTGCGACGCCCGAAGAAGAGCGTCTTGTTCGCGTCAAGCAACAGATGGCGAGGTGCACCGCATATTCGTGGAATGCTTTTAGAACCTCTGCGGTGAGCAGTTTCAGCTTTGTGGAGGCAGCGGGAGTGAGCTACGCCTGGCATCTGCTGAGGGACAGTTTTCAATGGGGACCTTGGGTGGACAAAACGAAAGAGAGCTGCTGCACGGAGTTGATCTTAAACTCGCCCAATAGTCTGCCGAACAATCCTCGGGATACCTCCTTCAAAGCCGGGGGAATCCCCTGGGACGATCAGGTGCAGCTTGCTCTGGCCGCTCTGAAAAACATGGGGCTGACGGAAAACTTCGCCAGGCTGGTGGTGCTTTGCGGTCATGGCAGCAACACGAAGAATAATCCGTATGCTGCGGGGCTGGATTGCGGTGCGTGCGGCGGTCATGCAGGGGATATCAATGCGCGAGTTGCGACGACTATTCTGAACGAGGCATCTGTTCGCAGGGCTTTGGAAAAAGAAGGTTTCTTTATTCCCTGTGACACTTACTTCATCGCAGCTCTCCATGACACGACCACGGATGTAGTTAGGCTGCTTGATGCAGAAAAGGTCCCGCCTTCACATGAATTGGATGTTCAGCAGCTCCGGCTTTGGTTTGCCGATGCGACACGGCGCTGTCGTGACGAACGCGCCCCGAGTCTCGGCATCTATGAGAAAGGGGGGCTTCAGGTTGAAAACCTCATCATCGAACGTAGCCGCGACTGGTCGCAAGTGCGGCCCGAATGGGGACTGGTGAACAATGCTGCCTTTATCGTGGCCCCACGTGCTCGCACTCAGGCGTTAAATCTCCATGGCCGGGTCTTCCTGCATAACTATGACCACCAAAGCGATAGCACAGGTAGCACGCTAGAACTCATCATGACCGCGCCCATGATTGTCACGAGCTGGATCAACTTGCAATACTTCGCCAGCACGGTGAACCATCGTCTCTGGGGGAGCGGCAGTAAGGTCACCCATAATGTGGTAGGCACTTTCGGTGTTCAGCAGGGGAATGGCGGTGATTTGCAGTCTGGGCTGCCGATCCAAAGCTTGCACAATGGAGATGCATGGATGCATGAACCTCTGCGTCTCAGCGTCTTCATTGAAGCACCCCGCGTGAATATTGAGCATGTCCTGGCCAAACACGAGAATGTGCGGCAGCTCGTCAACCACGGTTGGCTGCATCTCTATGCCCTGGAAGAAGAGGGGAAAATAATCTCCCGTCGGGATTTGAACGGAAATTGGCAAATGGCCTAACGTCGAGTGTGCTTGATGACAGAGAGCCCGGCAGATCCATTCGTTTTCATTCGGCTTGACCCTTCCAGTGAAGGGTGGAAAGAGCCTGGTGGCCATGGACATGAACCTTTTCAAGGACAAGAAGCGCGAGGTAGTCGCGTCTTTGCAGCGTTATGCTTCGCAGGAGCTGGGCTGTGAGCTGGGGGACATCCAGGCGGGGCATCTGCTGGAGTACTTTCTGAAGGAGATCGGGCCGTTTGCGTACAATCAGGGGGTGGAGGATGCGAAAGCGTACTTTGCCAACAAGGTGGAGGATCTGGCGGGGACGTGCTTTGAGGAAGGGCTGACATATTGGCACAAGGGTGCGCCTGGAAGCCGGCAGGTGCGGCGGAAGCCGTGAGGTGGTGGGACGGGAATTTTAGACAGGATGACAGGATTTGTAGGTGGGGAGGGGGATGGGGGAAGAGATGGAGGTTCGGGCGGAAGAGCTTGGAGAAGGTGTTTTTTACAGGATTGACACGATGGACAAGATTTACAGGAAGGGATATGAGATGAGACGGAAGTGGGGGCATGGGTCTGGCTGGTGCTGGTGATTTGGCTTCTGGCGGAGGGGTAGATAAATGGGCACGAGCGCTTTTCCTGATTGTCCGTGATGGAGGGCGTCGTTTAGCTTGTATCCGTTCTCCTATGCTGCGCTCGCTTCTTCTGCCCCTCTCTTTCGCCACCCTGGCTTCCGCTCAACTTCGTCCGGATGGGGCCACGGCCTCGTTCCGGGGTAGCCTGCCGCCAAAACCGGTGGCGGCGCTTTCTGCGGAGCAGGAGGCGGGGCTCGAAAAGGATCTGGCCGAGGTGACGCAGGCCTTCCAGGCGGTGAAGAAGCATGAGCGGGCGGCAGATGCGGATATCTTTTTGAAGGCAGTGCGCTATGCGCTGGATTTCGATGAGTGGTACGACAAGAAGGCCGAGGACGGCGTCAAGAAAGCGACGGCGCTGCTGGCGGAGGCGAAGACGCGCATCGCCGCGCTGAAGGCGGGCAAGACGCCCTGGATGGATGGCAGCGGGCAGAAGGTGCTGGGCTTTTACTCGGCCATTGATGGCAGTGCCCAGCCCTATGGGGTGGAGGTACCGGAGGGGCTGGAATATGGCCCAGGCAAGAAGGCGGTGCCGATGTGGATCTGGCTGCATGGGCGGGGCGATACGGCCACGGATTTGCACTTTGTTTACAGCCGCCTGAATGCGAAAAAGCCGGGCCAGTTTCAGCCGAAGGGCACGATTGTGATTCATCCTTTTGGCCGTTACTGCAATGGCTGGAAGAGTGCGGGGGAGACGGATGTTTTCGAGGCACGGGACGATGCGAAGGCCCGCTTTAACGTGGATGCGGACCGCATCGCGCTGACGGGCTTTAGCATGGGTGGGGCGGGGGCCTGGCACATGGGGGCGCACTTTGCGGACCAGTGGGCCTGTGTGCATCCCGGGGCGGGCTTTGCGGATGTGAAGCGCTATCAAAAGCTGACGCCGGACAAGTATCCCGCTTGGTATGAGCAGAAGCTGTGGGGCGTGTACGATGTGCCGGACTATGCGCGCAATTTTTTCAATGTGCCCCTGGTGGTGTACAGCGGTGAAAATGACACGCAGCGCGATGCAGCGGCCTACATGGAGGGTATCCTAAAAAACGAAGGGCTGACGATCCCGCACCTCATCGGCCCCGGCATGGGGCACAAGTATCACCCAGAGGTGATCAAGGAGGTACAGGCGAAGATCGAAGCTGCGGTGGAGAAGGGCAGGAATCCGATGCCGAAGAAGGTGGTGCTCCAGACGAAATCGAATCGGTACAACAAGATGTTTTGGGTCACTCTGGGGGCGCTCGAGAAGCAATGGGAAGATGGGCGTATCGAGGCGGAGATCGACGGCAAAGCCAAGCTGGTGCGGGTGAAGACGACCAACGTGGCCGTCTTTGATCTGGACCTGCCTTTCTGGGATCAGGGGGATCAGGCGGGCTATAAAGTGGTGATCAATGATTCAGCACCTCTTGAGCCTAATGCCCATGGATACGCCTGGATGACGCTGAATGGGGAATCCAAGCCTGGCTGGACAGGGGCGGGCCGGAATCAACGGCTTGGCGCGAAAGGCTGGGGAGAGGATGGGTTGATTGACTCGACGTTTCAGGAGAGCTTTACCATTGTGCTACCAGACAAGCCTTGTGCGAACCCGCAGGTGGATGCTTGGGTTAAAACAGAATCCGCCCATTTCATCCAACGCTGGCGCAGTCTGATGCGGGGAGACCCGAAAGTGGTGAAGGCCTCGGAAATCCCCGCTGATGCTGAGCTGGCCAATCTGTGCCTGTGGGGCGATCCGCAGGGCAATGCGGTGGTGGCGCGTGCGCTCAAAAATCTGCCAGTGAAATGGACGGTGTCTGAACTGACGATGGCTGGGAAGAGCTACGATGTGGCGACTCACGTGCCGGTGATGAGCTATGCCTGGGTGCAGGATAAGCAGTGGCACCGAATCGTGCTAAACTCCGGCCTGACTTTCCGGGAAGCGCATGACCGGACGAACTCGCTGCAGAACCCGAAGCTGCCAGACTGGGCCATTTTGGACATCACCCAGGCCCCGAATGCGGAGAGCGCAGGGAGGGTGGTGGTGGCGGACTTCTTTGATGAGTTCTGGCGCGTGAAGGCGGTGCAGTAAGGGGCTACAGGGGTTCAAAGGCCGGGACTTGGCAATTCCCGCTCCTTGGGGCGTGGAGAAGCTCGGAGGTGGGAGAGCTTACGAGAGTGCCAGAGGACTGGCGCAGTCCAGGACGCTTTGCGACGGTGTGGCTGCGCCCGCCAAGGCGTGGGGTTTGGGCGGACGAAGGGGAATGAGCTTTCGAAAAGCGATGTTGTCAGGATGGGCAGCCCAAGTCCCGGGTTTGCGACGGGGCGAGGTTGTGGCTCGTTCCTAGCCAGGATTCCTGACGGCGTGGGAGGGGGCATTCCGGGGCGGCGGTGAGAGGCAAAAAAGAGGCTGGAGGAGGAGGGTTTTTGAGACGTGGTCGGAGGCGGGTGTGCAGGCGTGTTTTTCTGCTTGTGGAACGTGGGTGGGTAAAAGTGTGTGGAACGCCCGATTTCAGCGGGCTGGGCTGGGTTTTTACGAGGGTGAAAATCGACCTGTAAAAAATCGTGTTTTTTTCGTCAAAATTCCTTGGCAGGAGGGGGCAGCTTGCTACCCTGGAAACCTCCCCATCGAGCACGTTTCTGAAGCGGGTTTTTGGACAGACTCAGGCGATGGAACAACGACCACTTTTATGCCAGACGAAATCATTGAATCCATTGATTCAAACTCCACCGCTGTAGCTGTTGACCAGGCCTACGGTGCCGACCAGATCCAGAAGCTCGAAGGACTGGAAGCGGTGCGCCTCCGCCCAGGGATGTACATTGGCGATCCGGATGAGCGCGGCCTGCACCACTGCGTGTTCGAAGTGGTGGATAACTCGATTGACGAGCACCTGGCTGGCTACTGCAAAAACATCTGGATCAACATCCATACGGATGGCTCCATCAGCCTGCAGGACGATGGCCGTGGTATCCCAGTGGAAATGCACCCGAAGGCGGGAATCCCGACGGTGGAGTTGGTGCTCACCAGCCTGCACGCAGGTGGCAAATTCGGCGATGGGGCGTATGAGTTTTCCGGCGGTCTCCACGGCGTGGGGGCGAAGTGCGTGAATGCTCTCTCGGACTGGTTTAAGTGCGAAGTTTTCCGCGATGGCAAGATCTACGCGATCGGCTTTGAGCGTGGCAAAACGACGGAGCCGCTAACGGTGCTGGGCGATCTGGATGACCCGAAAACGACAGGAACGAAGATTTCGTTTTTCCCAGATGCGACGATCTTTACCGTGACGACGGTGTTTGTGTTTGAGCGCCTGTTGGTACGCCTGCGGGAGCTCGCTTTCCTGAACCCGGGCATCCGCATCACGCTGACCGATGAGCGCGGTGAGACGGAGCGCCAGGAAGTGCTGTATTACCAGGAAGGCGTGAAGCAGTTCGTGCGTGAACTTGGCGCGGACAAGGACAAGATTCACCCGGATGCCATCGCGCTGGCGGGTCGCCGCGAAGTGGTGATTGATGACAAGAATAAGTTCATCCTGGTGGACTGCGTGTTGCAGTGGAACAAGGGGCTGAATGAGCAAACGCTGTGCTTTGCCAACGCGATTCCGAACCCGGACGGCGGCACGCATTACAGCGGCCTGAAAGCGGCCCTCACCCGTGCGGTGAAGGCCTACATCAATACCAATCCAAAGAGCTTTAAGGATAAGTTGCCGGATATCGAGAGTGATGACTGCCGCGAAGGTCTGATCTGCGTGCTGAGCGTGAAGCTGCCGAACCCGCGCTTCAACTCCCAGACGAAGGTGAAGCTGGTGAATGGCGAGGTGGAGGGCGTGGTCAGTTCCATCGTCTATGAAGGGCTGATGCGTTTCTTTGATGAGACCCCGGACATCGCGGTCACCGTCATCAACAACATCATCATTGCGGCCAAGTCGCGTGAAGCAGCCCGCAAGGCTCGTGAAGCCATCCGCAAGGATGCCATGAGCAGCGGTGGTCTGCCTGGGAAATTGGCAGACTGCTCCGAGCGCGACCCATCGAAGACTGAGCTGTTTATTGTCGAGGGTGACTCCGCCGGTGGCTCTGCCAAAATGGGCCGCAATCGTCACAATCAAGCCATCCTGCCTCTGCGAGGCAAGCTGATCAACACGGAGAAGGCCCGCCTGGAGAAGGTGCTGCAGAACAAGGAAGTGCAGACCATGATCACCGCCATCGGCACCGGCATCGGTGGCGATAGCGAGGTGGAAGGCTCCTTCAACATCGAGAAGCTGCGCTATCACAAAATCGTCATCATGACCGATGCCGACGTGGATGGCTCCCACATCCGCACTCTGCTGCTGACGTTCTTCTTCCGCCAGATGCCGGAGCTGGTGAAAGGCGGCCACATCTACGTGGCGCAGCCGCCGCTTTATCAGGTGACGCGCAAGAAGCGCGAGGAGTACGTGCAGGACGACGCGGAAATGGACGCCATGCTGTTGGAAATGGGTTCGGGCGAAATCAGCCTGCGCAACATTTCCGATGGCAGCACGGTGGCGGATGACCGCCTGAAATCCATCTTGGAACTGCTGGTGCCAGTGGCGAAATTTGCCGACATCATCCGCCGTCATGGCGGCGATTTCGAGGCCTATCTCCAGGCTCGTGATGAGGTCTCCGGCAACCTGCCGCACTACCTCGTTTCAATCCGTGAAGGTAACGAGGCAAAGATTCTCTATTTCCTCGGCAATGAGCAGCTTGCCGCCTTTGCTCGCGAGAACAACGACCTGCATCTCTTTGGCAAACCCGAGGTGGATCCGGAAGGCAATGGAGCCGCTGCACCGAAGGCGCATCGCCGCGCTCGCCTCATCGAAATTCATGAAGCGCACGGCATGAAAAGACGCTTCCAGCAGTTGGATGAATTGGGCCTGCATGTGGACCATTTCAGCAGCCAGGACGTGCCGCTTTTCGAGGTCATCGAAGGCGAGGGAGATCACGCCAAAGTCCACCCCGTTTTCAGCATCCCCGGCATCCTGGACAAGGTGATGGAGATCGGCAAACGCGGGATGGAAATCAAGCGCTTCAAAGGTCTGGGTGAAATGAACGCCAAGCAGCTTTTTGAGACCACGATGGACCCGAACAAGCGCACGCTGCTTCAGGTTAAGCTTGATGAATCGAACGCCCAGGAAGCCGAGCGAATCTTCACCATTTTGATGGGTGATGTGGTAGAGCCCCGGAAGCATTTCATCGAAGAGAATGCGCTGAATGTGCGGAATTTGGATGTGTAAGGGAAGTCAAGAGTCAACGGTCAAGGCCGGTCAAGCTGCCAGCCATCGGTGACTCAAAACTTGATTAGCATGGCCACTGTCGATCTCACAGAACTTCGTGTTTACCAACTCGCGATGCGGGTTGGGAGCGATGTGTGGTCCATTGTGGACGGCTGGCCCTGGTTCAGCAAACAGGCCCTTGGATTGCAGTGGGTTCGTGCGGCGGATTCCATCGCTGCCAATATCAGCGAGGGCTATGGTCGTTTCTCCTTCAAGGAGAACGCCCGGTTTTGCTATTATGCCCGAGGTTCACTCCGCGAAACGGAGACTTGGCTGGCCAAGTCTTTTGAGCGGGCATTGGTCCCTCCGCCCTTTGACCTGGACCTGCCCATGAAGCTCGACGCTTTGCGCCGGCAACTCGACAACTACATTCACTCACTCGGACGGTCTTCTGCCTCCACACTCAGCGAAGATCCTCCTCACGATGGTTCTTCGTTCATTGAACTTCCTTCTCTGGAAGAATTTTTAGCCCAATTCGATTCGTCAGCCTCCTAACTTTTCTACCGGCCTTGACCTTTTGACGGTCTTGACGCCTTGACTCCAGCCTTTCCCGCCATGCAAGAATCCAACACCCGTCCCATCTCAGTCGCTGACGAGGTCAAGAACTCCTTTCTTGATTACTCGATGTCAGTCATCATCTCCCGTGCGCTGCCGGATGTGCGGGACGGGCTGAAGCCTTCCCAGCGCCGCATTCTGTATGCGATGCATGAGCTGGGCCTGTATCCGCCGAAGAAGCAGATGAAGTGCGCGAAGATCTGCGGTGACACTTCGGGTAACTATCACCCGCACGGTGAGGCCGTCATCTACCCGACTCTGGTCCACATGGGCCAGCCGTGGGCGATGCGTGAGACGCTGATCGATCCGCAGGGGAACTTCGGCTCGGTGGAAGGTGACCCGCCGGCTGCCATGCGATACACGGAAGCCCGCATGACGCCCCTTGGCGGCACGCTGATGTCCGACATGGAGAAGGACACCGTGGACTTCGTCCCGAACTACGATGAACGTCTGACGGAGCCGACCGTGTTCCCGGCGGCGTTTCCTAACCTTTTGGTGAACGGAGGCACCGGCATTGCCGTGGGCATGGCGACGAACATGCCGCCGCACAATCTGGGCGAAATCGTGGACGGTGTCTGCGCGCAGATTGACAATCCGGCCATCACAAACAGTGGGCTTGCCCAGTTCATCAAAGGTCCTGACTTCCCGACGGGGTGTGTGATTCACGGGCTGGACGGCATCCGCGAATACATGGAGACCGGCCACGGCAGTGTGCGTGTGCGCGGCCAGGCAGAAATCACGGAAAATGGCGGTCGCGAGCAGATCATCATCACGGAAATCCCGTACAACGTGAACCGTGCGGAGCTGGTGAAGCGCATCGCGGAACTGGCCAATGAGAAGATCATCACAGACATCACCTCCGTGCGGGATGAGTCCGATGAAAACACCCGTGTGGTGGTGGAGCTAAAGCGCGATGCCCGCCCGCAGGTGGTGCTGAATAATTTGTATAAATTCACGGCGCTGGAGAGCAGCTTCAGCATTCACATGCTGGCCATTGATGGCGGTCGCCCGCGCGTGCTGAGCATCAAGGACGCCATCGCTTGCTATATCGAGCACCGCCGCGAGGTCATCATCCGCCGCACCCGCTTCCTCCTGCGTAAGGCGGAGCAACAGGCGGAAAAGCTGGAGGCTTACTTGCTGGCCTTGGGCCATCTGGATGACTTCATCAAGATCATCCGCGACAGCCGCAACCGTGACGAAGCGCGTGCCGGGCTGAAGTCTTACCAGTTCAGTGTGACGACGGCGCGAAACCTGGGCATCCTCATTCGCAGCCAACCGAGCATCCAGGGAGACAGCTACGTCTTCACGGATACGCAGGTGGATCAGATCCTGGAACTGCGCCTCTATCAGCTCACGGGCATGGAGCGCGAGAAGATCAAGGCGGACTACGATGAGCTGCTGGCCACCATCACAGACCTGATGGACATCTTGGCGAAAGAGCACCGCGTGCTGACCATCATCAAGGATGAGTTGCAGGCTATCAAGGCCAAGCACGGCACCCCGCGCTACACCCGCATTGATGCGGCTGGCGGCGGCATCGAGACGATCGACCTCATCCCGAATGATGCGAACATCGTCACGCTGACGCACTTTGGTTACGTGAAGCGCACGCTGACCACCGAGTACCGCCTGCAGGCACGTGGCGGCAAAGGCCTGAAAGGCATGGAGGCCCGCGAGGCCGCGACGAAGGAGGACAAGAATGACTTCGTGGAGACGCTGTTCAGCGCGAATATGCATGACTTCCTGTTATTCTTCACGAACACCGGGCGTGTCTATGTGGAGCGTGTGTATCAGCTCCCCGAGGCCCCGCGCACAGGCCGTGGCCGCAGCATCAAAAACGTGCTGAACCTGCGCCCCGAAGAGAAGATCAACAGCGTGCTGCGTCTGGAAGCCCAAGGCGTGGAAGACGATGCGATGTGGAGCCCGGAGAAATTTGTGCTCTTTGCGACCAAGGACGGTACGGTGAAAAAGACGGCGCTGGAAGCCTTCAAAAACTACCGCAAGGACGGCATCATCGCGATCAACATCGAGGAAGGAAACGACCTCGTGGACGTGGTGCTGACCAACGGCAGCAGCGAGATCTGCTTTGCCACCCGCGAGGGCATGTGTCTGCGCTGTGTGGAGACGGACATCCGCGCCATGGGCCGTGGGGCCGCTGGCGTGCGCGGCATTCGCCTGGATGAAGGCGACTACCTGGTGGCGCTGACGGCGGTGGAGCCAGATACCCAGCTCCTTGTTGTTTCTGAAAAAGGCCTGGGCAAACGCACGCCGTTTGAAGATTACCGCCTGATCAACCGTGGCGGCAAGGGCGTGAAGACCATCAACATCACGGAGAAGACCGGCAAGGTGGTGGCCGCCATCGCGGTGCATGACGATGATGAACTGATGCTGATCACCAGCAAAGGGCAAAACGTGCGCATCCGTGTGGGTGGGGACAAAGGCATCCGCGAAACGGGTCGTGTGGCCCAGGGTGTGAAGCTGATGGACCTCAAAAAAGACGAGACCATTCAGGATGTGGCCACGGTGATCGCAGATGAAGAGGATGACTCCGCCACCAGCGAAGAAGGCGAAGCCGCCATCGTCGCCGAAGGTGGAGACACCCCGGTTGCGGGCAGCGAGGCCCCGGCTGAAGAAGCATCTGAAACACCTGAGGCAGACTCCACCGAGTCTTAATCCCGAGCGCTGCTGCCCCTTCCTCCCATTCCGCATGTCATCTCCTGCCTCATCCTTCCCCCGGCTGCAATCTGCGCGGCTGTATGGAATTGTGGATCTCGGCTATTGCACTCCGGCGCAGGTGGAGGCGATGACGGCGGCACTGTGTGAGGGCGGAGTGGATCTTTTGCAACTGCGGGCGAAAAAGCTCACACTGCCGGAGATCGAAAAACTGGCACGACGGATGCACCCGATCACCCGCGACCACGGCGTTCCGCTGATCATCAATGACCACCTCGAAATCGCCGCCAGCATCGGCAGTGAAGGCGTGCATGTGGGCCAGGATGATGAGGCGGTGGCCAGGGCGCGTGCAGCCGTGGGGCCGGGTGTTTTTGTGGGCAAGTCCACCCACAGTCTGGCCCAGGCCGTGGCGGCCCAGGCGGAGGCGGCGGATTACATCGGCTTTGGCCCGCTGTATGCCACCGGGACAAAGCCGGACTATGTCCCCATCGGCCTGCAGGACATTACGGAGGTGCATCAAAAGGTGCAGCTCCCTATCTTTTGCATCGGTGGGGTGAATGCGGAACGGCTGCCGGAAATACTCACCGCAGGCGCGCGTCGTGTGGTGGTGGTGTCGGCTTTTTTGCTGGCCCCGGATGTGCAGGCGTATGTACGACAGATCAAATCTTCACTGCCCTGATTTTATGGCCCTCGTCCCTGTGCTACGCATCGCCTTTTTGCTGGTTGTTTCAGCCTTGACGGTCCAGGCCCAGGCACCGAAACCACTGCCGCCCGTGCTTCTGCAATGGGCCGAGGCGCAAAAGGACATGCCAGACATGGTGGTGGCCTTTCGCCAGACGCGTACGACTCCGGCGCTGAAGCAGCCAGTGAGTACGCCGGGCAAGTTTTGGCGATTCAAGGATGGGGCTTTCCGCTGGGAACTGGGCCAGCCTGCGGCCACAATCTTGGTGCGGGATGGCACGGAATTTCGTGTGCGCGAAGGGGCCGATGGTGCCTGGCAGGCCCTGGATGAAAAGGATGCCCGCTACCGCATGTGGTCGCGCTTTCTCAGTGGGCAGGAAGCCTCGCCCGAGGAACTGCAGCAGCACTTCCTGGTGGATGCGGCGGAGCAAACAGCGGAGGTGACGGCCATCACGCTGCGGCCCAAGGCCCCCTTCATCCGGCGGCACCTGCGCCAGCTCGATCTACAGATTTCTCCGAAGACCTTTCGCCTGCTGCAACTGCGTGTGCTGCAAGGCGATGGCGCGAGCTTGACGATGGCCTTTTCAGATCCGGAAACCGTCTCTGCCGCTGAGAAGACGAAGCTGCTGGCGCGGTAAGTGTCGAGGGCGATCTGTTTTTTTCTCACCTTTCTGGCCTACTGGCGGAAGTGACGAAAATGGGGTGCATGAATTGCTTTGCGAAAGGCATTTCCTTTTTAGACTCAGTCCCCCCATGTCCGTTAAGATCCGTCTCAATACTGCCTCTGCCACCCACGTCGTCCTTGCCAAGGTCGGGAATCCCCAGCGGGAGGAGCCGCTGGAGACTTCGAAGGAAGTGTTCCCAATTTCAGACGAAGATCAGCCCTCGCTGACGGCCATTTTCCTGAAGCCGTTCAAGAACCTGATGGCGCATCGATTCACGCATCATTCCTCGCTGGACCAGCATGAAATGAACACCTGCGTGAAGGCGATCTTTGAAACGAAGGATGGGCTTTACCAGCGCGGGGTGGAGATCGCTAAGCGCCTGTATTCGAAGTCGAACCACCCGAACATCAAGGCTGGAGATCTGTGTATCGCCCACATCAAGGAGGCGCAGGTGGAGGGCGAATTTGTGCAGGGTCTGTGCATCCTGAAATCTGAAAGTGTGGTGCCGTTTTTGAGCATCTCCACAAAGGATGGCGACTTGCAAATTTCGACGGAGCAGGGGATCAACCCAGACAAGATTGACAAGGGCTGCCTGATCTTGGACTACTGGTCAAAGAAGGGCTACTACGTGCTGACCTTTGATCGCAGCGGCTCGGATTCGCGCTTCTGGGTGCGCGATTTCCTGGGGGTGGAGGCAGTGCCGGATGCGGCCTTCCTGACGAATGCGTACACGAAGATGGCGGTGGAGTTTCTGGAGGAGGAAAAGCCTGCGGACGACACGCCGCCGTGGGACACCTGCAATGCCGCACGCGGTGCGCTGGAGTACTTCGAAGAGCGTGAAAAATTCGATCTGCAGGAGTTCGAAGAAGAGGTGCTGAAGACGCCGGAGGCGAAGACGAAGTTCCAGGAACATCGCGCCCGTTTGGAAGAAGAGCAGGGGCAGCCGCTGGAGACCTCGTTTGAGATTTCCAAGAAGGACGTGACCAAGGCGAAGAAGCGCATCAACGCGGTGCTGAAACTGGACACGGGGGTGGAGATCCACGTGAAGTCCACGCTCTCCACGGAGAATGAGCCGGTGCTGGAGCGCGGCTACGATGACAACAAGGGCATGAAGTACATCAAGGTGTTCTTCAACAAGGACCTTTCGGCGAATCCAGCGTGATTTTTGGTTGCGTTGTTGGTTAGGTTTTGAGGGTGGAGACGGCTTCCGTCTCCACCCTTTTTTGTGGGGGATTTTTTAGACAGGATTGCAGGATGGGCAGGATTAACAGGAGGGGGAGGGATGGAGGGATGAGGGAAAGGCCCAAGGAGCGGGACTTGCCAAGTCCCGTGGTTTGAGGGGGAGGGGGGATTCGCTCAGTAGTATGAAACACTTGTAGTTAGGTGAAGTGGGGGGATTTTTTACTGAGCATCTTTTTGCCTATTTCTGGGAGGTGGGGCCGTGAGGGCATGTGCAGGTTCAGAGGCCGGGACTTGGCAAGTCCCGCTCCTTGGGGGCGTTGGGGAAGCTCGGAGATGGCGGGGGCGGACGGTGGGAGTGGGATGCTGCGCATCCGATGGGTTTAGGATGCGGACAAAGTGTCCGCGCTCCTCTCGGGGCCGGTGTTTGTCGAAGATGGATGAGCTTTTAAAACAAAATACCCCCGGCTGGTCTCTGGGGATGCCAGAGGGCCGGGGGTGGAGTCGAAAGAGGCGGGGGATTAGCCGAGGTTGGCCCCCAGCTTTTGCAGCATGGCTTCGAGCTGGCGGCCATACCTGATGTAGCTGTCGTACTGCTCTTTGGCCTTCTGCTCGGGGGAAAGGTCATCGGCGGCGCCGGCACCGTGGAAGACGACAGCGACGTGGGGCTCGATGCTGATGTAGCCGTTGTAGCCAGTTTCCACGAGGTCCTTCATGATGCGCTCGGTCTGGCCTTCGCCTTCACCGGGGTAGGTGTATACGGCGTCGTTTTTAGCGGTGTCCCAGATGCCATCTTTGACGTGAACGTGGGCCATAAAGGGCTTGATGGCCTGGTACATGGCCCAGGCATCCTGCTTGTGGCCGGGGCGGTCGCGGTCGTCAATGAAGACGGGGTTGCCCGTGTCGAAGACCCACTTCATGCCGGGGACGGCTTCGGCCATGCGCTGGACGTAGGTGGGGCTCATGCCGCCCCAGTTCATGCAGTTTTCGTGGACGACGGTGAGGCCAGCATCGGCAAAGCGCTGGTTGATTGCCTGCATGCGCTTGATGCGCTCTGGGGCGAACTGTTCTTCGAGGTCCTTGCCGGAGTCGTCCTTGCAGACGGCGTAGGACATGACGCGGATGAGCTTGGCACCCAGCTTCTGCATGCGTGGGATGGCGCGGCTGATTTCAGCCTCGGTGATGCTGAAGTCGTCAGTGATCTTTTTGGCCCAGTTGCCGATGAGGGAGCCGAAGCCGCTGATCTTCATGTTCTTCTCTGCGAGGTGAGCGACGACTTTGTCGAACACGGCATCGGGGATCTCATGCAGGTTGCCTTTGACGCCATCGAACTCGACGGCGCGGCATTCAATGCTGTCCCAGCCGAGTTCCTGGTGGGCCTGGATCTGCACGTCGAGGGACGCGCCTGCTTCATCTGCGATGCCGGTAAGTTTGATCATGGTCAGTAAAAGGGGGTATCGGTTACGAGAACCCCTTCTTTAAAGGAAGAACACGCCGCTGGCAAGCGGGGCTGACAGTACGGAAGTGGCGAGGAGGTGTGATTTGGTGATGAGGGCTAGGAAGCAGAGTGCCGCTGGCGAGGAAGATGGTGATTCCAGTCTTGGAAGGAACCGTTCATGGCCTCGCGGACGAGGTGGCGCAGTTTTTTGCGGGCGCGATGCAGGGCGGTGCGCTGGGCTCCTGACTGTGGAGAACGGTGTTCCTCCAGGAGAAGTGGGTGAAGATGCTGCCAGACGGGGGCGGGTATCTCTGATTGTAGGCGGGTGATGGCTTGGGTGAGACAGCCTTGGAGCCAGGCCCGGTCATGTTGGGTCGCTGGGGTTTCATGATGGGCGGGCTCTGGGATGTGATCGTCCTCCAAGGAGAGGTCGGGTAGGGAGCTGCTGCGGCATTGGCGGGAAGCATCGCGCCAGCGATTGATGAGCAGATGACGTAGGCGGACGGAAAGGTGTTGAGCCTGGAGCACGGGTGCCTGCTGAGAAAGGGCCTCAATGTGGCCGCGCCGCAGGAGATTGAGAAAAAGGTCCTGCACGGCATCTTGGGCGGTTTGGGGATCGCAACCGCGCTGGCAAGCAAGGTGATACAGCCGAGACCAATGGGTGCGACAAAAGTCATTGTCGAGAGACAGGCTTTTCGCATGGGGAGACGATGTAGAGGAATCACGAGCAGACATCATGGGGGCGGGGGAGGGTGGAATGACCGCAACCTTGGTTGGAGCGTGTAAAGCTTCTGTGTGAGAGAGCCTGTAAAATTGTTAAGTTTATGTAAATCTGTTCTCACTTAACGGATTGCACCTTTACAATCAGGTCAGATGTCCTCTGAGAAACATGCCTTTACCGATGGTTTGACCCACGTTCTGGTGATTGATGACGACCGTAAGTTGTGCGGTCTGATTCGTGATTACCTGGAGCCGCTGGGCTATGCGGTGGCGATGGAGCATGCTGGGCCGGAGGGCGCGGAGCGGGCCGTGGCGGAGCCGTGGCATGCGGTGATTTTGGACCTGATGCTGCCGGGCTGCGATGGCTATGAGGTGCTGCGCCGGGTACGGGTCAAATCGGCAGTGCCGATCCTGATGCTGACGGCGCGGGGGGATGAGGCGGACCGCATCGTGGGCCTGGAGATCGGCGCGGATGATTATTTGCCAAAGACGTTTTCCAGTCGGGAACTGCTAGCGCGGCTGCGGGCGGTGACACGGCGGGCTGCTTTAACCCAGGCTGCGGTGACGGTGGAACCCGTCGTGAAGGAGCTCATTTCTGGGCCGCTGAGGCTGAATCTGGATGCGCGGGTGGCGACGCTGGATGACCGTGCTTTGAACCTCACGCCAGTGGAGTTCGATATCTTGGCTGCGCTGATGAAGTCGCGAGGAAGGATCCGCTCACGTGAGGCCTTGATCGAGTCTTTGCGAGACCGTGAGTATGAGGTGTTTGATCGCAGTATTGACGTCCATATTGCGGCGCTGAGGCGAAAGCTACGCGACGATGCGCATGAGCCGAGGTTTATCCGTACGGTGCGCAGTGCAGGTTACCTTTTTATCCAGGCCACGAGCTGAGGTGTATGGCGGCTTTAGGCAAAGAGATTTTACCCGAACCAAACGCAGACTTATTTTTCCATGCAGGGCTTTGAATTTATCCGAATGCGTGCGCTGAATCTCTACACTCGCATCCTGCTGTGGCTGCTGGTGAATGTGGTGGTGCTGGGGGTGGTATTTTTATTGGCGCTGAAATGGCAGTTTGCGGAAGGGTTGCAGGGGGCGCTGGGTGGAATTGCGGGAGATCGGCTACAGGTCATTGGCCAGGCTGTGTATGAGGATCTGAGTACGCACCCGAGAGAAGGGTGGGATGAGCTTTTGAAGGCCAGAGGACGTCCTTATGAAGCTAAGGTGTCCCTCGTCACCATTCCTGAGCGAATCATGATGGGAGACCCAATCACGGTGCCGCTAAAGCTGAAAGAGATTATTCGACAGATGAACCCACCGGAGGGGCGTGGTGCACCGGGAAGACCCCCTCCCCCGCCGGGCCCAGATCGGCCCCCGCCGCTGCTGGATGAGCTGGATGCTTTTTTATCTGGAGAACCTTTTCCTGGGGAGGCGCGTCGGTCTCCGCCGTCTGACCGAGTGGACGGACCCGAGGGGCGCGGTCGTGAAGAAACCAGGCGAGATGAAAAAATTCCTGCCCGCTTTGGGACCTTTCTTGTTCAGGCTGGAGATCCAGCACTCTATTATGCTGGGGTGAGACTGCCACCGCCACCAGGATGGAAGCGTGAGGAGGGGCACTTGCTGCTGCTCATTGCCACCGACTCAATGACAGGTGGGGGGCTGTTTTTTGACATGCGACCTTGGCTGCTGAGCATTTTTGGAGCGATGGCCATTTCAGCACTTTTGTGGCTGCCGTTTGTGAAGAGCATCACAGGAAGTATCCGGGCGAACATGCATGCGACGGAGCAAATCGCGAAGGGGCGCTTTGATGTACGCGTGCCAGAGGACCGAGGGGACGAGATCGGGAGGTTAGCCCATGGGGTGAATCAAATGGCGATGCAGTTGGATGGTTTGCTTCGTGGTCAAAAGCGATTTTTGGGAGACGTGGCGCATGAGCTTTGTGGCCCGATCGCGCGGATGGAGATGAGCTTGGGTATTTTAGAGCCAAGGCTGGATGGAGGTGAGGCGTACCGTCTGGCGGATGTGCGGGATGAGCTGCGTCAGATCTCGGCCTTGGTCGATGAATTGTTGTCATTTTCCAAAGCTTCCTTGGGGCAAAAGACGAAGACGCCCGAAGCGGTGCTGCTGCTGCCATTGGTCGAAGGGGTGCTGCAACTGGAAGGGGTGCCGACGAATCAGTATCGAGTCCAAATGCCTACAGGACTGGAGGTGATGGCGGTGCCTGAGATGCTGCGGCGTGCGGTGGGTAATGTGGTGCGCAATGGGCTGCTGCATGCGCCAGGAACTGTGCTGGAGATTTCCGCAACTGTCGCAAAAAAAGTGGTCACACTCCAGGTGTCGGATGCCGGACCTGGGGTGCCTGAAGAGAGCCTGCCAAGACTTTTTGAGCCCTTTTATCGCGTGGATGTGGCGCGTGCACGCGAGACGGGGGGAACAGGCCTGGGACTCTCCATCGTCAAGACCTGTGTGGAAAGCTGCGGTGGGAATGTGAGTGCGCGGAACCGAGAGACAGGAGGATTGATTGTATCAATTGAGCTTGCTTGTGCTTGACCAAAAGAGGCTCAACGAACTAGATTGTAAATACCACCCCATGAAAACCAAGCTTACCCTTGCGGCCTTTGCCGCTGCATTCGCTGTTTCCGCCGCCTCCGCTCAGGATGGTGGTGTGGATTTTGAAAAGCAGATCCTGCCCATCCTGAAGCAGAAGTGCTTCAAGTGCCATGAGAAGGAAAAAGAAGACAATGGCAAAATCAAGAAGCCGAAGGGTGGTCTGCGCCTGGACAATGCCGAGGCCATCATGAAAGGCGGCAAGGAATATCCAGCGGAAAACGTGGTGGCGGGCAAGCCAGACGCAAGCTGGCTGCTGAAGACCATGGCGCTGCCAGAGTCCGACGAATTTGCCATGCCTCCAGAAGGCAAGGGTGACCGCGTGACTGCTGAAGAGCAGGCGCTGGTGAAGAAGTGGATCGAGTCCGGCGCTGCCTTTGGTGCCTGGAAGGGTGAGGAATAAAAGTCCTTTCCTAACACGATTATTTTTAATCACGGCCGGGCTGGATGCCCGGTCGTTTTTTGTTGGCATCTTAGGCTGGGTTATCGACCTTGACCTTCTTTGACTCATTGACCAAGCTTAATGCCTTCATTCCTCCCCATGTCTCCACTACCCATCCTCACCATTGCCGGTTCTGACTCTTCATGTGGAGCTGGTGTGCAGGCGGATCTGAAAGCGATTTCGGCTTTGGGTGGCTATGCCTTGAACGCACTGACGAGTGTGGTTTCAGAGACCCCGGGGCGAGTGTCGCGCGTGCAGCTTTTGGACGCAGCGATGGTGGCGGATCAGATTCGTGTGCTATTTGAAGGCTTTCCCATCGCCGCAGCGAAGACAGGCATGCTGGGGGGGAGAGCGCAAGTAGAAGCGGTGGTGAAGACCTGGCATGAATCGGCCCCTGCGGGAACACCGCTAGTGGTGGATCCCGTGATGGTGGCTACGGGTGGCGGTAAGCTGCTGGAAGATGACGCCATTGAGGCTGTGTGCAGTCAATTGCTACCGCTAGCGACGGTGATCACTCCCAACATGGATGAGGCCGGTGTGCTGTGGGGCAGGCCCGTGAAAACGCGTGATGAGATGGTGGCCTGCGCAATGGACCTCGCGGCAAAGTTTGGCACGGCGGTTTTGCTCAAAGGCGGACACCTGACAGGAGCGGCGGCGGATGTGCTGTGTGTGAAAGGGGAACTGACCTGGCATGAGGCAGCACGTACGCCAGGGGTGCAGACGCATGGGACGGGGTGCACGTATTCAGCCAGCATCGCTACGGGGCTGGGACAGGGTTTGCCATTGCAGGAAGCTGTGGCCCGGGCGAAGCATTACGTCAGCGCGGCGATTGCTGAATTTTTTTCCTGGGAGGGCAAGGTTGGCACCGTCCATGCGCTGAATCACCTAAAGAATGCTGCCCTATGAAAACGATGCTCGCCTGGTGCCTGCTGGCGGGGTTTACCCTAGCGGGTGAGCTGCCGACATCCCCATCGGGTGAAGGGGGGGCGGCCAAGGTGGAGGAAGTTTCCCAGACGGCGGTGCAGGCAGCCTTTCAGATCCTGCGTAGTGAATACATTCGAGGTGGAGACCTGACCTTTGATGAGTTGAATCGCGCGGCCTTTCAGGGACTGTTGGAGCGGCTTGATCTGGGGGCCGAACTGATGCGCAAAGCGGATGCGGAGCGCCCCATGCTGCGACGTGGAATCTTGGCGGAGATGCTGACGCCTGAGATCGCCTACCTAAGGCCTTTGGCTTTTGCCGAAGAAGAGGCAGGGCAAATGGCAGTGCATCTCAAAAAACAAGTGGAGGCCAAGGTGCCTTACCTGATTCTGGACCTGCGTAGTGCGGTGCCACCGGGGGATTTTGCCGTGGCTGCAGCGATGCTGGAGCTCTTCGTTCCACGTGCGGAATTGCTCTTTAAACTGAAGCAGGTGGGACGTGAAGATGCGCAACTTTTCATTGCCAATCGCGGACCCATCTGGACACAGCCCCTGGTGGTGCTGGTGGATGGTGAGACTTGCAATCTGGGGGAAACGATGGCGGCTGTGCTGCGGGAGCGAAAGCAGGCGCTCATTATTGGTAGCAAGACCCGAGGTGCCACGGTGCGCTATGAAACGCTGCCGTTGGATGCGGAATGGGTGCTGAGGTTTGCCCGAGCGGAAATGTTGCTTGCGGGGGATCGTGCGCTTTTTCGCGTGGGGCTGGTGCCAGACTTTTTGTTAGACTTGCCGGTTCCTGTGAAGCGGCAGATTTTCGATGCAGCGGGGCCGGTGAAAGAGAGCCTCTTTGATCGGAATCGTCTGCGTTACAATGAGGCGGCGTTGATCGCGAGAAAGAACCCTGAACTGGACGCCTACATTCGCCGCAGTGCTGGTGAAGAATTGAGCGATGACCGTCCGGTTTTGCGAGATATTGTCCTCCAGCGTGCAGTGGATATGCTAAGTTCACGCACGCACCTTCAGGGCAGCGCGCTGAAATGGCCCACTGGCCAAAAGCGGCTTGAACCTGCTGCCCCTGCTGAGGTGAAGAAAGCACAACCTGTGAAACCTTGATGATGATTCCTGAAACTGTAGAAACGACGGTGACGATCCGCAGCCCTCACTGCCCCCGCACGTGGCATGCCACACTGCCGAATGGGCGTGAAGTATTGGCCTTTCGCCCCGAAGAGGCGGAGCCTATCCTGCTGGATTCGGGTACCCAAGTGCCTGCTCGCTTAACGGTGGCGGACTTTTCGCGCGCGCTGCTATTGGTCTAAGAAGAGGAGGCCGCGATTCCGGAATGCCTCGTTCGATGAGCGGCCAATGATGTGTTTTGAGGATGGAGAATGCTTCTTGCCGAGGCGGGCAATCCGCCCATGCTAAAGGTCTTTACCATGCGCGTTCTGCTCACCACCACCAGCTACCAAGACACCCCCGGCGACCATCATGCTTTGCTCGAATCCCAAGGGTATGAGATCCATCGCGAGCGCGGACCTTTGCCAGAAAGCAAGATGCTGGAGCTAGCGGGTCAGTTCGATGCCTTTCTTTGTGGAGATGATGAGATCACGACAGCGGTGCTAGACAAGGCGCAGCCACGGCTGCGGGTGATCAGCAAGTACGGTATCGGACTGGACAAGATCAATGTGGAGGAGTGCACAGCGCGGAAGCTGCCGGTGCTTTTCACCCCCGGTGTGAATCACACCACGGTGGCGGAGCATACTTTCTGCCTGCTGCTGGCCCTGGTGCGCAATCTCGTGGATAGCGCCAATTCTGTACGTGCCGGACAGTGGAAGCGCGTGACGGGCAATGAGATCTGGAACAAGAAGATCGGTATCGTGGGCTTGGGCCGCATCGGCCAGGAAGTGGCGAAGCGGGCGATCGCCTTTGGTATGGAAGTGCACGGCATGGATATCTACTGGCCGGAAGCTTTTGCGAAAGAAAACCATGTGACTCGCCATGAGACCATTGAGAGCCTGATCGCGGCGGTGGATGTGCTGAGCCTGCATGCGAACCTGAGCGAAAGCACGAAGCACCTCGTTCGTGCGGACCGCATTGCCCTGGCGAAACCGGGCCTGCTGGTGGTGAACACTTCCCGCGCGGAACTGGTGCACATGCCGGACATGATAGCGGCCCTGGATGCAGGAACGATCGGGGGATACGGAACCGATGTGCTGGACGAGGAGCCACCGCCGGCGGATCACGCACTGTTGAAGCACCCGAAGGCACTCATCACGCCGCACATCGGCTCCCGCACGTATGAAAGCGTTCCGCGCCAGGCCATGCGTGCAACGCTGAATCTGGTGAACTACCTGAAAGGCGAGAAGGATGTGATCCAGGCGAACAAGTTTTAACGGCAGTCTTGGAAGGACCGTTTTAGAAGGCCCTCAGGTGCCATGGTTCCTGAGGGTTTTTGTTGCTGAGAGACGGAGAATTTTTAGACAGGATGGACAATCCCGCAGTCGCGGGAAGGATTAACAGGAAGGGTGGGTTGGGGTGCGTTGCATGGATATTACCCTTTTTGTTAGTCGGCATAATTATCCATCTTTTACCCGGCATCTTTTTGCCATTGTTTGGGTGGTGGGCGAGGCGCGAGATGTGCGCAGGTTCATAGGCCGGGACTTGGCAAGTCCCGCTCCTTGGGGGGCGATGGGGAAGGCCGGGGCATGAGACCTTTCGGCACGGGCCACCCGCTGGTGCTGGCAGCTACAGTGCGTAGCTGTGCCCGCCAGGGCGTGGGGTGAGGAGGTGTGCTTTTGAGGGGAAACCAAATACAAAAAAAGCACCCGTTTCGGGGTGCTTTTTGAAAGAGGCGTCGGGCGCTGCTTTAGCTGTGGGCGTTGAGGCCGAGCAAGCGTGTGAGAGTGCTTGTGGCAGAGGAGACTTTTTCCACGCGGTCTTTTTTGCCTTTGCCTTTGGCGATGGGCTCCGGGGCGATAGGGCCGATCTGGTGAACTCCGTCCGTCTTGAGGCCAGATTTTTTGTTGGTGACGGAGACCTTGACCTTGGCGTCAGGCTGAGGAGCGATGACTGGGGCCTGAATCGGTGCAGCTTCGGCGGGCTTTGCCTTGCGTGACCACGGCAGGAAGGAGAAGAGGGATGATTTAGGCTCTTCGACCAAAGGGATTGGCGCTGCTGGCACGGGAGCGGCAGCGGCAGCGGCCAAGGCGGCTGCTTTTTCAGGTGTCTGCGGGCCGCTTGGGGCAGGGGCCGCAGCGATCTGCGGCGTGGCGGCGGGGGGTGTCACATGGACAGGAGCGGCGGCGGGTTCAGCCACTGGCTCGACTTTCGGCTCATCGGCTTTTTTGCCGTGAGGGAGGTGATCTTTGGTGACGACAACCTTGGCACCGATGCCAACGCCATCGAAGACTTCTACCACATCCTTCATGCCCATTCGAATGCAGCCGTAGCTGGCAGGCTGGCCCAGGCGGTTTTCTTCGGTCGTGCCGTGGATGTAGATGTAGCGGCGCATCGCGTTGCGATTGCTGCTTTCCAGACCGCGCAGCCAGAGGATGCGGGAGACAATGGGGTCACGCCCGGGGGCATTCGGCTTCAGGACTTCGCCATTCCAAGAGCGGCTTTTTAGGACAGCACCAGCAGGCAGACCTTTGCCAATCTTGGCAATGATCTCATGCTTGCCCACGGGGGTGCGATAGCTGTTGGGTTGGTCTCCCAGGCCAAATTTCGAAGTGGAGACGACATACTGCTTTTTCAGCACGCCCTCTTCATAGAGACCCATCCGCTGGTCCTTGACGCTGACGACGACTTCCGACTTCGGGGCTGAAGTGCAATGACTCAGCAGTGCACCCGCCGCGAGCGCCAGACCCAGCCTAGCGATCCCTGGCCGGGCGCATGTCATACGCGGGAGAGAGTTGATGAAGTGCATTTGATATAAACTTAATAGAAGTTAAAGAATCTGCAATCGCCAATTAAGGAGAACTTGAAGAGTTAGGCGATTTTTTCGAAGTCTGGCACGCTGTCTTTCATGCCATGCAATCTGCCTGCCAAGTATGCATGAAATTACGTGTGCGCGGTGCATTTGTCTTTTGAATCTTTCTCTGCATGCTCAGGGGATGACCCGCGAAACAGCTGCCCAGATTCTCGAACGAGTTGCTCTTCTCCTAGAACTTAAAGGGGAAAATCCGTTCAAAATCCGTGCGTACAAAACAGGGGCAGAAGTGGTGGAAAGCTACCCCGATGACATCATGCAACTTGCAATGGATGGCAAGTTATCAGGCGTGAAGGGCATCGGCGAGGCCCTGCGGGACAAGCTGCATGAGATGGCTACGACGGGTAAGCTGGAGTTTTTTGATAAGCTGCGGGCAGAATTTCCAGAGGGATTGCTTGAGCTTTTCGAAGTGCAGGGACTTGGGCCGAAAAAGATTGCGGCACTGTATTCGCAACTTGGTGTGGGCTCCATTGCGGATCTGAAAGTTGCCTGTGAGGACGGCACAGCGGCGAAGATCAGCGGTTTTGGCGAAAAGACGGTGGTGAAGATTTTGGAGAGCATTGCATTCCGGGATGCGCATGCTTCGGAATTCCGCGTGGACCAAGTGTATGCGGTGGCGCAGACGATGCTGGAGGCGCTGCGGGATCACCCGGCGGTGTCGCGGGCGGAGGTGTGCGGCAGTTTCCGTCGGGGTAAGGAGACGCTGCATGACCTGGACTTTCTGTGTGCGACGAAAAAGCCGGAGGAGGTGATCGCAGATTTTGTTAGGCTGCCGATGGTGGAAAAGGTGATCGCCCAGGGCGGCACGAAGGCCAGTGTTTACACCGCAGGTGGCCTGCAATGCGACCTGCGGGCCGTGAGCAGTGCTGAGTATCCTTTTGCGCTGAACTATTTCACCGGCAGCAAGGAGCACAATGTGGTGATGCGGCAGCGGGCGCTGGATAAGGGGTGGTCGCTGAATGAATACGGATTTACCATTGTGGAGGGCAAGGAGGCCCCGCCGATCCCGGAGGAGATCTACAATGAGGCGGAGATCTACCGTGCGCTGGGGCTGGACTTCATCGAGCCGGAACTGCGTGAAAATTCAGGTGAGTTCGAGGCGGCGGAGCATGGGCAACTGCCACGCCTGATCGAGCTGGAAAATCTGCGTGGGGTGTTTCACAACCATACGACGGCCAGCGATGGCACGGCCAGTCTGCGGGAGATGGCGGAGGCGGCCCGGGACCTGGGAATGCAGTATCTGGGTATCGCGGATCACAGCAAGTCGAGCTTCCAGGCGAATGGACTCAATGAGGCAAGGTTGAGGGCGCAGATCGCGGAGATTCATGCGCTGAATGAGGAGTTTGAAGGGCACTTCCGCCTCTTCTCCGGCACGGAGGTGGACATTCTGAAGGACGGCTCGCTGGACTTCAGCGATGAGCTTTTGTCGGAGCTGGACTACTGCGTGGCCAGTGTGCACAACGTCTTTAATCTGCCTGAGGCGGAGATGACGAAGCGCATCATCCGCGCGATTGAAAACCCGAACGTGACCATGCTGGGGCATGTGACAGGGCGGCTGCTTTTGCAGCGCCCATCCTATGCGGTGAACATCCCGGCGATCATTGACGCGGCGGCGGCTACGGGCACGATCATCGAGCTGAATGCAAGCGCCTGGCGGCTAGATATGGACTGGCGCTGGTGGCGGCTGGCGAAGGAGAAAGGCGTGAAGTGCAGCATCAATCCCGATGCGCACAGCACGCGCGGTTTGCAGGATGTTTTGTTCGGTGTGCGTGCGGCCCGCAAGGGCTGGCTGACGCGAAAAGATGTGATTAATTGCCTGCCGCTGGGAGAGGTGGAGCAGGCGCTGCGGAAGGGGAAGGCCTAACAAGAGATGCTGTGGCGGTGTGGGAGGTGTTTGGCCTGCCGGGGTGCCCGAGGCGGGACTTGGCAAGTCCCGCTCCTTGGGCTGGCTGGCATTCTTGAGTTCTGATTGGCGAGACCCATCGGGATGCGAAGGAACACCGGCAGTCTAGGAGGATCCGTTACGGGCGAGAGCTGATCGGATGCGAGTTTCGATGAAACTTGTTTCGCCGATCTGGATGCTTTTCACCTCGTGGTCCAGTTGCCGGTCATAACCCGGTGGCCCCTCATCGGTGGAGGTCAGCTTCAGGCTTTGAGCAATGGTGCAGGCTGCTGAGAGCCTCCGGTGTTCGAGCGCGGTTAGGCTGGCATCCCTGAGATTGTGAGTGGCATAGCCCATCGCCAGGATGAGTTCGTTTAGGTTGTGCTGTTCAAAGTGGGCAGCCATGGGATCGTTGCCGCACCAGTGGTTGATGCGGGGTTCGCAGCGAAGGATGGAGGATGTGGGGGTGACCTGACGAATCACCTCAATGCCCTGGGCGGTGGCGATTTGCAGAAAGGCATGGGTTCTCGCAAGGTGCGCTGAATCCGTGGGCAGAGTGACACCTGCGAGGGTGAATGAGCCGCTGGCCGTGATGAGGCGGTCGCCTTCAATGCGGTGAACGGTGATGGGTGCTGCCAGGGGAGTTTTGCGGAGGGTCTTTCTGAACAAGACGCCGCTGGGGGAAATAACAAGGAGCAGTCCATACCCCACCGCCAGGAACACCAACAGGGCGATGAGTCCTTTTGCCATGAGCCACAGCATCCGTCTGCGGCTTTGGCGAAGAAGGGCGCGTGCTGAGTGGAGGGCAGGAGTCACGGGACATTGGACGCTTGATGCTTGGAGGCGTTCGATCGTTCCTGAGTTGCGCAGGCGATGAGTTTTGGCTAAACGAAAATCATCTCAGAGCGATCTCTCTTCAAGATACTAGAGAGAAAAGTCTGGTGTCTTCACCGGTGGTATTCACTCGATATGCTAGCTCGACCACCGGCTACCTGCTGGCATTCGGTGCGGCTTGACGTGAGCGAAAATTAAAAATATGAAGTGTGATGCGGGATGAAATCAAGCCAGCACACCCTTCACCACGTTCGCCTGCTCCACGCCAGAGAGGCGGAAGTCGAGGCCTTGGGAGCGGAAGGTGAAGCGTTCATGCTCGATGCCGAGGAGGTGCATGACGGTGGCGTGGAGATCGCGGACGTGGACGGGGTTTTCGGCGACGTTGTAGCTAAAGTCGTCGGTCGAACCATAGGTTAGGCCGGGCTTCACGCCGCCACCGGCCATCCACATGGTGAAGCAGCGCGGGTGGTGGTCGCGCCCGGCTTCGGGGCTGTCCCACTTGCCCTGGCCGGCGACGCCACGGCCGAATTCGCCACCCCAGATGACGAGGGTGTCGTCGAGGAGGCCTCGCTGTTTCAAGTCCTTGATCAGGGCGGCGCTGGGCTGGTCGGTATCGCGGCAGCGGGCGGTACACCAGCTTGGCAGGCGACTGTGGTGATCCCAGTCAGGATGGAAGAGCTGGATGAAACGGACGCCGCGCTCGGCGAGGCGGCGGGCGAGGATGCAGTTGGCCGCGTAGCTGCCGGCGCGGCGGGAGTCGGGGCCGTACAGGTCGAAGACGGAATCGGGTTCGTCGCTGAGGTCGGTGAGTTCCGGCACGCTGGCCTGCATGCGGTAGGCCATTTCATACTGGCGGATGCGGGTGGTGATTTCAGCATCGTTGGTTTGGGCAAAGCGCATCTGGTTGAGCTCGGCGAGGCCATCGAGCATGCCACGGCGCAGGTGGCGCGGGAGGCCATCGGGATCGCGCAGGTAGAGTACGGGGTCCTTGGAGTTGCGCAGCTTCACGCCCTGGTAGCGTGAGGGGAGGAAGCCGCTGCCCCAGTAGTGGTCATAGAGCGGCTGGTCGCTGGGGCGCTGCATTTTGGAGATGAGCACGAGGTAGTCGGGCAGGTTCTGGTTGAGACTGCCGAGGCCGTAGCTGACCCACGCGCCCATGCTGGGCTTGCCGGGGATCTGGTTGCCGGTGAGGAACTGGGTCATGGCCGGAGCGTGATTGATCTGGTCCGTGGTCATGGACTTGATGAAGCAGAGGTCATCCGCGACCTCGCCCAGATGCGGCAGCCATTCGCTGATGGTGGCCCCGCTTTTGCCATGGCGGGAAAACTTGGTGATGCCGGGCAGGATGAGCTGCTTTTGGTTCGCCGTCATGGTGGTGAGGCGCTGGCCCTGGCGGACGGATTCCGGAAGCTCGGTCCCGGCCCATTTCATGAGGCCGGGCTTGTGGTCATAAAGCTCAAGCTGGGAAGGACCGCCGGACTGCGTGAGGAAGATGACACGCTTCGCCTTGGGCGCAAAGTGGGGCAGACCGGGCAGTCCTAGCGCAGGGGCCTGGCTGGCGGCGGAGGCCTGGCCTAACAAAGAGGAGAGAGCCATGGAGCCGACGGAGACGCCGGTGCACTGGCCCAGGAAATAACGGCGGGTGGTGTGCAGGGGGGAATCACTCATGGGTGATGGCTTCGTCTAGGTTGAGGACCAAGCTGGCGATGAGGGTGTGGGCGGCGAGGTCGGGGAGGGGGGCGGTTTTGGCAGGCGGGACGGGGAGGGAAGTGAGGTAGTTTTCCGCATCTTGGGGGTGAGCCCGATAGTGGGTGAGGGCGCGGTCAAGCTCGCGGGTGAGGATGGCAATCTCCTGCGAAGTGGCGGGGCGGGAGAGGACGTGCAGATAGAGGTGCTGGAGGCGGGATTTGACGGGCTGGTTTTGCCGCATCATTTGTTCGGCCAGGGTGGCTGCGGCTTCCATCATCGTTGCATCATTGAGGAGAGTGAGAGCCTGCAAAGGGGTGTTGGTGCGACTGACGCCGACCTCGCAGACGCGGCGCTGGGCGTTGTCGAAGAGGAAGGTAGGAGCGATGCTGCGGCGCCAGAAGGCATAGAGGGTGCGGCGGTACTGAGCGGCACCTTCGCTGGGCTCATAGGTGAAGCGGCCCATGAAGTTTTCCTCCCACACGCCTTCGGGCTGGTAGGGGCGCACGGGCGGGCCGCCGAGGGCGGGATTCAGCAAACCGGTGGCGGTGAGGGCAGCATCGCGCAGCATCCAGCTAGGCAAGCGGAAGCGGGGGCCTCGAGCGAGAAGGCGGTTTTGCGGATCGCGGGCCAGCAGGTCAGCACTAGCGGCGGAGTCCTGACGGTAGGTGGCGCTGGTGACAATGCGTTTGATCAAGTGCTTCACATCCCAGCCATGCTCCATGAAGTCCACGGCCAGCCAGTCGAGCAATTCGGGATGGGTGGGGCGCTCGCCCTGCAGACCGAAGTCATCGGGGGTTCGCACGAGGCCTGCGCCAAAGCACATTTGCCATACATGATTCACAAAGACGCGGGCGGTGAGGGGATTGTCGCGAGAGGTGATCCAGCGGGCTAGGCCTAACCGATTGCGTGGCTGGCCCTCGGGCCAGGGGGCGATTGCGGGCGGGACATTGTGGGTGACTTTGTCGCCGTGTTTGTCCCACACGCCACGTAGAAGGATATGGGTGTCGCGGGGTTCCTTGCGCTCGGCCAGTACCATGACGTTGAGCTTACCAGCGGCATTCTTGGTTTCTTTGAGCTGGGCACTGGCGCGGTCCAGGGAGGCCTTGGCGAGCTGATACGGGGCGTGGTCTTCGAGGAACTGCGCGAACAAACGATCACGCAAGGTTTTGTCGAGGGCGGTAAGGTCGGTGGCTTTGGCCGCGGCGAGCTGTTCCAGCGGGGCGGTGGCCAGTTCGTTGACGGCGGGGCCGGGTTGGTCGGTAGCGGAAAGGCGGAAGCGGCCGATGTTGGCGTCTCCATTCGTGGAGCGGTGCAGCAGGGTGAAGATGAGTTCTTCCTCAGCCTCCAGCACCAGCGGGGCGGCGAGGGCAAAGACGGCGGTGTGGGGCTGCGACTGCGGTGCGCCTACAGTGGTCCAACCGTTGCGTGGATCGTCATCCAGGGTGCCTTTGACTGCGCCGTATTCGCGGGAGGCTCCCTTACCGCCTTCGTGGTCGGCCACGGCATTGCGGACGGGAATGTCGCGAATCTGCGAGCTGCCGCGACGTCGTACCTGAACCTTGATATCAGTAAGGATGAATTCGCCGCTGGCCCCGCGTGAAAGGCCTCCTCGGGTGTGACTGGCATGGGGCAGCACCTCCAGCCTCAATCCAGTGATGCGGGGCAAAGAGATGCTGGTGATGAGGCGGTAATCATCTTGCTTCGGGTTGGGCCCGGAGGCCTGCACGCTGCCATCGGCCTCCTGTTTTAGCAGGGTGCCTTCCTGAGACTCCAGCTTGCCGCGCAGCCGATGCCAGGCGGTGAAGCCCTGACGGACCTCTGCGTGGCGGGCGGTGAGCCACTGGGTGAAGGGTTTTTCAGCGTCTGTGCGGGCTTGTTTCTCCAAAGGTTGGCGCTGGGCTACGAGGGCCTCAGCCTCGCTCACGGCACGAGAGGCGTGGGGGGACTGGTAGCTGAGGTAGGGCTGGGCCTTGGTCCCGGCGGAGCCGTCCTCATCCACGCTGTTGAAGAAGGCGGCGAGGCTGTAGTAATCCGCGTGGGTGATGGGATCAAACTTGTGCGTGTGGCACTGGGTGCAGCCGAGGGTGAGGCCTAGCCAGACGGTGCCGGTGGTGTTTACGCGGTCGATGACGTAGTCCACGCGGGACTCCTCCTTGTCACGGCCACCTTCACCATTGGTCATGTGATTGCGATGAAAACACGTCGCTACTTTTTGTTCGGCGGTGGCATTGGGCAAAAGATCGCCGGCGAATTGCTCAAGCGTGAACTGGTCGAAGGGTTTATTCTCATTGAAGGACTGGATCACGTAGTCGCGCCATGGCCAGTTAGTGCGGTTGGCATCGGCCTGGAAGCCATCGGTATCGGCATAACGGGCGGCATCTAGCCAGGCCATGGCCATGCGCTCGCCGAAATGAGGCAAGGCTAGCAGGCGGTCCACCTGGGCTTCATAGGAGGTTTTGGAAAATGCCGCGACTTCGGCTGGGGTAGGCGGCAGGCCCGTGAGGTCAAAGGAGAGGCGGCGGGCGAGGGTGTGAACAGGGGCTGTGGGGGCGAGCGTGAGCCCGGCTTTGGACAATTGCGCTGAGACGAAGTGATCCACGGGATGACCCCGGACGGTGGTTTTGACGGGCTTTTCAAAGGCCCAGTGTTTGCCCCACACAGCTCCTTCGGCGATCCAGCGACGGATGACCTCGGCCTGGGCAGAGGTGAGGCGGGGCTTGTGCGATTTCGGTGGCGGCATCAGCTCGTCCAGGTCCTGGGTGAGGATGCGGGCGAGGAGGTCGCTGGCCTCGGGTTGGCCCGGTTTCATGACGGCAAGCGCGCCTTCGTGGGTGTCCAGGCGGAGGTCAGCCTTGCGATGGGCTTCGTCCTGGCCGTGGCAGCTCAGGCAATTGTCCGACAGGATGGGCAGGACATCGCGGCTGAAACTGAGCGGCTCTTCGCTGTGGGCGAAGAGCGGCAGCAGGGCGGCGATGGCGAAGGGGAGACGGACCAGCATGGACGAGACCATGGCATAAACAACGGTGGCCGCCATGAAGCGTGCAGGCTTTGCCTTTGGACTATTCAGGCATGATGCAACCCTATCTTTTAGACTGGATGGCAGGATTTTCAGGATTCACAGGAAGAGGATGGCAACATTTCAACCAAGGAAGGAAGAGGCAATGAGCGGGGCTTAGCAAGCGGCGATCCTGTGGGTGAATGCTCCGATCTCCAAAATTAGGGGGCGGTGGTGGGCGGTGGCGAGGCAGGGGATTCAGGGACGTAGATGACCTCTCCTGATTTTAACCGATAGGCAGTGCCGAGTCGCTGGCCATCTCCGCCCAGGGTTTGGGGGCTGGCGCGAAAATGTTCTAACTGGGTGCCGTTCTGGTGGATGATTTCCATCTCGGGTGTGCCCTCTTTCTGGATGGTGCTGCGACTCTCAGTGGACAGGCTTTCGTAACTGACGATGGCCAGCAAAAGGGCGGCTGCGAAGGCGATCCAGACGTCAAAAAGATTCAGCAAACCGGCGGCGGGATCGTCATCCGGGGATTCGTCCCACGGGCGGATTTTTCGGTGCCTTTTCATGGGCGGGTTTCCAGGCGTGTGAGGATGTATTCCAGGTCGTTCATGTCGCGCCCATACCAGCTCCGGCGAATGGTGGTGAGCGTGTAGGTGGTGCAGCCGATGAGCACACCGCAAACCGTGGCCGTGAAGGCGACGACGAGGTTGCTAGAAAGCTCGGCGACATTCCCAGAGGCGAGGCCCGTGAGTGCGGGGCCTAACGGAATGAGTGTGCCCATCAGGCCCAGCATGGGGGCGACACGGGTGGCCCAGGTGAGCTGGGAGAGGCGGGCGGCGACATCGGTCTCTGCATCTTCGAGGGATTTGCTGCGCTCCTGCAAATCTTGAAGTCGGGAGCCTAGCGAGAGGGCAAAACGGGCGGGCAGTCCGCCGGGGGAGTCGCGCAGCTTTTCCAGTGCAGCGGTGCCTGTGGCGGGGGTGCGTGCCAGTTCCAGGGCTTCATGCAGGCAGCGTCTTACTGCTTTTCGGCCTAACCATTCGCGAAGGAGCCCCCCGATCATGGTGAGTGTCCAGACCAACAGCAGCAGGATGGCTGCTAGTGTGGGCAGGAGGAGGGCATCTGAAATGAGCTGGAGAGTGTGTTGGATGAAGTCCATCAGGCGGATCCGGTGCGACGTAAAAAACCAAGGGTGATTAGAAAGGCGAGTGCGGCGAGAGCAACATAGGCCCAGGGGAAACCGATGGGGGCGGGTGTCTGGGATGCGGCGGTATCGGCGGGCTTCGGAGTGGGCATTTGGTCCAGCTTTTGGCCGGAAACTTTGTCAGTGGTGGGGGCGGTGGTGGATTGAGCCAAGGACTCTTTCATAGCGGCGGCGCGGGCTGCATCGGCGGGTGTGCCGCCGGCACCTAGAGTCTGCGTGGTGTAGTCCACTAGGCGTGCATTGCCGCCGCTGACGAGGCCGCCGGAGTCGCCGTGATTTTTGACGGAGTCGGCATACAGCCGGGCGAGGTCTTGCAACTGCTCTGGGGTGGCCTGCCAGATGTCCTTGCGGGCAGCCTCCAGAAGGGTGGCAGTGATTTCCTGGAGGGCATGCGGGGAGACACGCTGAAACCATTCATTCAATCCGAGCTGGTGGCGGTCCTTGAGCAGGACCTCATAGATGTCTGTCCATGTCTGCTGTGAGATGGCCTCTGGGCGGGTGACAGACCAGCCAAAGGTGTTTTTGACCATTTCGGCCATGTGGCCTGCGCCTGCGTAGTCGTGCTCCTTCATGCCCTGGAGCCATTTTTTGCCTAACAATTCCGATTGTAAATTGGTGGCGAGCACTTCTTCCAGTTCGCGGACGCTGGCACCGGTGGGGTTGCGAACATCGGCGATGAGGGCTTGTGGAGTCTTGCCAGTGACCTGCTTGACAGCCATGTTGAGGCCGCCCAAGTACTCGTAGGCATGATGGTTGGAGAGCTGGCTGGTCATGTTAGAAGCCCAGACGCGGAGGATGGCATCCGTACCCTGGATGGCTTCTTCATAAAGGCCGTCGATGCGCTCGCCCCAGACATCGCCTGTGTAAACGAAACTCATGTTGTCCATGTACACGCTGGTGATTTCCTCTGGCTTATCCCAGACGCCGGAGCGTGGCACGAGATGGAGGATATTGGTGCCGGACATGTTGCCCGGCTTGGTGCCAAAGATGCGTGCACCAGCGAACTTGGCGGCCTTGGCGCTGGAAAAGCCGCGCTGCTGGAGGCGGCCCTCCATAGCCTGCACGGATTCACGTACGGGATTGGCAGATTCTGGTGCGGTGGCGGCCAGGCGCACGGCTTTGTCTAGCAGGGCGACGCGGGACGGAAAGTTCTCTTTATACTGGCCGCCCATGGCGATGAAGACATCCACGCGGGGCCGCTGAAGTTCTTCGGCGGGGATGAGCTCGACATCGATGACGAGGTTGTTGCGGTTCCAGATCGGGCGCACCCCGAGGAGGTAAAGAATCTGTCCTTCCATGACGCCGAAGTCGCGCATGGTCTCCATGCCATTGAGGTCCATCCCGATCTTTTTGGGGCGATGCGTGCGCAGCAGATCATCGACGAGTTTTTTGGCGACCTCCCAGGCAGCGCGGTTGGGGATTTCCTCGGGGTTCATTGAGTAAAGATTGCGGCCAGTGGGGAGGGAGGCCGGATTGCGGATGGGTTCGGGACCGGGGCCAGGCTCGATGTAACCGCCGGCCAGCGCGTGGAGAAATCCGTTGATCTCTGTATCAGCATCCATGAGCCGGGTGTGCATGTCTTTGGCGAAGGTGAGGTCTTTCTCCAGAGCCGGGGTGATGGATAGGCTGTCTGGCGTGGTTCCATTCAGCCATTTATCCAGCATATGGGCGGCGGCTTCGCGCAGGGCGGGCTTTTCTCCGGCCAGCGTTTTTATGAAGGGGCTGGCCTCCGTCAGATGTTGCAGGAAGGACTCCCCCAGGATGGAGACGAGGTAGGGCAGGCGGTCTTGCTCAACCGGGGGCTGGCCTAGAATGTGGAGGCGGGTGGGAGTCTGCGCATCATAGAGCTGATGCAAGTGGGCATCCAGACGGGCAATGGCCTCATCTTCAAAAGGTTGGTCGCCAGAGGTGGCGTGGGCGATGTTTTCCAGGGCCTGTTCCTGCACCTGCTGGGTGATGCGTTTGCGGAATTCTTCACGCAGGAGGCCCGGCTCCAGGGTGTTGAATTTATGAATGTCATCGTGGAGGGATTTGAATGCGTCTGACAGACCTGCGCCGACGGCGGGGGGCACGCGGTGGTCCACCAAGGCCGCGTAGGAGCGGCGGCGAGCGAGGGTGGATTCTCCCAGATTATCGGTGATCCAGAGATCCACCACGGGCAGATGGCTGATGCAAAGGTCGCTCCAGCAGTCTTTGGAAAGGCCAGTTTCCTTTCCAGGCAGCAGTTCCAGGGAGCCGTGGGTGCCCCAGTGGACGATGGCATCGGCCTGGTAGCCTTCCTCCAGCCACCAGTAGAAGGCTAGGTAGTTGTGCGGCGGGGGCACATCGCGGGAGTGCAGCAGCTTGTCATCCTGCTTTTCTCCGCGTTCTGGCTGTGGCGTGAGGATGACATTGCCTAACTGGATGCGTGGAATGACGATGTGTGGCTCGCCATTGCGTTTCACGACCATGAGCCGACCTGGAGGTGGGCCAAATTTTGCGATCACGGCCTGGCGTGCAGCCTCTGTGAGCCGGGTGTCAAACCAGCGCTGGTAGGTGGAAAGTGGGATGAGGATGGGGTCTCCCTCATCGGCCAGCTTTTCCAGGTCTCCCTGCACCCAGGGGCCGAGATTGCGGCCCCGTTTTTTCAGGGTGGCGATGAGGTCTGCCGCGCTGGAGGGGAGATGCTGCAGGACGTAGCCTTCTGCCTGAAGGCGGGGGAGGAAGCGGATGAAACTTTCGGGCCCGTCGAGAAAGGCACCCGTGGGGCTGCCGCGCATCAGGTCATCCTGGCCCAGGCCTTTGTTGTAATAGATGAAGGCGAGCTTCTTTTCGGCATTCGGCTTGTGATGCAGGGTGGCCCAGCGTGTGGCCCGTGCGGCAAAGGCTTCGATGCGGTCTGGGATGGGTTCATGCAGCCGGAAACCCTGAATATTGGCCTGCAGCCCGCCTATGACCATCGGCTCGATGGTGCCCCAGGATTCCTGGAGTGACATGAACATGCCGACGTCTTTGACGGACATTCCGCGTGGGTCCTGGCGCCATTCTTCCACGGTGGAGCCCAGCATGGAGACGGGGCGCAGATAGGGGACATCCAGCTCCTTTAAAATAGCGGTGCTCTGCCAGGTGCTGCCATGGCGGTCCTCCACCAGCATGCTGGGCCGGGCGGCCTTGATGAGATCCACCATGCGGCCTTCACGGTCGCCAAAGATGACCACGGCATTCAGCGGCTGTTTTTCCAGGGCCGAAATCTGGGCATTGATCACCTTGAGATCCCGCGTGATCCAAAAGGACTGCTGGATGAGCAGGACAACTACGGGCTTCCCCTCCTGCCAGCGGTGGCGTGATTTTTTGAACTCTCGATAGCGGTCAAAGTTGTCAAAGGGCTCTTCGTGATCAGGATCGTAGTAACCAAATTCTGGGATGAGGACAGGAGGCTCAATCGTGGCTGTGCGGCCCAGATATCGCACATGGAGGTAGCGCATCAGCCGCTGGACGTTCAGGGGGCCATTGGCACGCCAGTAAGCCATGAGATCGGTGTCCTGCGTGAGCAGACCCGCCTTGTCCAGATCCACATGGCTGCCGCGCGTGTCCAGCGCCAGCACGCGCTGCTGGGGGTTGGCCGCGCGGGCTTGGCGCAGGGTGGCGGTGAGGGCGGGAGATTCCGTGGCCTCCACATTCAGCACCAGAATGAGAGGGAAGGACGTAGCCTCCGCTGGCTGGAGCCGAGCAAATTCACCTGTGCTGAAAAAATGCGCTGCCATGCCATTTTGGCGGCAGCCGGCATCCACCAGGGCCATGGAGCGATCCCACACCCCCACAAATGCCAGCCGGGTGGGAGCGGCAGCAGCATGGCCCAGACATAGCAGGGGCAGTAGCCAGCCTAAAAAGAGATGCGACCAGGAGTGTGAGGTCCTCATAAGGGCCTAAAAGCTGAGTCGTGCACCGATAACTGCGCCGAAGCCGGGGGCCACCCGCTGCTGCTGCGAATAGGCCTGGCGGTAGCTGGCATCAAAGACATTGTTGAGGTCCAGCGTGAGGTCTAGCTTGCTGTGGGCTCGGTCCCAGACATTCACTCCGAAGCGCACATTGGTGGTGGCCCAGGACGGGATGCTGTAGTCGGAGTTCAGGGGTGGGTTGTTCGTCGAATTGGGGGAGCCGTAGGCGGGGTCGGTGGAAAATCCGGCGTCCTGCTCATCATCCGGAGAATGGCGGTGAAGCTTGCCGGCAAAGTTTTCGGTAATCTCTGCCCACCAGCGTTTGGAGGGCGACTCAAAACGAAGGCCGAGAGTCCCAAAGAGGGGTGGGATAAAGCGCAGCGGCACATCGGTGACGGTATTTTGGCCATAGGTGTAGGTGGCATTTCCGAAGAGCGTCCACTGCCTGCCGAACTGATGCGCCATGGCAAACTCCACCCCCGTGATGAATCCCTCCCCAGTGCTGGATTTGCGTGCGGCTGCGAAGGTGCCCTGGCCGGGGATGACCACGGTGCCGGAAGTCTGGGTGACCGCGAGATCTGAGAGTTGGGTGTAGTAACCGACGAGGGAGGCGCTGGTAGCTTCCGAATGATGCCGCAAGCCCAGCTCATAGGTTACAGATTTTTCCGGGTTCAAGTCGGGGCTCGGCAGAGAAGCGATCTTGGAGGAGAAGACGGGCGGGCCGGCGCTGAGGAGATCTGAATACGTGGGCGCGCGGAAGCCGGAACTGATGTTCAAGGTCATGTCCCATTTGGGCGTGAAACTGTAGATGGAACCGAGGTTCCAGGTCACTGACTGCCAGCTCTTGTCCAAGGCCAGATCATTGAGCCCGTAACCGGCGCTGGGGATGACATCGAGGCTTTCAGGATCCGAATGAATGTGGCTGTTTTCATAACGGGCCCCAGCAGTCAGCAGCAGGTTTTCGATCGGGCGGAACTCCAGGGTGGCAAAGGCATCATACACTTCATAAGACCCGTCTGGTGTATTGCCAGCAGGTTCCGTGACGGTGGTGGTGCCGGTGGCAAAGACGCGGCGGCTTTGAGTGAGCTTGGTGCCCAGGGTTTCATACCGATAATCGGTGCCAAAAATGAGGCGGGCCTTGCCCCATTCCACCGCGTTTTGAATGCCGATGCCGAGGATGTCCTGATCCGTATCGGTACGGGTGGTGGTGAAATTTGTGGCGCTCTCCACCCGCCTGTCGCGGAGGCCTCCGTAGTATTGATAGTAGCCGTAAATCTTGAGCTCATCGCTCCAGGCACCTAGGTCTTCAGCCGTGTAGTCCAGCTTGGCAATGCCGCGAATTTCTTCTGGGCTGAAGAGGCGTGGTACGCCACTGGCATTGAGCTTGGACTGCACGTAGCTGTCCACATTATCACGGCGGTTATGCACCCAGGATAGGCGAAAGGTGTGGTTTTCGACTGGTCGCCATGCAACGTTCAAATAGCCGCCCAAGGTCTCATAACCAGTGGGGTCCATGCGTTCGCGATCGGGGCCATGATAATCATCCACATCTTGTTGGGTGAGGCCCGCCGCGATGGCGATGGTGGGGCCCGTGAGGTGCAGATCCAGCGTGCGGGTATTTTCATCATCGTTGGTTCCGTACCTTTGGTAGAGCTCGCCACCGACCTCATGCTCCGGCGTGAAATCGGCACGTTTAGAAATCAGGTTGATAACACCGCCGATGGCATCGCTCCCGTACTGCACGCCACCGGAGCCGCGAATGATTTCGACGTGGTCCAGCGCACCGAGAGGGAACTGATTGAAGAAGCCATTGGGGCCACCAAAGAGGGCCCCATTGTTGATGCGGACGCCGTCCCACAAGTAGAGTACTTTGTTGCCAATCTGACCGCGAAGGATGGGGGAACCTTGGGTGGCCACGCTGACGGCCCAGACGCCAGGCTCCTCGCGCAGGGATTCCACTGGGGAACGGGCTTGGCGTCGTTCCAGCGTTTCGCGGGACAGTACACTGATGGTCTGCGGGAGGTTGCGCACGTCTTCTTCCGTGCGCAGCGGCGTCTCGGCGATCACGGTGATGGTGGGCAGCGTCACCACCTTTTCTTCTTCAGTCAAAGCGGTGCTGGCCTTTGTTTTAGGCTCTAGCTCTGGCGGGATGGCCGCAGGCTCTACGCCCGGGGTCTGGAGGATGCCAAGGAGGGAGAAGGTGAGACAGGCGGTTTTGACAGAAGCTGGGAAGTTCATGGGAGATTCATGACCGACGTCTGAGCGTCTGTTGCTGGGTCATGTCGGGAGACTCCCTGAACGTTGGAGTTGAGGGGGCTCAACATCGGTTCTCCCAAAAGGCGGGGTCTGGATTATATTTGATCTGTCTTGCGAGTCATTGGGGCGAATTTAATCCTGTTTGGGATTTTCGGCAATGTATGTTAGGTTTGGTGGATGCTGCGCGTGGATTCGGGGGCCTTTGGGCTTAGGATTTATTAAGGGGATCGAGGCTGGAGAGGATGGGGGATGAAGTACAGGATTGATCAGATTTCAGGATTCGCAGGAGGCGAAGCCTTGAAAAGGGCTGCGGCCACCAGGGTCAGCTCAAGGAGCGGGACTTGCCAAGTCTCGGGGTTTGGGGAGAGACCGATGGGGCAAAGAGCCGCTACGTTATTGATGAATCCTTTGTTAGGTCGGATGGCGGATCATCATTTGCGGACATCTTTTTGCCATTTTCTGGGAGGTGGGGCCGTGAGAGTATGCGGAGGGTCAAAGGCCAGGACTTGGCAAGTCCCGCTCATTGGAGGCGCGGGGCAACTCCATGCCGGGGAGGGGCTGGTGGAGGGTGAGCTCGGGGGGAGCGGGGGCCTGGGATAGGGTTTCGCCCAGGGGGCCTTGGAGGAGGGTCCAGGTGAGGCCGGGTTTGTAACGGGAGGTCCAGGTGCCGCGATGCAGCAGGGTATCGGCCGCGCCGTGGCGGAGGTAGGGGAAGTGGCGCTTATGACTGAGGGCGAGGCGCAGGGCGGATAGATCGTTGGTTAGGCTGACGATGTGGAGGGGGCGCAGGGGGGCTTTTTCAGCTTCGGCCTCGTAGGTGAGGATGGCGGCGATGGCGGCGGCTCCGGCGCCGAGGCCGATGTCCCAAAGGATGAGCGGGGTGGCCTCCTCCGCAGGCACATCGGCAGGCAGGCGAAGGTGCTGGGCTAGGGGTACTTCCTCATTCCACTGCGGCGTGGCGGCATCGGTGGAAACGGCCTGGCCGGTGGTGATGTGGAAGATGCGGGCGGGCTGGCCCGGGGTGACGCTGAGTTCATAGTCGCCCACACGCTGGGCGTGGTCTGGGCTGATGACGGGTGGTTTGACGGTGGTGACGGGGTGATCAATGTCCTCCACCTGGAGGATCTGGCGCTTTTCGTGGTAAAGCTTGAGGAAGCGGTCTTCCAAGATGCTCTGACGGATTTCGCGCATGAGCTGGTGGTAGAAATGAATGTTATGCTGGCCCATGAGCTGCCAGCCCAGGGGCTCCTGCGTTTTGGTGAGGTGGTGTAGGTAGGCGCGGGTGTATTTGGCGCAGACGGGGCAGGTGCAGTCGGGGTCCAGGCGGTCCTCGGAAAATTTGTACACGGTGCGGCGGAGCTGGATGACGCCCCGTGAGGTGAAGACGGAGCCGCGTTTGGCCACCTGGGTGGGGATGATGCAGTCAAACATGTCCACGCCGCGATGCACGGCCTCCAGCACATCCAGCGGGGTGCCCACGCCCATGAGGTAGCGGGGGCGGTCGGCAGGCAGCAGGCAGGCGGTGAGCTCGCAGGTGTCTTCACGTTCGGCCTTTTCCTCGCCCACGGCCAGACCGCCGATGGCGAAGCCGTCGAAGGACATCTGCATCAGGCCCTCGGCGCTTTCGCGGCGCAGGTGCGGGTAGAGTGCGCCCTGGACGATGGCAAACATGGACTGGGGGGAATCCTCGCGGGCGGCGAGGCTGCGGGCGGCCCAGCGCTGGGTGACTTGCAGGGCTTTGCGCGCGGCTTTTTCATCGGCGGTGGAGGGGATGCACTGGTCCAGCACCATCATGATGTCGCTGCCGATGGCCATCTGCGTCTGGATGCTGAGCTCCGGGCTGAGGAGGATGCGCTGGCCGTCCACGTAGCTTTGGAAAACGGCCCCGGCTTCCGTCATAGAACGGGAGTGGGGCAGGGAGAAGATCTGATAGCCGCCTGAATCCGTGAGCACGGAGCCGGGCCACTGCATGAATTTGTGGATGCCGCCCATTTTTTTAAACACCTCGGGCCCTGGCCGCAGGAGGAGGTGGTAGGTATTGGCCAGCAAGATTTGCGAGCCGGACTCGTGCAGGGTTTCGGGAAGCTGGGCCTTCACGGTGGCCTGGGTGCCCACGGGCATGAACAGGGGCGTGCGCACCGTGCTGTGCAGGGTGCGAAAGGTGGCGGCACGGGCCCGGGAACCGGTGGCCTGGGCTTCGAGCTGGAAATCAAGTCGGGAGGGGGACATGGACAGCTTTTCCCTATCGTTGAATCCAGCTTCGTCGAGGGCAAAGCTGGCAACAACTATCCACGGCGGATCTCGGAGCCTTTGAAGCGGATGTTAAAGCGGAAGACTTTTTTCTTCCGGCATTGGATCTCGCCGGTCTGCAGGTCGAAGCGTTCGGGGATCTCAATGAGGTGGAGATCGGCGGTGGCGTGGAAGCCGCGCTCGGAGAAGATGTCAATGAGGATGGCCAGGGCTTCGGGGTCGTGGAAGAGGGTGTTTTCCGAATTGATGTCGGCGCGGCCTGAGATGGAGTGACGGACGATGATGGGCATCATTTTGCCTTCGATGAAGTCCACGACGGCCTGCATGAGATCGGCCTTTTCCACCTTGTAGCTGTCCAGGCGGCGGACGAGGTCCTGCCGGGCATGACGGATGATTTCGCTGGCCAGCGGCAGCTTGCGCAGGAGGTCGAAGGTGCGGGGGTCCAACTCCAGGGAGCTTTGGTACTCCAGCTCGCGCACGATGTTTTCCTGCACGAGGTCCAGGGAGGCCTGGGCATTGATGAAGTGGTAGTGGAAGATTTCCTTCAGGGAGACGAGCGCATCGTACGTCTTCTCTTTGAAGACCTTGTAGCGGTTGCGGGCGAGAGTAGGATCGAAGTCGGTGGCGCGTTCTTCCCAAAGTTCCCCCAGGCCGGAGCGGCGAACTTCTTCATTGTGGGCGAGGACTTCCTGGCCGCGTTTGAGCTGGCGGGCGATGCTTTCGGCCTCATCCACAAAGAGCACCATGATGTGGAAAATGGGCTGTTTGAAATGGAAGGCATCGGGCGTGGCGGAGAAGTCCCGCCGCAGGCGCATCATTTCATCAAAGAGCAGCTTCAGGCACTCCACCTGCACCTTGGTGCGCGGGAAGCCATCAAGGATGGCCCCGTTTTGCTGCTCGGGCTCGAGGAGCTTGCGGAAGAGGATGCCGACGACTTCGCGGTCGCCCACCATGCCGCCCTGGGACTTCAGCTTTTGGGATTCGGGACTGTCGAGGAGGGCGCTGACGACGATAGGCTCGGCCGTGATGCCGCGCAGCTTGCGGATGAAGTTGGTGTTGGTGCCTTTGCCCGCCCCGGGGGCACCGCCGAGGAGGATGAGTTCCTTGGGAAAACGCAGGTTCTCGCGGCCATAGTCGTCCTCGAGCTGCTTCCACACCTGATTGAAAATGAGCTGGGCGTCCTTGATTTCCAGATCGGGAGGCGCGGCTGGTTTGGCGGTGGATTCAGCGGAGGTAGACTGCATGCGGTGGGCTTATCCCAAGGAGCGCAGCTTGCCAAGTCCCGTCTTGGAAAAGCGGTGGTTTGGGGGCAAGCGGCAGTAGCGCTTGGGGAGAAAGCAATGAGGGCGGTGCGATGAAGAGTTGGCCAGGAGCGCAGCGGGGGCGTGAGATGACGGGACTTGGCAAGTCCCGCTCCTTGGGGGTTGGTGAGCTTGCGGGGGGAATAACATCTGGGGCAGGTGAACTTGCGGAGTCGTTTGAGTGACGAGGTGATGGGGGATCAACAAGGAGCGGGACTTGCCAAGTCCCGCCATCTCACGCGTTCGTGTTATCCTTGCAAAGTCCACAGCGAGTTTTGCTGGCTTGGGCAAGTCTTGCCCTTGTTTTTTGTTAGCGCACGGCTTGTGCGAGCTCGCTTTCCCAGAGGGTGTAGTGACCTTCGGTTAGTCCAGCCTTGGCGGGGTTGCGACGGATATAGCGGATCACGTTTCTCAAATGATCTTCGTCGCGGATCAGGCGGTCAAAGTAGTCGTGCTGCCAGAACTGTCCGTCCAGAGCCAGCTTTTGATGGAGCACTCCAGCGGTGCGGCGTTTCCAACTGAAGATGATTTTTTCCAAAGACCAGTCTGGATGAAGCGTCATCAGCCCATGCACGTGATTGGGCATGATGACGTAAGACAGCAGCTTGTAACGCTGTCCTTGAAAGAAATTCAGCGATTCCTCCATGGTCTGGCGATGATCCGTGTGACGCAGCGCGCAGGAACCGAAACCGCGATCCAGCCCTTGGTCCAGGCGAGCAGAGAAACGCTGGTGATATTCGGCCTCATCCTCGGGCGAGAGTGGGGGCGGGTGAATTTGCTGCCAAAGCTGGCGTTCGGCCTTGAGCTGGCTCAGCATCTCAGCTGGTAACGAATCGGCCATACGGAAGGTGATGAAGTAAGTCGCGCCTGGTTGCTGCCAGTGCGTCAAGTTGTTCCGCGTGACGTGAATGTCCGCGAACGGATTGAAAAACTTCATTCAACGGAGGCTAGGCAAAGAGTGGGAGTTGGCAAGGTGAGGCTTGGATAACTCGCTGGAGAGTGTGCAAGGGAGAAGTGGGACGTGAGATGACGGGACTTGGCAAGTCCCGCTCCTTGGGGGGGCGTTGTGAAAGCTCGGGGGCGTGTGAGCTGATCGCTTACCCTTTGAGGGTCATGAGGTAGGCGAGGAGGTCGGCGGCTTGCTGGTCGGTTAGGGCATCGAGGAGGCCTTCGGGCATGAGGCTGCGGCGGATGTAGCGGGTGGTGCGGACGTCTTTTTTGGGCACGCGGCGGTCGGGCAGGCCGGGCTGGCGCACGACGTAGGCTTGGGCGTCTTCGCTGACGTAGAAGGCATCCAGGAGGTCGCCATTCATCATCTCCAGGCGGAAGATGCGGTAGCCGGGCTCCATGGCGGCATTGGGGGTGAGGATGTTGCGCAGCACGGCCTCGAGGCCCATGGCCCCAGCGCCGCTGAGGTTGGGGCCGATCTGGCCGCCGGTGCTGCCGATCTGATGACAGGCGAGGCAGAGGGCGGCGAGGGGCTGGCCCTGCGGTGCCTTGCCCTGGGTAGCGAGGGCGGTGTAGCGGGTGAACTGGGCATCCAGCTTCTGGGCCTGGGCCTCGGTGAGCAGCGGTGGGGTGTCCAGAGTCTTGGCGATGCGTGCGCCCTGGCCATAGAGCTTGGGCGTGGCGGGCTTCGGGTCGCGGGCGGCGGTGAAGTGCAGGCCTTCGGTGGTGGGGGGCAGGATGCGGTCAAAATGGGCGCGGATCTGGGCCTCGGTGCGGGCCTGTTTCCACACACGGAATTCGCTGAGCGCGCCGTGGGTGCCCTGGTTGGGGCCGCTCCAGCCGATGCGGCAGTCTTTGAAGGGGGCGATGGATTTCTTGCTACTGGTGGCTTCCAGCTCGCCGTTTTGATAAAGCTTGAAGGTGCCTCCAGCATCACGGGTGATGGCCACGTGGGTCCAGAGATCGGGCGTCATAGGCTTTTGTGCGACCGCGACATCGCCGATGCCATCCCCGAGCCAGACGCGAAATTTGGAGCCGAAGAAGTTGAGGTCAATCTGTTTCGGCGAGCCGAGGATGCTGTCCTGATTTCCGATACCTTCGGTTAGGCGGACCCAGGTCTCGACGGTGAAGGGACCTTCAAGAGTGAGCTTGGAATCCACCCAGGCGCTGTCTTGGCCATCGAGCAAAAGCACTTCGCCAAACACGCCGCCGAGTTGCTGCTGTAGCTGGGCCAGGGCGGGATCTTCGCCCAGGACGGTGGCGAGACGTTCGAGCACAGGGCCGTCGAGATCGGCCTGGGGGATGGTTTTGTCGAGAATGGCGGCGAGCAGGCTTTTGGCTCCGCCTTCGGCCTGGCCGGAGAGGGCATTGAGCGTGCGCTTACGCTGGGCGGGGGTGAGCTTGGGGTAGAGCTTGAAGAGGCGTTCGCAGGCGCTGTGAACGGAGTTGGTGCTGGCGGCGATGAGGGCATCCAGCGCGGCATCGCGGAGGGTGGAGTCGGGATCGGATTCGGCGAGGACGTAGAAGAGCTGGGTTTCGGGCGAACGGATGGCGGCCAAGGCGGCGAGGCGGAGGGCGAGTTCGCCACTTTCATCCTGGGGGACGGGCTGGCCTGCAAAGACCAGCTGCTGCCGCTGGTAGAGGGGCTCGATGACGTGTTCCTCGGCGGGAATTTGAAAGCCGCTGCACAGCACGAGGGCCTGTTTGCGGGTGGGCAAGTCGTCACTCTTCAGCATGCTGAGGGCGGTCTCTTGGAGGATGGGGGCGACGCGGGGGGCATCCAGCAAGGTGCGTTTGGCCAGGAGTTTTTCCGCGACGACGGCCCCCGATGCGGGCAGGGAGAGCAGGGCTTTCAGGGCTGCGCCCACGCCGGGTTCTTCGGGGAACTGGGCGAGGCGGAGGAGCTCTTCGTCATTCGGGGCGCGGTCGAGCTGGGGCAGGAGTTTGGCGACGCGGGTGGCGCTGGTTTTCGGATCCAGGGCCAGGGCGGCGAGGACGCGGGCCTCGACGGGGAGTGCGGCGGCGGTTTCGGAATCGAGGAACTTGGCGACGGCCTCCGGATGCCGCTCTAGGAACATGCGAACTAGGAAGCGTTCGAACTCGCGGTCATAAGCTTCGCGAACGGGGATTTGTTTGGCACCGCGTGAGGACTGGATGGTGGGGCCGCTGGGGAGGGAGGGCTTGGCGAAGGAGAGGAGCTTGGCGATGTTTTCATTCGTCAGATTGTTTGCCAAGGAGCGGACTTCTTTGGTGAGAGGAGGCGAAGAGTACTCTTGGCTCGACCAATGATCTTTTGGTAGCATGCCGCGGTCCACCAATGTCTGCCAGGCGAGGTGGGCTTTGGCGGTGGGTTTGGTGGCGAGGAGGGCGATGAGGTCTTCGTTGCTGAGCTGGGTGAAATCGGGGATGGGGGGGAGGGGAGCGTGGGCACTTTTGCCCATTTCTTTGGAGGTGGAGTCGGGAGTCGGCTGGTCAGGCGAGGGCCTGGAGATAGGCGGCTGCGCCGCTTCGGTTTTAGATGCGGACAGGAGTGTCCGCGCTCCTCTCGGGACGATGCGCCAGATGCGGCCTCGGGTTTTGTCGCGGTCGGGGTGGGCGCGGGGGACTTCGTTGTGGGAGATGATTTTGTTATACCAGTCCACGATGTAGATGCAGCCGTCGGGGCCGTTGGTGAGGGCCACGGGGCGGAAGAAGGGATCGTCGCAGGTGATGAGGTCGGGCTTTTGTTCGAGCTTCCAGTAGGCGCCGTCGCGGTGCATGGCGAGGGTTTGGACCTTGGATGTGATGGGGTTGGCGACAGCTATGGTATGGGCGGCCTGGGCATCGACGAGGGGGCCGTTTTCAATGAGGGCGAGGCCGCTGAGGCCGGTACCGCCCATGCGGAAATCCGCCTGTGGTGGGAAATCGGGCTGGTAGCTTTTTTTCAGGGCCTCCATGCCGCCGGGGTAGTAGGCGTATTCATGGAAGGGCATGACGGGGTAGCCGTAGTCGTTGGCCTCCTGGATGAAGGTCTCGCCCTCGCCGGTGATGACGAGTCCCCAAATGTTGTTAGGCCCGACGCTGGTGACTTCAAAGTCGCTGCCATCGGGCCGCATGCGGGCCATGCCGCACTTGGGGTAATCCACGAGGGCTTTGCTGCCAGGCTTGTGGACCTGGCTGTTGTTAAAGAGGCCCTGGGCCATCCAGATCCAGCCGCCGGGGGCGCGGGTGAACTGATGGGGGAAGAGGTGGCTGTCCTGCACGCCGAAGCCGGTGAGGAGGACTTCGTGGGTATCGGCCCGGCTGTCGCCATCGGTATCCTTGAAGAGCTTCAGGTCATGGCCATGCTGGATGTAGCAGGTGTCGCCATTGCCCCAGGGCAGGATGCCCAGGGGGATGGCGAGGCCCTGGGCATAGACCACAGGATTGGTTAGGCCGCCGGGAGGCAGCGGGGCATTGAGGGCCTCGCGGGAATAGATGAGGACTTTGTCCTTGCCGGGGCTGTTGTAGATGGCCTCGGCTGCGGCGGGGTTTTCATTGGCATCCACCGGATATTCAAAGGCGGTCTGCGTCCACAAACGGCCGCGCTGATCAAAATACACGCTGACGAATTTGCCGATGCCGTCGCTTTCCTGGACGACGAGTTCGATGTCGTAACCTTCGGGCAGGTGGAAGAGCTTTTGCTGCTCGGCTGCGGTTTTGGCGGTGCCTTGAACGTTGTTGTAACTGGTGTCGCGTTTGCCTTTGGCGGGTGGGGCGAGGAGTTTGCGTGCGGCCTCGACGCCGCCGAGGGACTGCCAGGTGGGCGCACCGGGGGTGGCGGGGAGTTCCTCAATCGTGATGTCCTTTACCTGCACGATGCAGGCACCGCCGCTGTGGACCTGGGGGCCGAGTTGGCCATCGAGCGCGACGTTTTTGTCGGCCTCGGTGTAGTCAATCGCGGCGACGCCATTGATCCAGACCTGGATGCGTGGGCCTTCTGCGCGGATGCGGTATTCGTTCCAGCCATAGACGTCCACGGCCTTGTCCAACGCGGCGGCGTCGAGAGGTTCGGCGATGACTTTGTTGCGGCGGAATTCGTCATAAATTTTGCCGAACCAGCCCTTGCCGCAGTCCACCTGGTAACCGCTCATGTGATGGCCGCTGGGCACACGCAAGCTGCGGATTTGAATGCCGCTGTTCAGCATGCCAGTGGTGGGATCGCCGCTGACTTTGATCTTCAGTTTGAGATCGAAGTTCTGGTAGCTCTTGTGAGTGCAGATGAAGTAGTTCTGCGTGACTTTTTCGGTGAGGGAACCGCCGGTCATGAGGCCGCCCTCAATGCGCCAGACGGCGGGGTCGAAGTCCCAGCCAGTGAGGGATTTGCCATCGAAGAGGGAGACGGGCTGGGCCCAGAGGGGCAGGGCTGTGGTGAGCAGCAGGCAGAGGAGGGCAAAGCGGCGCATGGTGGTGGAGACGATATAACGCGGGCATTCCACCAGATTCCTGCGAGGGCGTCCACAAGGAGGTGACCGAAATGCACAGGGTGGGTGGGTGCGAGGGGAGAGAGCGGGCGGAGGCGTGAGATGACGGGACTTGGCAAGTCCCGCTCCTTGGGGAGCTGGGGTAAGCTCGGGGGTGGGTGAGCTTTCGGTCTGGCCATCCGGCGTACGGTACGCAGGCGGCTACCTCTTTTTGCCAAAGCCTGTCGAGTGAGGCATCCGGAGGGCGGGGGAGGGCCGAAAAAATGGGTGACGGGTGGGTCGAAATTCAGGGGGATTTTGGCCGGAGGTGAGGTAGGGGTGAGGTTATTGAATTATGATTGCGCGTTCGTGGGAGCTTTTTCAAAATCAGGTGCGCCAGTGGCGCAAGGAGCCACTGATCCCGGCGGCGTTGCTGATCATTGCCTGCGGGCTGCTGGGCTTTATCGAGATCGCGGAGGAGGTGCAGCAAAAGGAATCGCACAGCTATGATGAGAAGATCCTGCTGGCGATGCGGGAGGCGGGGAATCCGGCGGATCCACTGGGCCCGCCGTGGATGGAGGAGATGGGGCGGGACCTGACGGCGCTGGGGGGATTCACGATCCTGACCGGGCTGACGGTGGTCTCCATGGGGCTGATGCTGCTGTATGGCCGGGTGCGGCTGTCGCTGCTGACGCTGGTGGCCATCACGGGTGGGATGCAGGCCTCGGCGTGGTTGAAAAGTTTGTTTGGCCGTCCGCGCCCGGACCTGGTGCCGCATGGGGTGCTGGTGACGAGCGCCAGCTTTCCCAGCGGCCATGCGATGATGGCGGCGGTGGTCTATCTGACGCTGGGCGTGATGCTGGCGCGCACGCAGCCCAGCCGGAAGGTGCGGCTGTACATTGTGTCGCTATCGGTGATCATTGCGCTGCTGGTGGGTTGCAGTCGGGTGTATCTGGGCGTGCACTGGCCCACGGATGTGCTGGCGGGCTGGACGCTGGGCGGGGCCTGGGCGGTGACGTTTGGCCTCATCGCGCTGAAGGTGGACCCTCGCCGTCCTGGCGATGAGGGCCGTGGTGATGAGGAGGCGAAGACGCTGGAAGAGAGTGAGTGATCTATTAGATCAAGCCCGGGCGCGGTAGTCGGAGGGGAGGCAGCCGGCCCAGCGACGGAAGGCGCGGGAGAAGGCGATGGGGCTGCGGTAGCCGATCTGCTGGGCGATGACCTCTTGCTTATCCTCGGTGTTGCTGAGCATCTCTTGGGCGGCCTGGATGCGCAGCGAGGTGAGGTGGGCCATGGGGCTGCGGCCCAGTTCTTTCCAGCAAAGGCGGCGGAAGTGCTCCTCGCTGACGTGGGCGGCGTGGGCCAGGGAGGCGAGCGTCCAATCCTCGGCCAGGCGGGTTTCCACCTCCTGCCAGAGGCGGCGCAGGCGTTCATCGCGACGCCAGGGTTCGGCGAGGCGGCGGGTGTGGTGCTGGAGGAGTTCGGTCCAGTGATGCAGGGCCTTCACATCGCGGGTGCTTTCCCACTCGCCACGCAGGCCGGCCCAGATGCGGTGGAGCTGGGCGGCATCCACCTTGACCTTTACAGGGGAGGCGGCGCTAACCAGAGGTGTGACAAAGGGGGGCTCGTCATAACGCACCCAGAGGAAGTGCCAGGGCTCGCCCGGGAGGGCGTGAAAGGCATTGGGCACGCGCGGCGGGGCCATGCAGGCGGTGCCGGGGCTGACACGGTGCCAGCGGCCATCCAGGAGGACACGACCGCTGCCGCTGAGGCAGACCATGAGGAAGCTGCCGCTGGGGGAAAGACGTACGCGCTCATAGGGCGGCACGGCTTCATCCATGCCCAGCCGGGCGATGCGGTGGGTGGCGAGGGCGCGGCAATCGGCGGCCTCCAGTACCCAGCGGGCGGTCTTGGGGCCGTCGCGAGTGGTTTCGATGAGAGCTGGGGGCGAGGCTGGCACGGGGGGTGAGATCGGGCGGGGCGGATTGGTAGAAGGGAGGCTTTTTTACAGGATTAACAGGAAGTGTGGCAAGGTGGCGGGCGGCAAAGATGGGGAGGCTTTTTTAGACAGGATTGCAGTCCCGCAGTTGCGGAAAGGATTGACAGAAAGGGGATGGATTGGGGGGACGAGATGGAGGTGGGGGCGGAGTGGTGGAAGGGGGGCTTTTTTACAGGATTAACAAGATGGCAGGATTAACAGGATTTTTTGAGGGTTTTACAAGTGTAGGGGCTCTGTTGATGTTTAGGCTTGCGGGAATCTGGAGAGTGGGCGGAACGTCGTTGAGTCGCCTAAAGGCTAGACAACAGTAGACTTGGCGTGCTGGGCGGGTGAGCTTCTCGAAAGCGCCAGGGGGCTGGCGCAGTCCAGGATGCTTCGTGGTTGCGGTGTGGGCGGTTTAGTCGAGGATGAAGATCGTGGCACCGCGTGCGCCGTGGGCACCGATGACGAGGCATTGTTCGATGTCGGCGGTCTTGGAGGGACCGGCGAGGAAGAGGCCGAAGCCGCTGCCGATGGTGTCGATGCGCTCGTAGGCGTGGTGCAGGGTGGGGACGAGATCGGCGGCGCGGAGGATGATGAAGAGATGCTCGGCAATGAAGGGGAGGACGCGGTGGGGGCCGAGCTCGGTTTCATCCAGCCAGACGGCGCCGTTTTCGCAGACGCCGAAACGAGCGTGGAGGATGGCGGTGTGGATGCCATCGAGCGCGTGGGGATCGGTAACGGTGGTGAGATCCACAGTGCCGGGGAGCTGCGGGACGTGGGAGGCGAGGGCGGCTGTGGCGGGGACGTTTTCGCGCAGCCAAGTGGCGGCCTCGGTGAAGCTGCGGCCCCGGATGACGCGTGCGCCGATGAGGTCCAGCGTGGCGATGAAGTCCGGCAGGGAGGCTTCATTGGGCAGTGCACGCAGGGCGTCCACGGGGGCCTCGGGCAGGGGCGTGGGGCTGCCCTGGGCCTGACGGACGGCGGCGAGGATGGTGGCGCGGCTCATGGGGGTGAGGGGTTGATGGTTGAGGGGTTGATGGTTGATGGAGTGAGATTCTTGACGCTTTGACCTTTGACCTTTGACCTCGCACTGAGCACTGAGCACTGAGCACTGAGCACTTTCCATTCATGCTCTATTTTTTATTAGACTGTTGGTTATGCCATTGGCGGAAGGTCTGGGCGGGGGCGGGGGGGAGGTCGCGGGATTGGGTCCAGGGATCAAGGCGGAGTAGATTCAGCAGCGGGGTGGTGCGGCGCATGAACCAGCCGCCGAGGCGGAAGAGGGCAGGGCGGCGGACGACGAAGGCGGTGGTGTGCATGGCGGCTTTTTTCCACCAGGGGGCATGGCCTGCGGCGGTGATGTCCTGCCGCCATTTCAGTAGCTGGGTGTGGATGTCAATCTTCACGGGGCACACGGCGGTGCAGGAGCCGCAGAGGGTGGAGGCGAAGGGCATGCTGGCGTGGGCGGCTTTGTCCACATTCGGCGCGAGGATGCTGCCGATGGGGCCGGAGATGAAGTAGCTGTAGCTGTAGCCGCCGCTGCGGCGGTAAACGGGGCAGGTATTAAAACAGGCGGCGCAGCGGATGCAGGCGAGTGATTTGCGGTAGTCGCTGCGGGCGAGCTGGCGGCTGCGGCCATTGTCCACAATGACGATGTGCATCTCCTGGCCGGGGCGCGGCTTTAAAAAATGGGAGCTGAAGACGGTGCTGGGCTGGCCGGTGGCGCTGCGGGCGAGCAGGCGCAGGAAGACGCCGAGGTGGGCCTGCCGGGGGATGATCTTTTCAATCCCCATGCTGGCGATGTGGACAGGGGCGAGGTGGGCGCCCATGTCGGCATTGCCCTCATTGGTGCAGACGACGAAGCCGCCAGTCTCGGCTACGGCGAAATTCACCCCGGTGAGGGCGGCATCGGCGGTGAGAAAATGACTGCGCAGATGCTGGCGTGCGGCCTCGGTGAGCTGCTGCGGATCATCCAGCCCGGAGGGGGTGCCGAGGTGCTCGTGAAAGACCTCGCCCACTTCGGCCCGCTTCAGGTGGATGGCGGGCATGACGATGTGGCTGGGCGGCATCTTCTGGAACTGGACGATGCGCTCGCCGAGGTCGGTATCAATGACTTCGATGCCATGCTTTTCCAGGTGGGGATTGAGGTGGCATTCCTCGGTGAGCATGGACTTACTCTTCACCAGCTTGCGCGCGCCGTGCTTTTTCAGGATGCTGTGGACGGTGCGGTTGTGCTCGTCGCCATCGGCAGCCCAGTGGACGTGGATGCCGTTCGCTGCGGCGGTGTCGGCGAACTGCTCCAAGTAGTCGGCCAGTTTGGATAGGGTATGCTCCTTGATCTGGGAGGCGGCCTCGCGGAGTTGCTCCCACTCGGGCACGCGGGCGGCCATGCGGTCGCGTTTGGCACGGACCATCCAGAGCGTTTGGTCATGCCAAGCGGCGCGAGCGGGATCCCGCTGGAACTCGTGAGCGGCGGCGGAGTGAGTCATGGGGAAGGGGGAAGTTTGCGCTGCGCGCGTTGGCGGTGGTTGAGCGGTTGTTTGCAGGGGTTATCCTGGTGGGTGTCGATGGTAGCAGTGGGTTTTATAAACCATCGCAAACTAGGGCAAACCATGGCCATCCATAGCCAACTCTTCTGTCCCAGCGAGGATCTCGGCGATGTGCCGCACCTTCATCTGCGGGGCCTGGCGGGAGAGGAGGCCGCCGAGGTGCATGAGGCAGGACATATCGGCACTGGTGATGAACTCGGCCCCGTGGCGGATGTGATCTTGGATGCGGTCGCGGCCCATGCTCACGGAGACATCGCTTTCAAAGACGGAGAAGGTGCCGCCGAAACCGCAGCATTCATCGCAGCGGTCCAGCGGGACGAGTTCCAAACCGGCGACCATTTGCAGCAGGCGGGCGGGTTTAGAAAAGGCGGGCACCCGGCACTCGCTGGGGCTGCCGAGGCCCAGGCCGCGCAGGCCGTGGCAGCTCTGGTGCAGACCCACACGATGGGGAAAGCGGGCGGGCAGGGAATCCACCTTGGCGATGTCGTGGAGGAACTCGCAGAGTTCATAAACGCGGTGGGCCAGGGGGGAGTGTTGCGCCTCCAGGCTCTCCTTCAAATGCAGCACGCAACTGCCGGAAGGGGAGACGATGTGGTCAAAGCGGGCGTATTCGCGGGCGAAGTCGGTGAGGCAGCCTGCGCCGGCTTTGGCGAAGCCGGAGTTTGACATGGGCTGGCCGCAGCAGGCGGGTTTTTCCGGCACCTCCACCTGATGACCGAGACGGGTGAGCAGCGTGTACGTGGCCTGGCCGACCTGAGGGTAAAGCTGGTCGATGTAGCAGGGGATGAAAAGGCCCAGGGTCATGTGAGGGAAGGTGTACGTGGCCTATGGTAGGTGCCTAGCAACGGATGCACACGGGAATGTGACCGGAATGCACCTGGATGGGACGGAAAGGGGATGCTGGTTGAAATAACGCAGAATTAAGCAATGTCCTGGAATGCCTTTCCGCGAATCCAAGTATGCAACTTGGTCGGTCGACTCCTAGCTATGCCGAGCAAAAATTTCTACACAGTTAACTTGAATATGAGCCTGGAAGATCTGCCTATGACTGAAGACTTTGACCTGCCGGAGGCGGCTGCTGAGTTGTTTTTTGAAGAGCCTGCTGAGTTCCAAAAGATTGCCCGGGATGTGATTGAAAAGAAATCTGCGGGATTGGAGCCTCTACTTGGAGGATTTGGTTTTGGGGGAGACATTGACGACATTGAGATTGAGAGCGTCCAATATCGCCGGAGTAATGATTATGATGGACTAGTCCATGTGAAATACATAGAGAGCTTTGGAGATGGCAGATGCAGTTCGGTTCGTAAAACTGAGCAGAGGGAGGCCCATCTCTGGTTTAGCTTTGACCCTGAAACGCTCGTTCTTACAGTGTGGGAGAGGGCGGACGAAATTCGTGCACCTGATGAGTAAAGCAGGGATCGCTCTTTTATGGACTATTGGCATCATTATACTGTTCCCCTGTAGTCAGGTGATGTGGTGGTAATGTTGACCTGTTCTTTGGGTTCCGGAATCACCACGCCCTCCAAGCCTGGAATGATAAATTCCGGGTGTATTTGGAGCTGATCCAGTTTCTACCAGCTATTTCGGTTGATCACCGCCCCACCCTTAAAATGAGGAGGGAGGCGAGGAGGCCGAGGGCGGCGGTGACGGACCAGAGCAGGGCGGGCGCTGTCTCATAGAGGTGAAGGGAGGCGATGGAGGTGATGATGCCGCCGATGGACCAGGCGAAGCTCAGGAAGCCGGAGTAACGACCGCGCATGTCATCCGGGGCCAGGCTGGCGGCATAGGCCTGCTGGCGGGAGAAGGCGAACATTTCCCCGACGGTGAAGACGACCATGGTGAAGATGAAAATGGCCAAGCCGCCGCCGATGGTGAGGATGAGGAAACTGCCGGCCATGAGGAGGTAGCCGAGTGCGAGCATCATGCGCACGGGCCAGGGCCGGGTGGCGGCGGCGAGGGGGATCTCCAGCACGCAGATCATGACGCCATTCATGGCCAGCACGAGACCACACCAGGACATGGGCAGGCCGCTGCGCTCAAAGTGCAGGGGAAAGCTGGTGGAGGTCTGGCGGAAGATCCAGGCGACGCAGAAGCTGGCGGCGAAGAGGGCGAGGAAAGGCCGGTTTTTCCGGATGGAGGCGAGCGCGGGACCCCAGCCAGCGAGGTAGGCGTGGGTGCGATTTCCCCGCGGCAGGCAGGTCCAAGCGATGAGGCCGAAGAGGGCAGAGGTGCCGGCATCCACGACGAAGAGCCAGAAGAAGGATCCCTCCGCCAGCAGTCCGGCGACGGCGGGGCCGAAGGACCAGCCGAGGTTCACGGCAAAGCGGTTCACAGCGAAGGCGAGCACGCGCTGGTGCGGCGGCACAAGGTCCTGAATGAGCGCATTGCCCGCAGGGTGCCCGGCCTCGCCCATGAGCCCGGTGGCAAAGGCGATGACGGCGAGCACGCGCCAGTCCGTGGCCTGGGACATGGCCAGCATGCAGGCGGCGCTGCCAAAGGCGGAGAGGGCGAGGGTGACATTGCGCCCCAGCCTATCGGCCAGCCAGCCACCGAGGGCGGCGGCCCCCATGGCCCCGGCGGAGTAGCTGGCCACGGCGAGGCCCGCCTGCGTGGCGGTATTGCCATTGCGCGTGATGAAGATGGTGAGAAAGGGCCAGACGAAGAGACCAAACCGGTTGACGAACGTGGCCCCGGCAAGGATCCAAAATGGCCGGGGGAGACTGTGAAGCTGGGAGAGGTACTGGGACATGGGCGGTGCGCGATTGACCGGACGCACGACAGGGGCGGGCTAACCAACTATGATATGGGCGGCGGCAGCAGCAGGGGTGGGCAGACGAGGCGGAAGCTGCGGAATTTGTTTCGGTCGCGGTGTTGGTTAGGGCGTGGGTAGGTATTCATGGGATGAGGGGTGATGGTGAAGAGAGGATGGTTTATGGACGGGGAGGGACGAGATGGAGGTGGGGGCGCTGGGTGGCGGTGATGCTGTTTTTTACAGGATTAACAAGATGGACAGGATTTACAGGAGGGGCTTGAGGGAATCCGCGCTCCTCTCGAAGAATAAAAAAAACGGGCCGGACTCTTGCGAGCCGGCCCGTGAAAGGGTTTGAAAAGGTGGGCTGTTTTCTTGGCGATTACAGGCCTTTGCTCACAATGTATTTCACCAGGTCCACGACTCGGTTGGAGTAACCCCACTCGTTGTCGTACCAGCTGACGAGCTTGAAGAACTTGCTGTTCAGCTCGATGCCGGAACCGGCGTCAAAGACGGAGCTGCTCTGGTCGTGGATGAAGTCGGTGCTCACCACTTCGTCCTTGGTCCAGCCCAGAATGCCCTTGAGGTAGGTCTCGCTGGCCTTCTTCATGGCGGCGGAGATCTCGGCGTAGCTGGTTTCCTTCTCAGTCTTGACGGTGAGGTCAACGACGGAGACGGTTGGGGTAGGCACGCGGAAGGACATGCCGGTCAGCTTGCCCTTCACTTCAGGGATGGCCAGGCCGACGGCCTTGGCGGCACCAGTGCTGCTTGGGATGATGTTGATGGCGGCGGAACGGCCACCTTTCCAATCCTTGGCGCTCGGGCCGTCCACGGTCTTCTGGGTGGCGGTGTAGCTGTGGATGGTGGTCATCAGGCCTTCGGCGACGCCGAAACCTTCTTTCAGCAGCACGTGCACGACCGGGGCCAAGCAGTTGGTGGTGCAGGAAGCATTGGAAATGACGTGGTGCTTGGAGGCATCGTACTTCTCATGGTTCACGCCCATGACGATGGTGATGTCTTCTTCCTTACCTGGGGCAGAGATGATGACTTTCTTGGCGCCGGCGTCGATGTGACCCTGGGCTTTGCTGCGCTCGGTGAAGAGGCCGGTGGATTCGATGACGATGTCCACGCCGAGTTCTTTCCATGGGAGGGCGGAAGGGCCCGCACGCACGGCCAGGCACTTGATCTCGTGACCGTCCACGACGAGGATGTCGTCTTCAGCCAGCTCAGGGCTGCTCTTTTTGGAGGAAACTTCTTCCTTGGCCTTGCCCTGTGTGGAGTCGTACTTCACGAGGTAAGCGAGGTTATCCGCAGGCACGAGGTCGTTGACGGCGACGACTTCGATCTCCTTGCCCAGGAGGCCCTGATCACAGATTGCGCGAAACACGAGGCGGCCGATGCGCCCGAAACCATTGATGCCGATTTTGACCATTGTTGTATGAGAGTGGGATTTGCAATTACCCGCCGCAGCAGGAAGCGCGCCGGATAAAAGGTGCATAGTGCAGGAGAGGGGGGGCGTCAACTGGCGGGTTTGGAAGGGGGGAAGGGCGGGGAGTTTTTGGACAAGATGGCAGTCCCGCAGTCGCGGGAAGGATTGATAGGAGCTGGATGGGATTGTGGGGGACGAGATGGAGGTGGGGGCAGGAGGATGTGCAGGGGGCTTTTTTTATAGGATTGACAAGATGGACAGGATTAACAGGAGGGGATGGCATTTGGGTGACGAGATGGGGGCTGTTTTTTTGACAGCTTGACCTCCCTTGACAAATTTGACTGGATTGCCCCGTCTTGACCCCCTTGACTGATTTGACCACTCCCGGCTTATGAAACTCCTGCCCCTCCTGCTGCTATGCCTCACTTTTGCCTCCGGACTTCTCGCCGCTGAGCCCGTGCTGGAGTTGCAGGGGACGGACGGGAAAATGCATGCGCCGCTGGTGGCGGGGGAAAAAAAGGCGGTACTATTGGTCTTTGTCTCGCCCTTCTGCTCCACCACTCGGCCCTTCATGCCGGAGATCAATGCGATCGCGGCGGAGTATGCGGACCGGGTGGCGGTGCATCTGGTGCACTCGGATTCTGAGATCACCGTGGAGGTGGCGTTGCAGCATGCGGATATGAACAAGGTGGTGGCCAGTGTGCTGGTGGACAAGGAGCAGAAGCTGGCCCGGCAGGTGGGCGCGGCCATTACCCCAGAGGCCGTGCTGCTGTCCCCGGCGGGCGCGGTGCTATATAAAGGCCGCATCAATGACCTTTATCTGGGCCCGACGAAGCGGCAGCGCGCCGCTACGACAAAGGACCTGCGCGATGCGCTGGACGCGGTGCTTTCTGGCAAGCCAGTGGCCACGCCGCAGCCAGAGGCGCAGGGGTGCAAGATCGGTGGTCTGAAGTGAGCGGTGGTGGGAAAGTGACCGCCAGGGGGTGAGGTGGGGCTTGACCCCCAGGGGGCTTTTTTGCCAAGCTGACTGTCGCCCACTATGAAAAGACGTTTATTCATCGGCTCTGCCCTCACTGTCCTGGCTGGTTGCCGCCGTGAGGAGGACATCCTGCCGACGGAGGGCGTGACGGTGGCGGAGCTGGCCACGCGGCTGCATCAAGGGCGGGTAGGCGCGGAACGGGTGCTGGACTACTACCTGGGGCGGATCGCCGCGCTGGATCGTGCCGGGCCGGAGCTGCATGCCATCGTGGAGATGAACCCGGACGTGCGCCGCCCTGGCGGGGCTGGGCCGCTGCGGGGCATCCCCATCCTGATCAAGGACAACATCGAAACCGCCGATGCGATGGAGACGACGGCGGGCTCTCTAGCGCTGCTGGGCGCACCGAAACCAGCCCAGGATGCGACAGTGGTGAAACGTCTGCGCGAGGCCGGGGCGGTCATTTTAGGCAAAACGAATCTCAGCGAGTGGGCGAACATCCGCTCGCCCAGCTCCACCAGCGGCTGGAGCGCGCGCGGCGGTCTCACTTTAAATCCACATAATCTGGAGCATAGCGCCAGTGGATCCAGCAGCGGCTCTGCAGTGGCGGTGGCGGCGGGGCTATGCGCGGCAGCGGTAGGCACGGAGACGAATGGCTCCATCGTCAGCCCTGCCGCAGCGTGCGGCATTGTGGGGTTCAAGCCCACAATGGGATTGATCAGTCGTGCGGGCATCATTCCCATCACACGCTGGCAAGACACCGCCGGGCCGATGACGCAAACGGTACGGGATGCCGCGCTGCTGCTGAATGTGCTGGCTGGCGCGGATGCGCGGGATGCGGCCACGGCTCAGGCGCAGGTGGCGAAGGACTACAGCTTTACCCTGGGGCCGGACGGGCTGAAAGGGCGGCGGTTGGGCATTTTAAGATCTTTGAGCGGATTCAATCGCCAGGTTTGGAGGCTCTTTGAGCGCTCTCTTTTAACCCTGCAAGAAGCGGGGGCGATCCTGGTGGAAGACGTGGAGATTCCGAATCACCGTGAGGCTAGTTCTGCTGCCTGGATAGCGATGTTGACGGAATTTAGGCAGGAACTGAATGCCTATCTCATAGCCCGCGGCGGGGTGGTGAAATCCCTGGCTGAATTGATCGCGTATAACGAAGAGCATCGCACTCAGGAAATGCCGTACTTCAACCAAGAGTTTTTCATCGAAGCTGAAAGCCGAAACACGCCAGAGCATCTGGCGAAAGCCATGGAACTCAGACAATTGGCGACTCGGCTGGCAGGGCCAGAGGGCATTGATAGGGCGCTGAAAAAGGACCGATTGGATGCATTGATTTGCCCAACCAATGATCCTGCAGGGCGCATTGATCTAGGACTGGGTGATGCCAACGTGCGAGTGTTTAGCACCCAGGCCGCCGTGGCTGGTTACCCACACTTAACAGTGCCTATGGGGCTCGCGGAGGGGCTGCCCGTGGGCCTGTCTTTCATCGGTCCCGCCTGGTCAGAGGCGCGGCTGCTGGAGCTGGGGCACGCGTATGAGGTGTCACGGGAGTTTGTGCCCTCCCGGTTGTTTGTTTGATTGCTCTGGCATAGAAGAGGTAGATGCTGTTTGTCTTGTATGCAGGATGAAATGCAGGTCTCACCTGGATCCAAGTTGTCTCATGTTGCTTTTAATCCTTGCGGTTAGTTTTTATTTTCTGGCCTTGGTCGCCGGGACTGCCTCCGCGTATTCCCGTCGCTGGCCTTCGGTTTCCGGGCGCAGGATGAGGTCCTGGGTGGAGGAGGAATATCATGGGGGTCATTCAGAAAGTGGGGCTGTCTGCTATGAGTATGAGGTGCAGGGGCGCAGCTATCGTTCCACCCTCATCCGACCCACCGGGGACCTGGGGTGGAGCACCTCCGTTCCTGGCCTCAGCTCTGCGCATGAAACGGTGCGGGAGATGTCGCAAGCGGATGGTTTTTGGGTTTATTACTGCCCGCGCTGGCCGGCCTATGCTTGTTTGAAGCCAGGGGGTAAGGCGATGACGGTTTATCTTATCATCGTCGCATCCCTCTGTTTGTTTTTTAGTTAGGTTGGAAAAAAGGCGGTTTTTTCTACTCGCAGCCTGAGGCCGAGAAACGAATGAATGGGCATGATGAAACCTTTTCTGGCCCTGTGCCTCTTCGCTCTGATCCCGGCCTGCACTCAGGAATCGCAAAACCAGATGAGCCGCTCGATCCAAAACTGGACGGGGGTGAACGGCATCCTGGAGGTGTATGCGGGGGAAAAACTGGTGCGGAAATTCATCCAGGTGGATAAACTGACCACGGCCACCGCGACGACGGATGTGGTGGCCCGCCCTTACCGCTTTGGCTACGGCGTGCTGGATGAGAACCTGGATGGTGTGAAGAACAGTGGCGAGAAGCGCGTGTACTTTGAGTTTAGCGACCACTCGACGAACTACATTTTTTACGAAAGCCCGCGTTAATTGGGGAGCGCGGCTGGAGGCGTGATTTGGGACCGCATTTTTTGGCAAGGCCAAACGTGAGCCATGAGGCGATTCATGGGTGAGGTGTTTTATGCCTCATACCTCTTTCTAAGATGCGACGAATCTACGATCACCTCGACCTCCGTGTCCCGAACCTAGCTGAGGCGGTGCCTTTTTATGAAAGGCTGTTGCCTGCGCTGGGCTTTACACGTCGGCAGGCCATCGAGGGCTGGTTGCAATATGAGGCCGCAGGCCATGGTGTGACGGAGTTTTTTGGCGTGACAGAATCTGCTAGCCATGTGGCGAACGAAAATCGTGTGGCGTTCCGAGCGGAGTCGGTGGAGGCCGTGGATGAACTGGCCCAAGTGGCTACTCAAGCTGGTGCCCGTTGCGTGGAGGGGCCATTGGCTTACGAACCCGGCTATTATGCCGTGTTTTTTGAAGACCCCTGCGGGAACCGTTTTGAGGTGTGTCACCGCGTGCCTCTCAATTGACTCCTCTCAGTAGTGATATTCTGTGAAGTTGAGATGATGTGCTGATATTAGGAATTTTCTCGACAGAGCTTATTATTCACGAATAGTCGTGGCACGCATGAGCGCCATCTACATCAATACAGGCACCGGAGAATCGAAAATTTATGAGGAGGATCAGGCGCGTGCATTGTGGTTAGAAGGCCAATTTGGAGAGGGTGCGTTGTATTGGCGCGAGGGGATGGGGGAGTGGCAGCCCATCTCAAAACTGTTTCCGCCCACGACTGTTTATCAACCGACTCCTGCCTATAAATCTGAAACTAAGTACACTCGTGAAAATGAGGAGGCTACGGCTAACTCTTTGTTTGGTGAAACGGCTCCGTATCGTTTTACCAAGGACCCATCCGGGCTGACGAAGTTTCTCAAGGTCATGCTCTGGCTAGACCTGTCTCTCATGGTGGCAAGTTTACTGAGCGACTTTACTCAGATGAGCATGATTGAGAAAGGTGGCTTTACGGATGCTGAGGCTGAGGCCAACGATGCAAGACAGCAGGTCATCGGGATCGCTTATCTCGGGGTCTTTCTCATCACGGGCATTACTTTTTTAAAGTGGATCTACCGGGCCAATGCGAACTGCCACGGATTTGGCGCTCAAGGGATGAAATTCACACCGGGTTGGTCCGTGGGATGGTACTTTGTTCCCTTCATGAATTTAGTGAGGCCCTATCAGGCCATGCGCGAAATCTGGCAGGTCAGCAGCAACCCCAAACGCTGGCAGACCCAGGAAGGTTCGGGAGTTCTGCCACTCTGGTGGACGTTGTGGATCTTGTCTAGCATCACGGGGCAGATCACCTTCCGCACCAGCATGGCCGTCACGGATCTACCTTCCTTAAAAACAGCGACGATTGCTTCGATCGTCTCTGGGATTGTGGATATTCCGTTAACGCTCGTGGCAATGACGCTCATCAGTCGAATTTTTCAGAAACAGAAAGCGCTCACGGATCAGCAATCTTAATGGCCGAAGTGTTCTCGGAATCAGAAAGTTAATCCTGAAAATGTTCAAATGAACATTTGATCGGAAGGCAATTTGTAGGAAGCTCAAAGGGAACTTCAAAGCCCTTGAACATGTCCGTTGCTAAGAAAAATCGTCGTAAACTTGTCCGCGAAGGACGCTTGTTTGTTTGGTGGGTTCAGGAGGATCGCGATAGCCTGGACTTGATTCTGCATGTGGTGAGTGAGGATAAGCGGTTCATCGCTCATTATGTGCTGGGGCAGGATGAAACCGAACGACTGATCATCATCCTCGGGTCCGAATTCGCTGGGGCGGGCACCGGTGGAAATTGGAGCCGATTTTATTGTCCGTGCTTCGATCCTCATGGTGTGGTCACTCCCGGTAATATAAGGCAGTTGATTGATTGGTGCCTTACGGATGAGGGGCCTCGGTCGCCCCTGCGATCGCAAGACGGATATCCTTGGAACAGTTATGGATCGCCTCCCGATGTGGAAGGGTATTTAAAAAGCCTGAACGAAGGAGAGGCCTAACCGATGATGACGAAAAAGAAGAGGTCTTCTTCATTGACCATCATTTCCGGCGGGCAGACGGGAGTCGATCGTGGCGCTCTTGATGCGGCGTTGGAACTCGACTTTCCTTGTGGTGGCTGGTGCCCTTCAGGGCGGATTGATGAAGATGGAATCATTCCGGCTCACTATCCATTGAAGGAACTTCCTCAAGGAGGCTACAAGGCTCGCACGATCCAAAATCTAAATGATGCCGATGGCACTCTAGTCGTTTACTTTGGAGATTTGGAAGGTGGTACTGAGTTGACGGTCTTTCACTGCATGAAACAGCAGCGGCCTTATCGTTTGATCAATGGCTGGGAAATCGCACCAGAGCGTGCGGTTGAATTGGCATTGGATTTTGTTCAGCGTCATCGCTTACAGTCTCTCAATGTGGCAGGTCCGCGTGCCAGTCGCCGCCCTGAGGCGGAAGCCTACGCTTACACAGTCGTTCGAGGTTTGCTCGAACGACTGATTTGAACCCGGACTATGCAGTAGAGTAGACCAGAGGTGCGGTTAGAGTCTCGATTTTGCTAAAGATGGCGTCCATCCAGGGGCGTTTTTTGCGGGGCAGCG